>JAEWHT010000121.1 GCA_023387695.1 Pseudomonadota bacterium | reverse complement strand
GCGCCATGCTGATCGGCAACGGGCCGACCGACCTGCATCGCATCCGCATGATCGGCAACGATCTCGCGCTCGATACCGGCATCGGCACCTGCGGCAAGAACGGCCAGGGTGTGCCGGTCGGCGTCGGCCAGCCGTCGCTTCTGATGGAACGCATTACGGTGGGTGGGACGGGCTAATTGCTGAACGCGGAGGTTGTGGTAAACTCAACCCATTGCTCTTCAACTTTCATTCGAATGATCAAGATGCGAGCTTGGGTACAACCGTTACCTTGTGAAGGTACGATCTCGGCAGTTCTAGGCGCTGCGCTTGGAGTAATCTTAGCTCTCGATGGAGGGTTGGCTGGAAAAGATTGGACTTATGTCCCTACCCAAGTCAGCCTCATAGGATATGTATTAGTTTTCGCCGTTAGTCTTCACTTCGCGTGTACCGCCGTGCTTCGACGGTCGGCCGGCATTTTCTTGTTCTTTGCCGTCCTTTGCGCGATCAACGCAATCTTCTTTAATCTCACGCGATTGCATGACGTGCAATTCGATGCAGGGCGGCGCATAGCGTTCTTGCCTGACAACGTGGCGCTGAGCGTTACCATCATATTCGCCGCGTGGCTTACCATCCAGTTGTCCTTGTCGGTCGCTGTCGTTCTCTTCAAGGGAAAACGATGATGTTTCCGTTGTTTGGCCTAATCTTAGTCATTGCTCTGCTGTTTGTGGGATTCTTCTTAATCAGTCAGGTGGAGAAACGGAACGCGACCGATATCTCTCGCCCCTCGGTAAAAGCCAAAGCTTCAGCTGCTAATCTGAGCGATCTATCAGGCCCGCCTTCACATAAGGTGTCTGTGCGCCTTCGTGATCTGGCGAGCGATTGGATGGAGTCTTCGAAAGAGCTCTCAGCTAAGAAGATGCACGTGTCGTTTCGCTTCGCGCCATTAGCGGGCCACTTCGAAGCCTTTTCAAAGCCGCCCGATGCTGCGGTCGGGGATGTTGAAGTTAAGGCTAGAGAATCATCCTTCTTAGACAAGGCGACTGCCTCTATCTATGGTGGCTCGGACCGCCTCCGTCAGAACCGACGTAGAAGGCTCCTCCCCCCTCATCGTAAGAGCGTCACATGAGCACCAACTCTTCTTCACAAGATGAGAGTGGATCGGATGCCAGTCCCGAGACCACCGGGTTGGACATTCACCCCTTCCTAGAAACCACAGGGCTGACCATCGATCTGTGGCCTGCCTGGGCCGCGTTTCCAAGTCAGGGAGTGTTCATCCCCTACTTCAGCGCTCATATATCGGATGACGACAAGAGCCGTTCACTCGTCACCACAATGTCGCTTTCAGACCTTGTCTTTACGTGCGCTCAAATTGCGCATGTACTCAAATTGAGCTCCCAAGCGGCGAACGGACTCGGGACAGCAAAGGTTGCTCTTTTTACTACCAAGAAAGATTTACTCGATGAATTAGACGGCATCACCAGCAATATTGGAGCATTGAGGGCGTTGCTTACCGAGACGGACCGCATAAAGGAAATTGACGCAAATGAGGGTGAAGACGATGCCGAGTAAGATGAGCGGCTGGGCCGGACAATTGGTGCAGCTCGCCGGCATCGTCGCCGCCGTGTTCATCGCCAAGGGCGCGCTGGCCGAGCCGTTCTACGTGCCGTCGGGCTCGATGGAGCCGACGCTGCTGATCGGCGACGCACTGCTCGCCTCGAAATTCCCCTACGGCTACGGCACCTCGTCGCTGCCGATCCAGATCAACTTGCCTGAAACCGGTCGCGTGTTCGCGGAGACGCCGAAGCAAGGCGATGTCGTCGTGTTCCGTTGGCCCGGCGACCGCTCGCAGGCTTGGGTCAAGCGCGTCGTCGGCCTACCCGGCGATCGCATCCAGATGCGGCAGGGCCAGCTCTTCATCAACGATCGCCCCGCCGAATTGAAGTCGGATGGTCTTGGTGCCGCCGAGGACGACAATGGCGGCAGCGAGCCTGCCTACCGTTATGTCGAGACACTGCCGAACGGCGTCAAGCATCTGATCTTCAAGATGCGCGACAACGGCCCGCTCGACAACACGCAGGAAGTGACGGTGCCGGCCGGCCACCTCTTCGTGCTCGGCGATAACAGAGACAACTCCGCCGACAGCCGCGTGCCGCTGCGCTCCGGCGGCGTCGGCCTTTTGCCGGTCGACAATCTTGTGGGACGTGCCGACGCCGTGCTCGGATCCTGGGATCTCGGCATGCGCGGCCAGCCCGTCTGGACCTGGCTCTCCGGCTTCCGCCTCGCGCGGTTCTTCACCGCCGTGCACTGAGCCGAAATCATGACCTTCGACGACGTCAGAAAATTTGCGCTGACGTGGCCGGAGGTCGAGGACGGCACCTCCTACGGCACGCCGGCGCTGAAAGTGCGCAAGAAGCTGCTGGCGCGCCTGAAGGAGGACGGCGACAGCCTGGTGATGCCTGATGTCCCGATCGACGAGCGCGCCATGCTGGTCGAGAGCCAGCCGAAAATCTTCTACTTCACCGATCACTATGCAGATTATCCGATCGTGCTGATCCGCCTGTCCAAGGCCAAGCGCGCGATCGTCGAACCGTTCCTGCGGCGGCGCTGGCGCACGCTGGCCTCGAAGGCGGCGCGAGCGGACTATGATGCGCGCACGAACGCGTGACGCAAGCGATGGATGAGGCTCGTTTCCTCGCGCTGGCACTGAAGAACCCGATCAACGTTGCGATCATCGACGAGCTGCAACGGCTCGCGCTGCCGGATGCCTGGCTGGTGTCGGGATGCCTCGTGCAATCGGTATGGAACGCGCTCACCGGCCGCGCCATCGATCATGGCATTGCCGATTACGACATCTTCTATTTCGACCCCGATACTTCATGGGACGCGGAGGACGCCGTGATCCGCAGGCTGCAAGCGCGACTCGATCATCTCGGCGTCAAGATCGAGACCCGCAATCAGGCGCGTGTGCATCTGTGGTACCCGGCCAAGCACGGCCTGCCTTATCCGCCGCTGTCGTGCTCGACGAACGGGATCGACCGCTTCTTGACGCAGAACACGCAAGTGGGCGTCAGGCGTGCAGGTGACGGCTTCGATGTCTATGCGCCGCACGGGTTTGAGGATGTCGCGGGCCTGATTGCACGCCCCAATCCGGGTCCGAATTTTTCCGCCGCGAATTACGCGGTGAAGGCGGCGCGATGGAAAGCATTGTGGCCTGAACTGACGGTGATCGCGGCGCAGTAAGTGCCGTAGGGTGGATTAGCCGAAGGCGTAATCCACCACTTCTCTCTCGACGCCGATAGTAAAGGGGTGGATTACGCCAAGCGGTTTGCGCTTCGCGCAATCCGCGGGGCTAATCCACCCTACGTGCCCGAGTGTTTGTTAGGCCTACCGCACCACGCCCGACGTGAACCCGGCCTTCCGCCGCGGTGGCTTGATGTCCTTTTTCAGGAAACAGCGCGCTTCACGACCCGTGTAGCCGGGACGGGCATAGGTGAAGGCGCGGCACTTGTTGTCGGCGGTGCAGGCGGCCTTGCAGGCGTCTTCGCTTTCGCCTTCCTTGAGGTCGAAATTGCGCAGGTCACCGCCCGGGCGGTCGATCGACGTCTCCACGCCCTCGACGCGCGGCTCGATCACACCGGCGCCGCGGACGCCGGAGATACAGCAATTGGCGGGCTGTCGTGGCGGTACGGTATTCTTGAGCCAGCACACCGCGGCAGCGCCATCGATGTCAGGGTAGCTGAAGCTCCAGGCGCGGCACTTGCGATCACGTTCGCACAGCAGCGCACAATCCTCGGGATCACCCGACGTCACCGGCGCGTTGAAATAATCGCCGCCGGGCCGGTCGAATGCCGTCTGGGCGCGCGCAGGCCCGCCCGCGAATGCGAGCAGCAGCAGCGTGACGCAGGCCAGGACCTTTGCCACGACGGCCCCGGACAGGCGGCCCTTCCCCATCGAAACAGCTTTCGAGTTATTGACGGCGCTCAGGTTTTTCGGACGGTCATTTGATCGCCGCAAACCTGTACGGGCGATGAACGGCCTAAAACCTGGTCGTTGGCCTATGGTCTAGGCGCGGCCGATTGTCCTAGAACGCGTATTCCGCGTAGGCCGGTTCCACCGAACCCTTCCAGGCGCCGTTGAATTTCTCGAGCATTTCCTCTGCCGGCGTCCTGCCGGAATCGATGATGCGGTCGAGCGGCTCCAGATGCCGCGTTTCGTCGCGTCCGATCGCATCGATGCGGCCACGGCGCCGCAGGCCTGCATGTGCCAGAACGAGGCATTCCTTGGCGATCTCGAACAGATAGCGGTCCTTGATCCGCGCCTTGAAGCCGAAACGCGGCACGTCGTCGCGCAGCGCCTGACGCTCCGGCGCGGTCCAGTGCTTCACCAGATCCCAGGCGGCATCGAGCGACACGTCGTCATAGAGAAGCCCAGCCCAGAACGCCGACAACGCCGGCAGCCGGCCCCATGGCCCACCATCGGAGCCGCGCATCTCGAGGTAACGCTTGAGCCGCACCTCCGGGAAGATCGTCGAAAGGTGATTGGCCCAATCCGACAGCGTCGGGCGCTCGCCCGGAAGATTATTGTTACGGCCGTCGAAGAAGGCGCGGAAGGAAGAGCCCGACACGTCGATGTAATCGTCGCCGCGCTTGACGAAATACATGGGCACGTCGAGCGCGTAGTCGACATAGCGCTCAAAGCCCATGCCATCCTCGAACGCCCACGGCATCATCCCGGCGCGCGCATTGTCGGTGTCGCGCCAGATCTCGGAGCGGAACGACAGGAAGCCGTTCGGCTTGCCTTCGGTGAATGGCGAGTTGGCGAACAGGGCGGTCGCGACCGGCTGCAGCGCCAGTGAGACGCGCAGCTTCTTGACCATGTCGGCTTCAGAAGAGAAGTCGAGATTGGTCTGGACCGTGCAGGTCCGGTACATCATGTCGAGGCCGTATTGGCCGACCTTCGGCATGTAATTGGTCATGATCTTGTAGCGGCCCTTCGGCATCACCGGAATGTCGGCACGCGACCAGGATGGCGTCATGCCGAGACCGAGGAAGCCGATGCCGAGCGGCGTCGCGATCTCGCGCACCTGCGCCAGATGCGCCATCAGCTCGCTCTGGGTCTGGTGCACATTCTCGACCGGCGCACCGGAGAGTTCGAACTGCCCACCAGGCTCGAGCGAGATCGCGCCGCCCCCGGTGACATCGTAGAGGCCGATGATGTTGCCCTTCTCCATGATCGGCTCCCAGCCGAGCAGGAGCTTCATGCCTTCGAGCAGCGCACCGATGCCGCGTGCACCCTCGTAGGGCACAGGGCGATGACCTTCGAGCGTGAACGGCGTCTTCTCGTGCTCGGTGCCCATGCGCCACTCGGACGCCGGCTTGCAGCCGGCCTCGAACCACGCGACGAGTTCGTCGCGCGATTGCAGCGGCGTCATATCGATCTGGTCTCGCGCCATATCAAACTCTAATCAAAAGGGCGCTTCGGTCGAAGGCGCGCGGGTGACGGGGATGGTCCGCGAACCCATCGGGTACACGGACGAACTGGTGTGCCGCGCGGTCATCGCGACGGCGAGGTTTCGTTGGTGTTCGCGTTGGTTTGGGCGACGGGCGGCAGCTTCATCTCGCCGCACGAGCAACCCAACCGGTCGAGCAGACCGCTGAGCTTGACGGCATCGGCATCGGACAGTTTCGAGCCGACATATTTTTCGATCGCGGCCGAATAGGCGCCCCACATCCGCTTCTGCAACTCGCGGCCAGCCTCCGTGATCTCCACGAACTGGCCGCGCTTGTCGATCTTGCATTCGCGCCGGCAGGCGAGGCCTTCGTCGACCAGGCGATCAATCAATCGCGAGGTCGAGTATTGCGGGATCAGCATCTGCCGCTCGAGTTCCACCGGCCGCAACTCACCTGAAGGTGCGCGCGACAATTCGAGCAGTGCGTCGTACCATGCCAGCGGCGGGAACCCGGCCTTCTTCAGGTCCTGCTCGACGCAGTCGAGCACGCGGCTCTGCACCCGCATCAGGCGGATCCAGGCACTGGTGGCCTCGGTTGATGGTTTGCGTTTCATGGTCCCGCTCAAGCTCGTCGTCCGCTTCTTACCCCACTCGATGCACCTGCATCAATCTTGACTATTGGATGCAGATGCATGTAGGCGTTCTTTCGCTCCAACCAAGCGTCAAGAGGAGGAAATTCCATGAAACTGTATTACTCGCCCGGCGCCTGCTCGCTGTCCCCCCATATCGCGCTCCTGGAGGCCGACCTGCCCTATGAGCTGGTCAAGGTCGATATCCGGGCCAAGAAGCTCGAGAACGGTGAAGACTATCTGAAGGTCAATCCGAAAGGTCAGGTCCCCGCGCTGGGCCTCGACAGCGGCGAAATCTTTACCGAAGGTCCGGTCATTGTCCAGATGATCGCCGACAAGGCCCCGGCCAAGGCGCTGGCGCCCGCCCGCGACAGCGCCGAGCGCTACAAGCTGCTCGAATGGCTGAACTTCCTCACGTCCGAGGTGCACAAGAGCTTTGGCCCACTGTTTGCGCCGGCGCTGAACGACGACGCCAAGGCGTTCTTCAAGGACCGCGTCATGGGCAAGCTGAAGCACATCGACAGCCAGCTCGCCGGCCGCGACTACCTCATGGGCAAGCAGTTCTCGGTCGCCGACGGCTATCTCTTCACGATGCTGACCTGGGGCGACCGGATGAAGTTCGACCTCTCGGCGATGCCGAACCTCACCGCCTACAAGGCCCGCGTCGCGGCGCGGCCGAAGGTGCAGGAAGCTCTGAAGAAGGAAGGCCTGGCGCAGGCCGCCTGAGCCGCGCTCCGCAAAATAGCGAAAAGGCCGGATCGATTGATCCGGCCTTTTTTGTTGTCACGAATGCGTGAGACGTTTCGAGCGAGGCCTCAGGCCGCCGCCTTCTTCGGCGCGAAGCGGCCGTAGAAGGTCTCGCCCTTCGCCGCCATCTCTTCGAGCAGCTTCGGCGGCGTGAAGCGCGAACCGTACTTCGCCTCGAGCTTGTGGCAGAGCTCGACGAACTTCTTGGTCCCCATGAAGTCGATGTAGGACAGCGTTCCGCCGGTGAACGGCGCGAAGCCGAAGCCGAGGATCGAGCCGACATCCGCCTCGCGCGGATCGGTGATGACGTGATCCTCGACCGTGCGCGCGGCTTCCACCGCCTGCACCACCAGAAAGCGCTGCTTCAGCTCCTCGATATCGAGCGTATCCGGATCGAGCTGCTTCGGCTGCAGCGCGGAGAGGCCCGGCCACAGGCTCTTCTGACCCTTGCCTTCGGGATAGTCATAGAAGCCCTTCTTGTTCTTGCGGCCGAGGCGGCCCTGCTTCTCGACCATCTCGACCATCAGCTTCTTCTGATCGGGGTTGATGGCGTTCGGGCCGAGATCGGCTTCAGTCGCCTTCATGATCTTCAGGCCGAGGTCGAGTGCGACCTCGTCCGAGAGCGAGAGCGGGCCGACCGGCATGCCGGCCATCTTGGCGCAGTTCTCGATCATCGCCGGCGGCACGCCTTCGAGG
>JAEWHT010000091.1 GCA_023387695.1 Pseudomonadota bacterium | reverse complement strand
ATCCTACACCCCGCCGGATGCGCCGCTCGAAGACTTCAAGGCGCTGCATGCCAAGCTCGGCGTTAAGCGCGCGGTTATCGTCAATGCCAGCGTGCACGGCGTGGACAACACGGTGGCGCTCGACGCGATCGCGCAGAGCAACGGCGCCTATCGTGCGGTTGCCAATATCGACGACACCATCACCGAGCGCGGGCTTCGGGTGCTGCACGAAGGCGGCTTCCGCGGCTGCCGGTTCAATTTCGTTCGCCATCTTGGCGGCGTCCCCGACAAGGGTGTGTTCAATCGCATCATCGCGATGGTCGCACCGCTCGGCTGGCACATCGATCTGCATTTCGACGCGATCGATTTGCCTGAATATGCCGACATGCTGACAAGACTGCCGCTGAGCTACACGATCGACCACATGGGACGCGTGAAGGCCTCCGAGGGGCTGGATCAGCTTCCGTTCAAGATTTTGATCGAGCTGATGCAGCGCGACGAGAAGTGCTGGGTCAAGATCTGCGGCTCGGAACGCGTGTCCTCGGCCGGTCCGCCCTTCACTGACGCGGTGCCGTTTGCGCGCAAGATCGTCGAGACCGCGCCCGATCGCATCATCTGGGGCACCGACTGGCCGCATCCCAACGTCAAGGTGATGCCGAATGACGGCGACCTCGTTGATCTGATCCCGCTGTTCGCGCCGGAGGCGGAGTTCCAGCAGAAGATCCTGGTCGACAATCCCGCGCGCCTGTTCGGATTTGATCAATGACCGCGATGGCGATCGACAAGCCCCGCGTGCGCGTCTGGTGGAAGGAGCTCTGGATCCAGGTGCTCATCGCCATGGCGGCTGGCATCGTGCTTGGGATCGTCAATCCCGCGGCCGGCGCCAAGATGCAGCCGCTCGGAGACGCCTTCATCAAGGCGATCCGGATGCTGATCGCACCGATCATCTTCTGCACGGTCGTACACGGCATCGCGCATATGGCCGACATGGCGCGCGTCGGGCGGGTCGCGGTCAAGGCCATCATCTACTTCGAGATCATGACCACGATCGCGCTGATCATCGGTCTCGTCGCGGTGAATGTCCTCAAGCCGGGCGCCGGCATGAACATCGACCCCGCCAGCATCAACGCCAGCGCGGTCGAGCCTTACGTGAAGCAGACCGCCGTCATCGGCTTCGTGCCGTTCCTGATGAACATCGTGCCGGCGACCTTCGTCGGCGCCTTCGCAGAGGGCAATATTCTTCAGGTGCTGTTCATTTCGGTACTCTGTGGTTTCGCGCTGGTGCAGCTCGGCGAGCGCGCCGCGCCGCTGGTCCATCTGATCGATATTGCCGCCAAGATGGTGTTCGCCGTCGTCGGCTTCGTGATGTGGGCGGCGCCGATCGGCGCGTTCGGCGCCATTGCGTTCACGGTCGGCAAGTTCGGCGTGGGATCGCTGGCCTCGCTCGGCAAGCTGCTAGGCGGGTTCTATCTGACCTGCGTGATTTTCATCGCTGTCGCGCTTGGCCCGGTGGCACGGCTCTGCGGCTTCTCGCTGCTCAAGCTGATCCGCTACATCTGGGAAGAGCTCTTGATCTGCATCGCTACGACATCGTCCGAGACGGTGCTGCCGCGAATGCTGACCAAACTCGAGAAGGCCGGTTGCGAGAAGAGCGTGGTCGGGCTCGTGATCCCGACCGGCTACTCGTTCAACCTCGATGGCACCTGTCTCTATCTGGCCGCGGCCTCGGTGTTCCTCGCGCAGGCGACGAACACACCATTCGGACTCGCCGAGCAGATCGAGTTGCTGCTGGTCTTGCTCGTGACCTCCAAGGGCGCGGCGGGCATCGCGGGCGCGGCCTTCGTCGTGCTGGCGGCGACGCTGTCGGCAACCGGCAGCATTCCGGTGACCAGCGTTGCGCTGGTGCTCGGCATCCATCGCCTGATGTCGCAGGGGCTGACGCCGACTAATCTGATCGGGAATGCGGTCGCGACCATCGCGATTGCCAAATGGGAAGGCGCGCTCGATGGTGAGCGCCTGAAGCGCGTGCTCGACGGCGAGGAACCAGTGGCTGCCGCTGCTTGATGAATTGGCTTCCTGCATGAGGCAGGTGGTCTAGACTACTTACGAATGAAAGAGGGAGTTTATCCCATGAAAACAGGTCTCGTGGTCACCGCCCATCCCGGCGATTTCGTCTGGCGCGCAGGTGGCGCCATCGCGTTGCATGCGAAGAAGGGCTATCGCATGAAGATCGTCTGCATGTCCTTCGGCGAGCGCGGTGAGAGCCAGTTCGCCTGGAAGGAAAAGGGCGCGACGCTGGAATCGGTCAAGGCCGGGCGCAAGGACGAGGCGGAGCGGGCGGCGAAGCTGCTTGGCGCCGAGATCGAGTTCTTCGACTGCGGCGACTATCCGCTCAAGCTCACCGAGGCGCATTTCGACCGCATGGTCGACATCTACCGCGAGCTCAATCCGAGCTTCGTGCTGACGCACGCGCTGGAAGATCCCTATAATTTCGATCATCCGAATGCGGCACATTTTGCGCAGGAGACCCGCGTGGTCGCGCAGGCGATGGGCCACAAGCCCGGCGCGCAGTACAAATATTCGGCACCGCCGGTGTTCCTGTTCGAGCCGCACCAGCCCGAGCAGTGCAACTACAAGCCGGACTTGCTCCTCAAGATCGACGAGGTCTGGCAACAGAAGTACGAAGCGTTCCAGATCCTCGCCGCGCAAAAACATCTCTGGGGCTATTACGAGCGCGTCGCGCTCAACCGCGGCATTCAAGGCAGCCGCAACACCGGCGTGCCCATGACCTACGGCGAGGCCTATCAGCGCTTGTTCCCGACCGTTGCGGAGGAATTGGCATGAAGCCGGTCGTCGTTCGCAACATCAAGCGCGCAGACCCCGCCGGGATGGCGGAGTACGGCGTCTCGACCGTGCACGAGGCTTACGGCCGGCTCGGCCTGATGAAGCCTTACTTGCGGCCCGTCTGGGCTGGAGCCTCGATCGCCGGTCCGGCCGTCACCGTGCTGGCGCAGCCCGGTGACAACTGGATGATCCATGTCGCGGTCGAGCAGTGCAGGAAGGGCGACATTCTCGTCGTTGGCTGCACCACCGACAATACCGACGGCATGTTCGGTGAGTTGCTCGCGACCTCGCTCAAGGCACGCGGAGTGCAGGGGCTGATCATCGATGCCGGCTGCCGCGACGTCAAAGCGCTGCACGAGATGAATTTTCCGGTGTGGTCGCGCGCGGTCTCGGCCAAGGGCACGGTCAAAGCGACGCTTGGATCGGTCAACGTCCCCGTCGTGTGCGCCGGCGTCAACGTCGATCCCGGTGACATCATCGTCGCCGATGATGACGGCGTCGTGGTGGTGCCGAAGCGCTATGCTGCCGAAGTCGCCGAGAAGGCAAAGAAGCGCAACGCCGACGAGGGCGGCAAGCGGACGCGTCTTGCTTCCGGCGAGTTGGGACTCGACATGTACAGCATGCGCGAGGCGCTGGCGAAAGCCGGGCTCGTTTACGTCGACAATCCCGAGGACGTTTAAAGTGTAGGGGGAGAGGGCGGATGGATCGTCTCAAGTTGAAGGCCGTGCTCGGCAGTCACCCTCACGTCAAGGCGGTGAAGAGTGGCGAACTCCGCTCCGACCTCTTCGAGCTCGACTTCATCGAGTACACGCCGACCAATACGGCGTTTAAGCCGATGGTGCGTGAGCAGGCGTTCGATGTCTGCGAAATGGCGATCGTCACATATTTGATGGCGAAGGCGCACGGCAAGCCGCTGGTGCTGCTGCCGGCGACCATGCTCGGCCGCTTCCAGCATTCCTACGCGCTGTACAATCCAGCGCAGGGAACGCTGGGACCGTCCGATCTCGAAGGCAAGCGCGTCGGCATCCGCTCGTTTACGACCACCACGGGCGCCTGGATCAGGGGCATCCTCGCCAACGATTACGGCGTCAATCTCGACAAGATCAAATGGATCACGTTCGAGGATCCGCATGTCGCCGAATATGTCGACACCACCGAGCGTGCGCCAAAGGACAAGAAGGTCCTGCAGATGCTGCTCGATGGCGAGGTCGACGCGGTGCTGGGCGAGACCTCCGATAATCCCAAGCTGAAATCGCTGTTCCCTGATCCAGCCGCGGAGGCCGTCAAATGGTACGCGCGCCGCGGCGTCGTGCCGGTCAATCATCTCGTGGTCGTGACCGAGAGCCTCGCGAAATCGCGCCCCGATGTCGTCGCTGGCGTCTATGATCTGCTCAAGCGGAACAAGGAGCTGGCGGGACCTGCGGCGACGCCGGACCTCTTGCCGTTCGGGATCGAGGCGAACCGGAAGCCGCTGGAGTTGATCGTCGACTACGCATTCCAGCAGGCGTTGATCCCGCGCCGCTATGCGGTCGAAGAGTTGTTCGACGCGACGACACGAGGACTGAACTGATGGCGGATCCGAAGCGATGGCACATCGGCCTCGTCGGCTACGGCGAGGTCGGCAGGATTTTGGCTGAGGATCTGCGCCAGCAGGATATCAAGGTCGCGGCTTACGACATTAAGCTCGAGGGCGAGCAGGGCGTTGTGCTCAGGGATCATGCAGCCAAGCACGGTGTGACACTCGCTGCGTCTCATGCCGAGCTGACGGCGAAATCCGACTTCATTATCTCTGCCGTGACTGCCAGCCAGGCTGTGCCGGTGGCAAAAGCTTGCGCGGCCGCAATCAACCAGGGCACCTGGTTTCTCGATTTCAACTCGGCCTCTCCCGGCGCCAAGCAGCGCGCGGCAGCGCTGATCGACGGCGCTGCCGGCCGCTATGTCGAGGGTGCGGTGATGACCTCGGTGCCGCCTTATCGGATCAAGGTGCCACTGTTGCTCGGTGGTCCCGGGGCGAGGGAGCTCGAACCATTGCTCAACGCCATTGGCTTTGCGGCAAAGGTCGCGAGCGACAAGCTCGGCGTATCCTCCGCCGTGAAGATGTGCCGCAGCATCATGATCAAGGGCCTCGAGGCCATGGTCATCGAAAGTTTTACGACCGCGCGCGCTTACGGCGTTGAGGATGCGGTACTGGCGTCACTGACGGAAACGTTTCCCACCATCAACTGGGAAAAGCAGGGCGCCTATTTCTTCCAGCGCGTGATCGAACACGGCCGCCGCCGCGCCGAAGAAGTGCGCGAAGTCGCCGAGACCGTGCGCGAGGCCGGGCTCACGCCATGGTCCGCGCAGGGCACGGCCGAGCGTCAGGCCTGGGTGGCCGATCTCGCCGACGAAGGATTGTTCGGCACGAAGGGAACGAAGGAATTTGCCCGCAGCGCCGATTGGCGCACCGAGGCAGATCGTATACTGGCGAAGATCAAGCGTTGAGTGGGCTCGCTTAACTCAGGATCCTGCCGTTGTCGCGAAAGCCGGAGATTTCGTCGCGCGCGGCCTCGATCATATCGATCAGGCTGTTGGCCTCGCGAACGACGTCCTTGGTGCGGTCGGTCCTGAATTCGGTGAGGATCATGCGAATGCACTTGTCGGCGGTGTCGAGCGTCCAGAGTGCGCGTGACATGTCAGCTTGCGAGTGAATCGCCGAGATATCGAGACCCGACAGCACTTCACCGATGCCGTTCAACCGCTTGACGGCTGTCTCTGCGGGCGTGCTGGCCCGAATTGAATGATAGTCAATGCTGCTGAATGCGCTGAACATATCGATACTCCCCGGCGAACGCAGATCGTAAGTACGCGTTCTATTATGGTTAGCTCGACCTTTCTCGCAACGCGGTGGGGCTACGGTCCGGGATTCTACCGGGCTGGTTCTTAGGGGAGAATTGGCGGCAAATCGGGCTGAAAAGCCCGGAGATCAGCGTGTTTTCCGGACCATTGTGCCGTTAGACGCGACAAGCATACCTGCCTTGTAGACAGCGCGACCCTGTGGAACCGCGACAACGGCCTCGGGCACATGTTGCGCGTTCAGAGTGACAAAATCGGCTTTGGCGCCGACGCGCAGGCCGTAGCCTTCAAGGCGTAGCGCCTTGGCGCCGGCCTCTGTGACGACATCGAACGCGACGCGCAGCTCCTCATCGATATTGAAGCCGGAGCGATAGCCGAGTGTCGTCGCTCGCCGCAGCATGTCGCCGTCGCCATAGGGCCACCAGGAATCGCGGATGTTGTCGTTGCCGCTGAACACGGTGACGCCGGCAGCGCGCAGCGCCAGGATCGGCGGGAAGGCGCGGGCGCCTGGCGCATTGGTCATGATCGCGACGCCGGAGCGAGCGAGGATGTCGGCGACGGTATTGAGATGATCAGCGGAAATATCGCCAAGCCCGTACGCATGGCTGATGGCGACATGGCCTTCCATGCCGAGCGCACGCGTCCGCGCCGCGATCTGCTCGATCTCGAAGGCGCCGAGCGAGCCCATGTCGTGCAGGTGAATATCGACGTCAACGCCGTGCTTGTTGGCGACACCGAAGACGACATCGAGGTGCTTCTCGACATCGCGATCGAAACTCGCGGGATCAAGCCCGCCGACGAGGTTCGCGCCGAGCCCGATCGCTTCGTCCAACAATTGCGGCGTGCCCGAGCTCGTCAAAATGCCGCTCTGGGGGAAGGCGACGAGCTGGATGTCGATCAGGCTCTTGTATTCCTCACGCACGCGCAAGATCGTCTCCAGCGACTTCAGGCCGACCGAGCCGTCGACCATGACGTGGCTGCGCATCTGCGTGGAGCCGTTGATGATGCAGAGATCGAGCTGGTTGCGGGCCCGCACGTCCATCGGCGCGGCTTGGGCCATGTTCTCCGCCTGGAAAGCGACCCGCTCATGCACGTTGAATCCGTTGGTGCAGGGCTTGTGCGGTTTCCATGCGTCGCCATAGAAGCTGGTGTCGAGATGGATGTGGCCTTCGACGAAGCCGGGGACGACGAGGGCATTGCCGAGATCGATCGTCTCGGCATCGCTCGCGGGCGCGTCGGCCGGCAAGAGCGCGGCGATGCGGCCGTCCTTGACCGCGATGTGATGCCGGGCTCCGCCGTCGAAGCGTGCGTTCAGGAAGATTTTGTCGAAGGCCATCCGGTTGCTCCGTTGGTCGATTTGATGCCGTGCGATTTAGTTTCGCGGAGACAGCAGCTTGGCCGGTGACCGCTCAAACGTCTGCCGGCCATTCTTGAATCCCATCAGGATATCCGGCAACTCGGCGATGGCGAAGCGGCTGTCTTGCGTGTCCAGCACGACGAGATCGGCGGGCTTGCCGACCGCGATCCCGTAATCGCTGAGGTTCATCAGCCGCGCCGGCAGCTCGGTGACGAGATCGAGGCAGGTGTCGAAATCGCCGACAGCAGCGTGGGCGACATTGGCGTAGAAGTTCGCCATCCGCAGCAGCGAGGCATCGCCGAACGGCGTGAAGGGATTGAGTACGTTGTTGGTCGCGACCGAGCAGACGATGCCGTTGCCGGCGAGCTTGTGCGCGAGCGTCAGCCCGCGTGGCGTGTTGTGGGTGGCGTCGCGTCCCATCAAATAGAGGTCCGTCGCCGGCAGCACGGTGACGGCGACGCCGGCCTTCGCCAATTGCGCGGTGGCGGCCTTCAGCCGCTCCGGCGGCAGGGCCGAGAGTTTCGTGACGTGGCCGATTGCCACGCGTCCCCCGTAATTGCGCTGCTCGGTCTGCCGGCAGACTTCGTCGAGATGCGACCAGGAAGGATCGAGATCGAAATCGAGATGGAGGTCGATATCGAGGTCGAATTCCCGGGCGAGATCGAAGATGCGTGCAAGATGCGCGTTCGGGTCGGTGTCGGTATAGGGGCAGCCGCCGATGGCATCGGCGCCGTCGCGCAAGGCCTGGACCAGCAGCTCTTCGGCGCCGGGATCGTTCGTCAGGCCTTCCTGCGGGAAGACGCAGAGCTCAAGATCGATCGCCCAGCGATAGTCGTGCTTGAGCGTCTTGATTGCCTCGAAGCTGCGCAGGCCAATGCGCGGGTCAATCTCGACATGGGTGCGCATGTGCGTGGTGCCGTGCACGATGGCGCGTTCGAGCACTTTAGCGCCGCGCGCATAAACATCGTCGGTGCTGAAGTCTCGCTTCATCGCCGAGACGGCGCGGATGGCATCGCCAAGCGTGCCATGGATGTGACCGCAGCGCTCGAGCAGGCAGGCCTTGTCGAGATGGATGTGGGTGTCGACGAAGCCGGGCAGGGCCAGCCGTCCGGCGACGTCGACCTCGATTCCCTCGCAAGCGAGTTTCGGCTCGATCGCGGCAATGCGTCCGCTCCTTACGCCGATGTCGACGGGCGTCGGAGACGATCGCAATCGGGCGTTGCGGAAGATCAGGTCGAAGGCGGTCCGGGCGTTCATGGCAGGGAATCTGGCTGGAGCAGTCGGTGAGGTCTTGGGTGGCCGGCAATGTAGCGGAGACGACGGGCCGGCCGCCATATCGAAAGCCGCGATAGCTGGTAGACGCAGGCTGGTCTGGCGGCTGCCGCGCGGCTGGGCTATCACGCCCTCGATTGCGCCCGCTATGGTGGCGCAGCCCGTTTCAGGAGCCTCCGATGCGTCTACCCGCCGTTCTCTTGGCCGTCACCTGTCTTGCTGGCGCAGCGTCAGCCGAGGATCTGACGGGCACACTCCAGAAGGTCAAGGAGACCAAGAAGATTGTGCTGGGCTACCAGGAAGCCTCCGTGCCCTTCAGCTATCTCGACGGCAACCAGAAGCCGGTCGGCTTTGCCATGGATATCTGCCTCAAAATCGTCGACGCCGTGAAGAAGCAGCTCGCAATGCCCGACATCGCCGTCGAGTATGTCGCCGTGACCTCGTCGAACCGCATTCCGTTGATGGTGAACGGCACGCTCGACCTGCATTGCTCGGCAACGACCAATAATGCCGACCGCCAGAAGCAGGTCTCCTTCACCAACACACACTTCCTCAGCGCGACGCGGTTTGCGGCCAAGAAGGCAGCGAAGATCAACACCATCGACGACCTCAAGGGCAAGGCCGTTACGGCGGTGGCAGGCTCGGTCAATCTGAACCAGCTCGCCAAGGTCAATACCGAGCGCAATCTCGGCATCAAGATCATGCCGGCGGTGGATCAGGCCGAAGCCTTCCTGCTGCTCGAAACCGACCGCGCGCAGGCCTACGCGCTCGACGACATCCAGCTTGCGGTCGCCATTGCACGCTCGAAGGAGCCGGCACAGTTCATGATCAGCGAGGAGACATTCTCGAAGGCCGAGCCTTACGGGATCATGCTGCGGCGGGACGATGCGCCGTTTAAGGCGTTGGCCGACCGCGCCACGGCCGAGCTGTATGCGAGCCCGGAGATCGAGGTGCTCTACAGGAAGTGGTTGGAATCGCCGACCCCGCCGAACGGCCTCAACTACAACGTTCCGATGTCGGCAGCCCTGCGCAACGCCTTCAAGAACCCGAGTTCGAGCGCCGATCCGGACGTGTACGTGATGAAGTGAGGCGAGGGCGCTAGCGGGCGCGCGGCGTATCGAGCAATTGGCCGGCCAGTGCCGCGCCGATCGCTGCAATGGCCGCCATCGCGAGCGCCCATGGGACGTACAGCCGATGACCGATCAGCGCGCCGCTCACGAGCGGTGCGCTGATATTTGCGCCTGACATCAGCGACTGATTGAGGCCCATGATCATCCCCTGGCGGTTGATCGCAGTCGATCGCGACAGCTCCGCCGTCAGCGTGCTGCGCGCGAACATGGTGCCGACGATGATCAGCGTCAGATAGAGGGCGAGCAGGCTGACATTGCTGCCGGCGGCGAGCCCGGCAAATCCGAGCGCCATGCAGGCGAAGGCCGCCTTCACGATGGTGCGGTCGGAGGCGACGAGGTTCGCCCGCGTGATCAGAAGACCCTGAACCATCATGTTGATGAAGCCGGCATAGGCAAACATCCATCCGAGCTCACGCGCGCCGAAGGGATGTCCGTCCCAGGAAAACCGCGCCGACAGGAACAGCCCGATCTGCGACAGGAACATCGAGTTGACGAAGAAGAACACGATTAGCAGGCCGAGCAATCGCCACGCGTAGCGCATGCCGAACAGGCTGCGTATCAGCGTCGGCTCGGGCACGCGGTGCTGATAGAGAGGTTCGGACGCCGGATGATCAGGCGGCAGCAGGGTGATGGTCGCAAGAATGCTGACCAGCGAGAGCGCGGCTGCGGCCCACACCGGCGCGGTCGGGCCATAATGAACGAGGAAGCTTGACAATGCAGGCCCGAGCAGCAGCCCGGTGCCGATCGCGCCACTGGTCATGCCGAGCGCTTGCTTGCGCGTTGCCGGCGCGCTGTGCTCGGCGGCGTAAGCGTGAGCCACGGAGATATTGCCTGAGGTCAGGCCATCGATGATGCGCGCGAGAAACACCAGCGTCAGATTGCCGGCCAGCGCGAGCAGCACAAATCCAATGAGCGTCCCGATCTGGCTGACGACGAGCACTTTTCGCCGCCCATAGCGGTCGGACAGAATGCCGACCACGGGGCCGGCGATGAGCTGGCAGACGGCATAGACCGAGATCAGCGCGCCGATCAGGAACGGCGTGGCGCCGAGCCGCTGCGAATAGAACGGCAGCAGCGGCAGGATGATGCCCAATCCGGTGGCATCAACGGCCACGACGACGAAGGTCGGGACGAGCGAGAGCGCGCTTTCGCCCGCGATCGCCTGCCGTATCTCTGCCGTGGAACCCGGGCCCATATCGCGTCGTCTTCGTTCGCGTTTGCGTGATCGGTCTGAATACGGCGAACTATATAGTTGCAGACTAATAGTTCGTGTCCTATCTAATTTGCATGGCTCCATCGCAAGCACATATCCACGGCGAAATCGGCCGGCTGATCACGCGTCTCGGCCGCATCTGGCGGCGCGAGTCGGATCAGGCGTTGTCCGATCACGGCCTGTCCTATGCGACGGCGATCCCACTGCTGGTCCTGTCTCGCCAGGGAGAGAATGTGCGGCAGGGCGTGCTTGCCGACGAGCTCGGCATCGAAGGGCCGTCGCTGGTGCGGCTGATCGACCTGCTCCAGGCTGAAGGCCTGGTGGAGAGACGCGAGGACCCGACCGACCGGCGTGCCAAAACGCTCCATCTCACCAAGGCTGGCGAGGCCAAGGTCGAGGAGACCAACAGAATCTTGCGGCGCGTGCGGGCGAGCCTGCTGAAGGATATCGGCGCGGACGAACTTGCGATAACCTTCGATGTGCTCCAGCGCATCGAGCGGCGGGCTAGCCTGCTCGAGGCAAAAGCGCTTCCAGAGGCGAAATAGTCATGCGCACAGAAGAGCCGTTTCTGGTCCGTCACGCGGACCTGATTTTTGCTTTGAAGACGTTCGCCGCGTCGATGCTGGCGCTTGTGATTGCACTCGCCATGGATCTGCCGCGGCCCTATTGGGCGATGGCAACCGTCTATATCACCTCGCAGCCGCTCGCCGGCGCCACCAGCTCGAAAGCCTTCTTCCGCGTGATGGGCACGCTGGTCGGCGCGGCCATGACGGTGGCACTGGTGCCGAACCTGATCAATGCGCCCGAACTCCTGTGCCTCGCGATCGCGCTGTGGGTCGGGCTTTGCCTCTATCTGTCGCTGCTCGACGGCACGCCGCGCAGCTACGTCTTCATGCTCGCGGGATACACGGTCGCGCTGATCGGTTTTCCCTCGGTGTCCGAACCCGGTGCGATTTTCGATACGGCCGTTGCGCGGCTTGAGGAGATCTCTCTCGGTATCATCTGCGCGAGCCTGGTCTCGACCATCGTGTTTCCGCGCAGTGTCGCGCCGGCAGTCGCTCACCGCGTCGATAGCTGGCTGTCCGATGCGCGCCGCCTCAGCCAGGTCGTCCTGCTGCGGGAGGGCACAAACGAGACCCGCCGTGGCAAGCGCCTCAAGCTTGCGACGGACATCGTCGAAATCGACACGCTCTCCACCCATCTCGCCTACGATCGTCTGACCGATCGCAATGCGGTGGCGGGCCTCGGCGAGATCCGGCTGCGAATGCTGATGTTGCTGCCGGTGATGGCCTCGCTGGAGGACCGGCTGGCTGCGCTAGGGGAGGAAGCGCTGCGGCGGCAGCCGGAGCTGAAGCGATTGCTGGAGGATCTGGCGCAATGGATCGTCAGCGACGTCAGCGCGCGCCAACCGGCCGAGCGGATCCGCGCCATGATCGCGGAGCGGCAGGCGGTGCTCGATGACAGCGCGTCCTGGGAACGGATCATCATCACGAGCCTGCTGTCGCGGCTGCGCGAGCTGGTTGACCTCTCGCGCGATTGCCGCGTGCTGACCGAGGCCATCGCGGAGAACAACAACGTTTCGAACCTCGATCTGGCCTTCCATTCCGAGGCCGGCGCTGCGCCCGTGCGCCACCGGGATCGCGGTATGGCTCTCTGGTCGGCCGCAGGCGCTGCCACAGCCATCCTGATCTGCTGCGCGTTCTGGATCGGCACCGGCTGGCCTGATGGCGCCTCGGCGCCGATGATGGCGGCGGTGGCCTGCTCGTTCTTCGCAGCGCAGGACGAGCCCGCGCGCTTCATCCGCAGTTTTGGCCTGTGGTCGCTCGTCGCCATCGTCGTCGTCGCGATCTATCTGTTCGCGCTGGTGCCTGCGATTTCGCACGTCGAGGTTCTCGTTGTCGCGCTGGCACCGACATTCCTGCTTTACGGCTTCCTGATCGCGCGACCGGCAACGGCGGGAACGGGCATGGCGCTCGCGGCGAACACCGCGACGCTGCTTGCTCTGCAATCGACCTACATCGCCGATTTCGCCTCCTATGCCAATTCTGCCGTCTCCTTCTTCGTCGGCGTCATCATCGCCGAGCTCGTGACGCGGATCGCGCGCGGAGTTGGCGCGGAGTGGATCGCCAATCGCCTGGTGCTGTCGAGCTGGATCACGATCGCGGTTGCCGCCGAGCGGCGCGGCAAACGAGATCGCGCGGAGTTCGCCGGCCTCATGCTGCACCGTCTCGGGCTTCTGATACAGCGGATCGCCTTCCTCTCGGAGAACGATCGGCGCGACGCCGACAGCCTCGTGCAGCTTCGAATCGGCATCAACATCATCGATCTGCGCCGCGCACGCTACGGGCTTGCGGCCTCGACCATCTCGGTCATCGACGACATGCTCGACCAGCTCGCCATCGCCTGCCGCAACTATGCGGGTGATGGCATGCCGCGCGAACTGCTGACCGATGTCGATCGAGCGCTGGCCGAGGCGGTGAAGGATCCCAACGACAGCGCGCGCGAAGACGCCCTGATCGGCCTTGTCGGGATCAGGCGCGGCCTGTTCCCGGACGCGCCGGCCTATCGGCCGCGCGCAGATGCGAGTGTGGCGGCATGAGATATGTGATCGACATCTATGGCGTGCTCGTGCCGGCGCTTCTGCTCTGGATCATCGTCGCCTATGTGCTGAGCGCCATCCTGCGCCGGCTAATGCAGCGCTTCGATCTCTACCGGCTGGTCTGGCACCGCGCGCTGTTTGATTTCGCAATTTTCGTCTGCCTGCTCGGCGGCGTCGTCTATCTCTCGGAGTATCTCTCATGAAGGCGAATTTCGCCTGGCTGAGCCGCCTTGCGCTGACCGTCCTTGCCGTTGTCGCAGCGCTTGGCGTCGGTCGCGAGCTATGGGTCTATTACATGGAGTCGCCCTGGACCCGTGACGGCCGCGTGCGCGCCGACGTGGTGCAGGTCGCGCCCGACGTTTCCGGCTTCGTGACCGAGGTGCTGGTCAAGGACAACCAGAAGGTCCGTCGCGGTGACGTGCTGTTCAAGATCGATCGCGAGCGGTTTGCGCTGGCGCTGCGGCAGGCGGAGGCGTCGGTCGCCGGGCATCAGGCGACTTTGGATCAGGCCAATGCCGATCTGAAGCGCTATAGCACGCTGACCACCGACGCAGTGTCACAGCAGAAGCAGGAGCAGGTGCTCGCCACCCAGCTTCAGGCCAAGGCGGCCTTCGATGCGGCCGTCGCCGACCGCGCGGTCGCTCAGCTCAATCTCGACCGTAGCGAGGTCAAGGCTTCCGTGAACGGTGTGATCACCAACATGGATCTGCGGCCGGGCGCCTACGTCTCGGCCGGGAAGGGCGTGATGGCGCTGGTCGACAGCGACACGCTGCATGTGGAAGGCTATTTCGAAGAGACGAAACTCGCGCGTATCCGCACTGGTGACAAGGTGCAGGTCCGCCTGATGGGCGAGAAGGGGACGCTGACGGGGCATGTTGAAAGCATCGCCGCCGGCATCGAAGACCGCGACCGCGCCGAGGGCGCGAGCCTGCTTGCCAACGTCAACCCGACCTTCAGCTGGGTGCGGCTCGCCCAGCGCGTGCCCGTACGCATCGCGCTGGATCCGGTGCCGGACAGCGTGTCGCTGGTTGCCGGGCGCTCGGCAACGGTGGAGGTGTTGAATTAGCCGTCGGCTTACGCGTTCGAATATTTCTTCAGCTCGAACCGCGCGATCTGGTTCCTGTGTACCTCGTCCGGCCCGTCGGCGAGGCGCAGCAAGCGGGCGGTGGCGTAGGCCTGTGTGAGGCCGAAATCGTTGGACGTGCCGCCGCCGCCATGGGCCTGGATCGCCCAGTCGATGATCTGGCAGGCCATATTGGGGACGGCGACCTTGATCATCGCGATCTCGACTTTCGCCACTTTGTTGCCGACCGTGTCCATGGCGTAGGCGGCGTTCAGTGTCAGTAGCCGGGCCTGCTCGATCATGATGCGGGCTTCGGCAATGCGCTCCTGCGTCACCGTCTGTTCCGAGACCGGCTTGCCGAAGGCAACGCGGCTGCGGACGCGACGGCACATCTTTTCCAACGTGCGTTCGGACAGGCCGATCAGCCGCATGCAGTGGTGGATGCGGCCCGGACCAAGGCGTCCCTGCGCGATCTCGAAACCGCGGCCTTCACCGAGCAGCATGTTCTCCTTGGGCACGCGCACATTGGTGAAGATCACCTCGGAGGCACGGTCGGGCACGCCGTAGAAGCCGAATACGGGGAGGGGCCGCTTCACCTCGATGCCCGCTGTGTCCATCGGCACCAGGATCATGGATTGCTGCTTGTGGCGGTCGGCGTTGTCAGGATCGGTCTTGCCCATGAAGATGCAGATCTTGCAGCGCGGATCGGTCGCATTGGTGGTGTACCATTTGCGGCCGTTGATGATGTAATGATCGCCGTCGCGCACGATCGAGCTCTCGATATTGGTTGCGTCCGACGATGCCACCGCCGGTTCGGTCATGGCGAAGCACGAGCGGATTTCGCCTGCGAGCAGCGGCTTCAGCCAGCGCTCCTTGTCCTTCTCCGTGCCGTAGCGTTCCAGCACCTCCATGTTGCCGGTATCGGGCGCCGAGCAGTTGAAGACCTCGGGCGCCAGATGCGAGCGGCCCATCACCTCGCAGAGCGGAGCATATTCGAGATTGGTCAGGCCCGCGCCGTGAGAAGACTCCGGCAGGAACAGGTTCCAGAGACCCTCGGCGCGCGCTAGCGGCTTCAATTCTTCGACGACGGGATAGACCTTCCACGGACCGAGCTCCTCCGCCTCGCGATAGAAGCGCTCCTCGTTCGGATAGATGTGGCGATCCATGAAGCTCTCGAGCTTGCGCTTGAGCTCGACGACTTTGGGCGACATCGGGTAGAGCATCTTGATCTCCTTGATCGACAGGCGGCGCGAACCGGTTCAGCCGGCGCGATACCCTTTGAATTTCTCGCGCAGCGCCGATTTGAGCACCTTGCCGGTGCCGGTCATCGGAAATTCGTCGAGGAATTCGACCGCATCCGGCATCCACCAGCTCGCGATCCTGGGACGCATGTGGTCGAGCAGGGTCTTGCCGTCGACGGTTGCACCCTTCTTGCGAACGACGAGGAGCAGGGGACGTTCCTGCCACTTCTCATGCGCAATGGCGACGACGGCGGCTTGCAGCACGTCGGGATGGGACAACGCAATGTCCTCGAGCTGGATCGAGGAGATCCATTCGCCGCCGGACTTGATCACGTCCTTGGAGCGGTCGGTCAGCGTGACGTGGCCCTGCGGATCGATCACCGCCATGTCGCCGGTGATCAGCCAGCCGTCGCTATCGAGGCCCTCGTTCAGCTTCATGTAGCCGGAGGCAACCCAGGGGCCGCGGGCGCGCAAATGACCGACGGCCTTGCCGTCGCGTGGCAGCTCGACGCCACCGTCGTCTACGATGCGCAAGGCCGTGCCGAAGCAGGCGCGGCCGGAGACCTGGCGGCGGTCGAATTTCTCGGTGTCGCTGAGATGCTCCGAGCCGGGCCGCAGGCCCGGCATCGAACAACCCAGGGCCTCGGTCATGCCCCAAGCCTGGATATAATCGACATTGTACTCGCGCTTGAGCTTCTCAACCATCGCGCGCGGCGGTGCCGAGCCTGACGACAGCGTTGCGCGCAGTGTCGAGAATTTGTTACCGGTGCGGGCAAGCCAGTCGAGCAGGATCAACCAGAAGCTCGGTACGCCGGCTGAGAGCGTTACCTTCTCACCCTCCAGCAACTCATAGAGCTTGTCGGGCTCGTAATTGCGGCCGGGGAGAACGAGCTTGGAGCCGGTGTAGGGTGCCGTGAACGGCATGTTCCAGCCATTGCCGTGGAACAGCGGCGCCATCGGCATCATCACCTCGCGCACGCCTTCGACATGGCCGGGCAGGAAGTCGAAGTTGCAGCACGTCATGGTCTGCAGGATCGCGGCGCGGTGAGAGTAGATTACGCCCTTCGGATTGCCCGTCGTCCCCGATGTGTAGCAGATGGTGGAGGCGGACTTCTCGTCGAACTCCGGCCACGCGAAGCCGGCCTCGCTCTCCTTCTCCAGCAGCTCCTCGTAGCAATAAACGTTGGCCAGCTTCGTCTCCGGCATACGCTCGCGCGAGGACATCACGACGAAAGCTTCGATCGTCTTCAGCTGCGGCGCGATCGCCTCGACGATCGGCAGCGTGGCGCGATCGATGAACAGCAGGCGGTCTTCGGCGTGATTGATGATGTAGACGAGCTGTTCGGGGAATAGGCGTGGATTAACGGTGTGCAGCACATATCCCATGCCCGGCGCTGCGTAGAACATCTCGAAATGGCGATGGGTATTCCAGGCCAGCGTGCCGACGCGGTCGCCTTGCTTCATGCCGAGCCGCGTGAGCGCCAGCGCCATTCGCTTGATGCGCGGATGGGCGTCTGCATAGGTATAGCGATGAATGTCGCCTTCGATCTCTCGCGCGACGATCTCGGCCTCGCCGTGATAATCGGCGGCGTATTGGATCAGGCCGCTGATCAGGAGCGGCATGTCCATCATCAATCCCTGCATCCTTCCCTCCGTCACAGCCACGTCGTTGCGCGGCATACGCTTGTGATTTGCGCGGGAGGTTAGCGGAACGTCCCGCGGCGTTCACGCAAAAAGCGAGGGATGTGATTGCATGCGTCAGTTTTTGGGGGTTAACGTGCGATGAGCTGCCGGCGAAGCAGCGTTCGCCGTGGAGGAAATGGATGTCAGCGGAAAGACACAAGACCGGTACAGCCGGCGATTCTACGGTCGATATTGGCGCACTCCGTGCGCGCTATCGCGACGAGCGCGACTTGCGCCTGCGCACCGAAGGCAAGGCGCAATATGTCGAGGTGACCGGCGATTTCGGTCGTTACCTCGACGACCCCTGGGCCGATCCCGGCTTCAAGCGCGAACCCATTACCGAAGAGATTGAAGTGTTGATCGTCGGCGGCGGCTTCGGCGGCTTGCTCTGTGGTGCGCGCCTACGCGCCGCCGGCATTACTGATTTCCGCATCGTGGAAAAGGCCGGCGATTTCGGCGGCACCTGGTACTGGAATCGCTATCCCGGTGCGGCCTGCGATACCGAGAGCTACATCTATCTGCCGCTGCTGGAAGAGACCGGCTACATGCCGGTACGCAAATATGCGCGCGCGCCGGAGATCTACGAACACTCGCGCCGCATCGGCCGTCACTTCGGTCTTTACGAGCGCGCGCTGTTTCAGACGGTCATCTCGCGCATGGCGTGGCAGGAGCGGGAGGGACACTGGCTGGTCGAGACTGATCGCGGCGATCGTATTCATGCGCGCTTCGTGATCCTCGCCGGAGGTCCGCTCAGCCGGCCGAAGCTGCCGGGCATTCCCGGCATCGAGAGCTTCAAGGGCCACAGCTTCCACACCAGCCGCTGGGACTATGCTTATACCGGCGGCTCGGCCGAGGGCGGCCTCGATGGTCTCGCCAATAAGCGCGTCGGCATCATCGGCACCGGCGCCACCGCCGTGCAATGCGTGCCGCATCTCGGCCGCTCGGCAAAGGAGCTCTACGTATTCCAGCGGACGCCATCCGCGATCGGTGTGCGCGCGGACCAGCCGACGGATTCGGCGTGGGCTGAGAGCCTGAAGCCCGGCTGGCAGCGCGAGCGGATGGACAATTTCACGGCCGTGATTTCGGGCGAGCCGTTCGAGCGGGATCTGGTGCAGGACGGCTGGACCGGCCTGCTCGGCGAGATATTGCTGGCGCCGCGCCGTCAGCCACAGCCGGTGACCTCGATGGAAGAGGCGCTGAAGGTGATCGAGCAGGCCGACTATCGCAAGATGGAAGAGATCCGCGCTCGCGTCGACGCGGTGGTGAAGGACGAGGCCGCCGCCGCGGCGCTCAAGCCCTGGTACAAGGCGTTCTGCAAGCGGCCGTGCTTTCACGATGAATACCTCGACACGTTCAATCGTCCCAACGTGCATCTCGTCGACACTAGGGGCAGAGGTGTCGAGCGCATCACGGAGAATGCTGTCGTCGTCGACGGCAAGGCCTATGAGCTCGACTGCCTGATCTACGCCAGCGGCTTCGAGGTCGGCACCGACTATGCGCGCCGCATGGGGTTCGAGGTCTACGGCCGCGACGGCATCAGCCTGTCGGAGCGTTGGCGCGATGGCGTCAAGACGATGCACGGCTTCTACAGCCGCGGCTTCCCGAACTGCTTCCTGATCGTGACGGTGCAGGCGGGCCAGAGCGCCAACTTCCCGCACATCATCGACGAGCAGTCGCAGCATATCGCCTATGTGATTGCAGAGGCGCGCAAGCGCGGGGTCAGGACGCTGGAGCCGACGCTCGCCGCTGAGAATGCCTGGGTCGACGAGGTCGTGAAGGCCGCGCTCGGCCGCCAGACTTATCTGGCCGAATGCACACCCGGCTACTACAACAATGAAGGCGTGTTCGATCCGATCGCCGCGCGCAATAGTCAGTATTGGCGCGGTCCAATGGCGTTCCTCCGGCTGCTGGACAAGTGGCGCAAGGAGGGCAATCTGGATGGACTGGAATTGACTCCCGAGGTTCCGGCTTGAGCGGCATGATCCCGGCGCCGTCTGGCGCGACGCGGCTTTACGTCATCGTCGGCGATCCCATCGCGCAGGTGCGATCGCCGGCGGGCGTGTCGGCCGAGTTCGCCGCGCGGGGGCACGACGGCATCCTCATGCCGGTTCAGGTTGCCCCAACGGATCTTGCGGACTTCCTCTCGGTCGCCGCGCGGCTGAAGAACCTCGACGGCATCGTGGTAACGATCCCGCACAAATTCGCCTGCTATCAGGCCTGTGCCAGCGCGACTGAACGGGCGCACTTCCTGCGCACGGTGAATCTGATGCGCCGTCGCGCGGATGGGTCGTGGCACGGTGACATGGTGGATGGCCTCGGCTTCGTCGGCGCCGCGCGGGCGAAGGGGATTGATCCCAAGGGGATGCGGGCGCTGCTTGTCGGTGCGGGTGGAGCGGGCTCGGCCATCGCGCTTGCCTTGGTCGAGGCCGGCGTCAGCGAGCTTGCGATTCACGACAGTGCGACTGAGCGCCGCGACGCGCTGATCGGCAGGCTGAACGGGCTCGGCAAAGCGCCGGTGCTGGCTGGAACCGACGACCCCTCGGGATTTGACTTCGTCGCCAATGCCACTCCGGCCGGGATGAAGGATGGCGACCCGCTGCCGGTCGAAATGACCCGACTGGCGCCGTCGGCTTATTGCGGCTGCGTCATCACCAAGCCCGAGATATCGCCGTTCATCGCAGCAGCCCGCAAGCTTGGCTGTGTCACCGCGACCGGCACCGACATGTACCAGCAGCACCAGAGCATCATGGTGGATTTCCTGCTTGGGACCGATGGTGCTTGATACGCCCTTGATTCATGTCAAGCGCATTGCCTGCATTGATTGCATCTGTCGGGGCTTGAGCCGGCGCGGCTGACGTAGGATCATGCACGCGTGCGCGCCGGTCGCGCAGATTGAGGAAAGGGAACGCGGAATGACCAAGGGAAGGACCGTTGCGACGGCGATGATCGGCGCGGCCGCGCTACTGTTGTCCCTTGCGCCCTCGGCCATGGCCGCGCAATGCGGCAACGGGCCCGGCGGCTTCGAGGCCTGGAAACGCGAGTTCAGTGCGGAAGCGCAGGGCAAGGGCATCGGCCAGACCGCGATCTCGGCCCTGATGCAGACCAATTACGCCAGCGCCACCATCAATGCGGATCGCAGCCAGCACAGCTTCTCGCTGTCGCTCGACCAGTTCCTGGCCAAGCGCGGCGCCACCACCATCGTCGCGCGAGGCCGGTCGCTGAAGCAGTCGCAGGCGGCGATGTTCGCCTCGATCGAGCAGCGCTATGGCGTGCCGCCGGGGCCGTTGATTGCGATCTGGGGCATGGAAACCGGTTTCGGCAGCCAGCGCGGCAACCAGAACATGCTCTCGTCGATCGCGACGCTCGCCTATGACTGCCGGCGCCCGGAATTCTTCACCGAGCAGCTCTATGCGGCGCTGAAGCTGGTCGATCGCGGCGTGCTGTCGGGGGCAACCCGTGGCTCCATGCATGGCGAGGTCGGCCAGACCCAGTTCATGCCCAAGAACATCCTGGCCTATGGCACCGGCAATCTCGAAGTATCCGCCAACGCGCTGAGTTCGACGGCAAACTTCCTCAAGGCCAACGGCTGGCGCGCGGGAGCCGGTTACCAGCCGGGTGAGCCGAATTTTGCCGCCATCCAGGCGTGGAATGCGGCCGGCGTCTACCAGAAGGCCATCGCGTTGATGGGCCGGCAGATCGACGGGGGTGGTGGGGCGGCAGCGGCGCGCTGAGGGTGCTCCGCAAGGCGTGACTTGTTTGTCAGAGAAAGTTGTTGCTTTCAGGAACCGACGGCACGAGGTTTGCTTAGATCAAGTTCAGGGCTGGGCATGAGGAGAACTCAACATGGCTACCCAGATCGTGATGGACCAGACTGGCGATACACGCCACGAGTTTGATCCCGAAAATGCCGAAGCGTTGGCGCGAGCCGAACGACGCTTTCGGGAGTTGACCGGCGCGGGCTTTACCGCCGCTTTCCGCACCGGGCCCGGCGAAGTCACGCGTATCAAATCGTTCGACCCGACCGCGAAAGAAACGCTGTTCTATCCCCGCCTGGTCGGCGGTTGATCTGAACAGTCCATGATCGCGGTCTTCAGGCTTCGCGCGCCCGCGCGAGCGCGTCTGCATGCGCTCCGCGAGCTCTATCGGCGCTTCTTCGGCGAGAACACACCGGAGGCGCGCGGCCGGCGACTATTGTCCGAATGGCTGTCTGAAGAGCAGCGCGCACAATTCGAGCAGCACCGACATTTTGACGTCATCGGCTGCGACAGCGGTAAGCGCTATCGCATCCACTACGGCACCGCCGCCAACGTGCACGAGGTCGACAGCGCGGGAAATGCAACAATGGGGTGGTGCTTCGTCCCGTCAGGCTTTCTCGTGCCCGGCGATGTGATGCTGGCGCAGAAGATCGCGCTCGAGACGGACGAGAAGGGGGCGCTGGCGCTCGCCAACCGGTTTCCGCCGGCAACACATTCAGAGCACTTCTACCGGCGGCCGTTCTAGCTGCTTGTGGGATGGTCGGTCAGAAGTGCGTGGTGCGATAGGCATCCAGAGCATGCGCGGCAAAGACGGCAATGCTGCAGAGGGCGAGCAGCGCTGAGATCAGCTCGATCATAGCTCGTCCTCCCCAAGCGGCTGGGCAACGAGATGCTGGCAGCAGGCGTATTCGCTGATCAGGTCGAGGATGAATTGCATGACGCGCGTCCCTGTATGATTTTGATAACCAGATAACCGGTCATCTGTTTCAGGCGTGTTTCGTCGATTTGGGAAACGGGTTTCGCGAGGAACCAGGGCTGGCCGGTCGGCTGGCGAACCGCTACATCCGAGCCACCAAACCCACCGCTTTGGCCGTGCGCATTGCGCGGGCGGCGCATCAATTTCGAGGCAAAATCATGGCAACGGTCGCCTGGTTCGACGATCTAACCGTCGGCATGCGTTTCAAATCCCCAGAGGTCGAGGTTACCGAGGACGACATCAAGCGGTTTGCCGCCGAGTTCGACCCACAGCCGATGCATCTCGATCATGAGGCGGCCAAGGAGACCCTGTTCAATGGCCTGGCTGCCTCGGGATGGCATACCGCGGCGATCGCCATGAATCTTGCGATCCAGACCCGTCCGTTCGGTCCGCACCCACTGATTGGCGCAGGCGTCGACGGGTTGCGCTGGACCATTCCGGTGCGACCGAATGACCGCCTGCATCTGGTTGGCGAGGTCATGAGCCTGACGCCGTCGAAGTCAAAGCCGCAGGGCATCGCTCTGGTGAAATGGACCATGTTCAACCAGAACGGCGAGGAGGTTTACACCTTCACCCCGATCGCGATCGTGCCGCGGCGCGCCTAAGGGCGCGGTCCGCCTTCGGTCGGGGAGAGCCGGGGAGGCACTTGCGGCTTGCCGGGAGAGGTGGTCAGCTTGGCGTTGGGGAAACGCTGGAGGCCGACATGAAACGATTCTTCCTTGCTGCTGCGCTGCTCGCCGGCGCGGCCCTGGGTGGCGGGCCCGCGGTCGCGCAACAGTCCAAGGTCGGTGACTGGACCATCGAGAAGCGCAGCCAGGACACCCATTGCAACGCGAGCCGCGGCTACAAGGACAAGGACGACGAGAACCGCGACTACGTCATCGTCATCACCTATTCCGACAAGGCGATCGTGATCGTGATGATCTATGACGGCTGGGAGTGGGACAAGGTCGGCGAGATCCTCAAGGCCGATGTCGGCACGGATGATGCCGACATCATGACGAAGGCGAAGTGGGAGGTCATGGACAAGACCACTGTGCGCGGCATCTTCGAGTACGATCAGTCGATCATGGACCGCCTGTCGAAAGCCAAGCGTCTCACGCTCGACTTCGAGGATGACGACGACGACAGCATCGAGATGCAGATCCCGCGCGCCGGCGAGGCGCTCGCCGCGCTGAAGTTCTGCGAGGAGAATCGGAAATAAGATACTGCGCGCGAGCGCGGTTGATGAGGCAAGTGGCGAGCGGCGCGTGATGCACGGCACACAGCCCGCGCGCTGTTCGCATTTATCCTAGTCTTTGGCGAAAACGTCCAAGCCGCACCCTCCGGTTGACGTTACCCAAGGACGATGTTCGAGATTCCAGCATTTTTCTCTGATGTTTTGTCTTCGCCCAACCGGTCGTCTGTCCGATGACGATCCCTTGGGCAAACAGGTTCTCCGCGCTCGTCGGCGAGATCTACGATGCGGCAGCCGATCCGACGCAGCGAAGTGCCGCTTTGGGACGGGTTGCAGGTTTCGTCGGCGGTTCCGCCGTGACCATTCTCTCGCGCGACGCTGCGGGGCATTCGATCGAAATCCACCAGCACTATGGAACGGATGCCCGTTTCCGCGAGCTTTATCGAGACCGATATGTCGAGCTCGATCCGTTGCTCGGTCGTCATCTCGATAGGCCAGTCGAACAGACCATCGGCGTGACCGACGTCATGCCCTATTCGGACTTCGTGGCCACGAGCTTCTTTCGCGAATGGGTGGAACCGCAAGGCGCGGTTGACCTCGCAACCGTGACGCTCGAGCGGTCGAATGCCCGCGCGACGATTTTGCAAGTCATGCGCGGCCGGTCGCGCGGAACCGTCGATGAGACCATGCGCGAGCGCATGTGCCTGCTGGCGCCGCACATCCAGCGCTCGCGCGTGATGGGTCGGCAGATCAGGGCTCGCTCGCACACGGTGGCCGACCTCGCAGAGATCCTCGACGGTCTGAGCACCGCGATCTGTCTGTTCGACACGGAGGGACGGGTCGTTCACGCCAACGAATCGTGTCGGCAGATACTTGCTAACGGCAATCTGCTTGCGATCGCCGGTGATCGCATCGTGGCTCGCAACACCCAGGCCGACCGAATATTCCGCGGCTTGTTCGATCTTAATTTTGGGGGATGTGCACCGGGGCGTCGCAAGGTCGAGCTGCTGACCTCGACCGACGGTCAACACTATCTGGCGTGCGCCTTTCCGCTGACCTGCGAGCGCAGCCTGCAACGCGATGGGGCAACCACGGTGCTGTTCCTGCAAAAGGCCTCGATGGTGCCCCAGCTCGCAACAAATGCAATCGCGGCGGCGTTCAAGCTGACACCGTCTGAACTGCGCGTGCTGATGGCCATCGTCGAGCTCGGCGGAGTTCCCGATATCGCTGCGAAGCTCGGAATTGCCGAGACAACGGTGAAGACGCATCTCGGGCGCCTGTTCGACAAGACCGGTGCCGGCCGGCAGGCCGATCTCGTCAAGATCGCAGCTGGCTTTGCTGTTCCATTCGCGCTGCCCGTCGGCGCTACCGACAATTTGTGATCCAGTTCACATCGTTCGCCGTAAGATTGCGCAATCTCAATCCATTGTGATGAGCAGGCTGAATGCGTCCTCCAAACGTATGACGCTTGTCATTTGAGACTTTCGTATAGGCGTTTTCTGACAATGCGTGCCACCACAAAAATATGCAGCACCGAATACGGGTGCGAAACAACAGCGCGTGGCCAAGGCTGCCTTGAGATTGGAGGGATTGCAGTGAGCGGCAATGAAGATGTTTCCGTTCTCAGAGTGTCATCCAGCGACATTCCCGAGGGCGAGCGAGTCACTACGCTGCGCAATTTTTACTGCCGCGGTGAAGTCAAGGCTGAGCTCGAAATTCGTGACGGCGAGCCGATCGTCGCAAGCTTGACTGCGCATTCGCTGCCCGATGCGCACTTGCTTCTCGGTACGCTGTTCGGTGCCAAGCTCGTTCGTTCCCGGCAACTCGCTGTCGACGACGGCGACGACAGTCTTGCGTTTGTGTTCAATCGCTCAGGAACCATCGGGGTTACGGGGCGGGGACGGGATCTGCTGCTCGGTCCCGGAGACGCCGTGCTGGCAAGCGCCGCGGACGCCACGACCTTCGAACGTTTCGTGGCGGGAGAGTGCTTCTCGCTGCGCGTGCCGCGGCGGGTGCTTGCGCCGATCATCATGGACGTCGACGACGCCGTCATGCGCGTGATCAAAGATCGCCAGACCGAGATCAGGGTGCTCGTCGACTACGCCACGTCCCTGGTGCGGGAGCACGCAATGGCCACGCCCGCATTGCGCGAGCTCGGCGCCGGGCATTTGCACGATCTGCTGGCCCTCGTGCTCGGTCCAACCGACGACGTCGGGGAAAGCACCAGCCGGCGCGGCGCGAAAGCGGCACGCCTGCGCAGGGCGAAGTTCCTGATCGTCAACAATTGTTGGCGACAGGATCTCTCGGTCGCTGGCGTCGCGCAGGAGCTCGGCGTCACCCCGCGTTATCTCCAGCGTCTGTTCGAGGCCGATGGCAAGACCTTCTCGTCGTTCCTGATCGAGCAGCGCCTGAAGCGCGCCCATCGCATGTTGCGGGAACCGGAATTCGCCGAGCGCCCGGTTTCCTCGATCGCCTACGACGTAGGGTTCGGCGATCTCTCCTATTTCAACCGTTGTTTTCGCCGCGCCTATGGGGCCACGCCGAGCGATGTCAGGAGCGGCGCGGTGGGGTGATGACGGCCTGTAAAATGGAGCTGAGCCGTCGATTTCAAGCCGAACATGGGAATTTTCCGCGCGGTCCTTGATCGTGAAGTTGGGACTGGAGTGTTGAATGCGGCGTTTCTTCTTCGACCTGCTGGTCGGCAATGTCGTAAGGATCGATCCCGGCGGCATGGTCTTCGAGCATGCTAGGGCGACGTTCGACGTCGCCGACGAGATGGCAAAGCACCTTTTCGTCTGGCGCGACGATCTGCGCGATCGCGACGCCTGGATCCGCGTCAGGAACGATGGGGGGCGTGAGATCTATCGTACCGCGGTCTGGGCGGAGAGCGCCGAAAGGGCGGGTTGGGAGTGCTGATCAGCCGGCCGTGTCCATCAGCCCGGCCGGCCCCATCCTCCGATCGGAGGATGAGGCCGGCTCCGGTTGTGCTATAGTGCCGGAATTGTTCATCCCAAGCCGTTTAAAACCATGCACAGATCGCGGAAGCTGCCCGACCTGGTCGAGTCCATCTACGACGCCGGTCTCGATCCCTCGCTTTGGAACGATGTCGTCGTGCGCATCCGCGATTTCGTCGGCGGCCAGGCGTGCGGGTTGTTTTCCAAGGACTCCATCAGCAAGTTCGGGGTCACCCATTATTATTGCGGGGCCGATCCGCATTATATCCAGCTCTATTCGGAGACCCATTCCAAGTTCGATCCGCTGACAATCTTGCCGCCACACGGCGAGATCGTCAGCATCCCGGAA
>JAEWHT010000057.1 GCA_023387695.1 Pseudomonadota bacterium | reverse complement strand
CACTTGCAGCCGATCGGCTTCAGATAGGCTTTGAAGTAGTCGGTGCCGTAGTCGTAGTTGATCTCATCGCCCGCCTCGATGTTCTTGATGGCGCGGATGAACACCTTGCGCTCGCGCGGACGGACGTCGGATTCGGCGTTGGGACGGCACGAATGGTTGATGTAGCGGGCAAGGTTCTTGCGCACCGAGCCGTCAATGGTCCAGCGGTTGTTGAGCTCGAACAGATATTTGTTCTCGATCTCGTCTTGCGCAGGAATACGGCAGTCCAGGATCGGTCCGAAATAACGGATGATCCGGGTGCCCTTCTTGATCGGCATGGTGGCGAAGAGGCCAAGTCCGGTCTTGGACTTGCCGACGCGATAGGATTTGCGGGGAGCGATTTCTGGCATGATCGATAGGAAAGGTGGACGCGAACAGGGCCGAATGCCCAAGCGAAGCCGCTCTTCTAGAACGATTCCGGTGCGCTGTCAGGCCTGCCGCTACGACGTTTGATGCTTGCCCACAGTGAAGAATGTGCAAACCACGAGTTCCGCGCCGTCTTGTACGTTACGAGGTACCTTCTTTGATGCTTCGATAGCGCGTCAGCAAACGCTCGCCCTTGGCAGCGATGCGCCGCGCTGCCGCCACCGTTTTCGGCACAGGCTCGCCCCAGGCGTGGGCTGAGAGTGCGTGCCGCGTCGGCCGCCCCTTGGCATCGACCAAAGGTGGCAGCTTCTTGCGACCATAGAATCGCACCGCCCAGCTGCCCTTCCTTCGCATGTCCTGCGGTGTCATATCGGCTTCGCGTTTCGTGACGCCCGGCCGCAAATGCGCACCCTGCTTGCGGGCGAATGCTTTGCGGCCTGCCGAGGTCAGCCCGCCGCGCGGGTCGTTCTCCGGTGCCGATGCGCGGCGCTTACGCACCTTTGAAGTCTTGCGCGCGGTGGTTTTGCGCGTCTTCTTCGCTGACTTCTTGGCAGATTTCGCCTTGGTGGTTTTCTTTGCTGCCATGCGCATGTTGTCCACGAGGTTGGGATAGCGGCGGCCGGCACGGCGCGCGCTCGCCTTTGCCGTCGATTTTTCCGCGGAGGTGAGGTGTTTGGACGCCTTGCCCGCCCGCTTGCGCGGGTTTCGACGTTGCCACGGTGCGCGAGGTGATCTTGCCATGGGGCGTCAACGCCCGAGCCCGGCAAGGGTTGCTGACGATCAGGTGGTCGACAGCCTTGCCGCCACCGTCGACTTCAGGATCGCTTCCAGAAGCTGCTCGGCCGTCGTGCCCGCTGGCAGACGCTCGAGAATATCCTCAAGCCGCCCGTCGAGCAGCAGCATCGTGAAGCCATGCACCATCGACCAGGCTCGCGCGATCGCCGCGCCCTGCTCGATCGTCAGCGCGTTACCGCTGATCGGCTCCTGCCGCATCGCGCCGATGGCATTCGCGAGCCCGGCAAAGGAAGATTCCGCGGCCTCGTGCAGCGACGGCCTGGAGTAATCGAGCCGCTCGGTGCGGAACATCAGGCCGTACATGCCGGGATGGGCCTGGGCATAAGCGACATAAGCCTTGGGCCGCGCCAGGGCCCGCTCCAGCGGCGAGCTGGCCGCATCGCAGGCCGAGGCCATCGCGGAATTGAACTGGCGGAATCCGATCGCCGCGAGCTCGCTGACGAGCCCGGTGAGATCGCCGAAATGGTGGGTCGGCGCGGCATGAGAGACGCCGGCCTCGCGAGCCACCGCGCGGAGCGTCAGGCCTGAGAGCCCCTCGCGCTCGAGCACACGCTCGGCCGCCCGCAGCAGCGCCTCTCGCAAGGCGCCGTGGTGGTAGGGCGTCTCGGTCTTCGCAGCTGCCGCGCGGCGCGCCGGGCGAGATGCTGCCGACGTTTTTCTGGAGGCGCGCACGGGGCGCGCCGTTTCGCTCTTGGTGTCGGTGCTTATGTTGTTCTTGGCCATTTGCAAGCTATATGACGCAATATTGACAGTGTAAAGATTTCACTTGACGGAAGGCACGATCGCCTCTATTCCATCTTTACGATGTAAAGATGAGGGAGAATACGCCGTGCAGCAGGATGCGACCGCCGAACGCCGCAGCAATCTCGGGCCAATCCCCTTCGAGGCGGACGCGCCCATCCTCAAGATCATCGGCGAATTGCCGAGCGAGCTGAACGGCACGCTTTATCGCAACGGCCCCAATCCGCAGTTCGAGGCGCCCGGCGCACACTGGTTCGTCGGCGACGGTATGCTGCACGCCTTCCATCTCGAGAATGGTCGCGCGAGCTATCGCAACCGCTGGGTCCGCACGCCGAAATGGCTCGCCGAGCACGATGCCGGCCGCGCCCTGTTCGGCGGGTTCGGCCGCAAGCTGCCGGATGCGCCGGCTGATCTCACCGACGGCGGCGTCGCCAACACCAACATCGTCTTTCATGCCGGCAAGCTGCTCGCACTGGAAGAGGGACATCTGCCGACCGAGATCGAGCCGGGCACGCTGGCAACGCGGGGCTACAGCAACTACCAGGGCCGCATCGCCGGCCCGTTCACGGCGCATCCAAAGGTCGATCCTGTGACGGGCGAGCTGGTGTTCTTCGGCTACAATGCCAGCGGCCCGCTGACGAACGCCCTCTCCTACGGATCGATCGACGCGAGCGGCAAGGTGACGCGCTTCGAGCGTTTCGAGACGCCCTATGCCAGCATGGTGCACGACTTCATCGTCACCGAAAATCACGTGCTGTTTCCCATCCTGCCCCTCACCGGCAGCATGGAGCGCGCGATGAGCGGCAAGCCGCCTTATGCCTGGGAGCCGGACAAGGGATCTTATGTCGGCGTGATGAAGCGCAACGGGACGGCGAAGGACATCGTATGGTTCCGCGCCGAGGCCTGCTATGTCTTCCATGTCATGAACGCGTGGGAGGATGGCGACCGGATCATCGCCGACGTCATGCAGTTCGAAGAAGCGCCGCTGTTTCCGCATCCTGACGGCAGGCCGACGGATCCGGAGAAATCTCGCGCCCGTCACTGCCGCTGGACCTTCGACCTCTCCGGCAATACCGACCGCTTCCAGCAGACTTATCTGGATGATCTCACCGGCGAATTCCCGCGCATAGACGATCGCCGCGCCGGCCTGAAAAGCCGTCACGGCTGGTACGCCTGTGCCAATCCACGGCTGCCAATGTTCGGGGCACTGTCCGGCATCGTCCATGTCGACGGCACGGGCAAGCGGCTCGGCCAGTATCTGCTGCCGGCCGGTGACACCATCTCCGAGCCTGTCTTCGTGGAACGATCGAAAGACGCTGCGGAAGGCGACGGCTGGCTGCTGGCGGTGGTCTGGCGCGCACGCGAGAACCGCAGCGACCTCGCCGTGTTCAACGCTACCGATATCGAGGCCGGCCCCGCCGCGCTGGTGCAGCTCGGCCATCGCGTGCCCGACGGCTTTCACGGCAATTGGGTGGGAGCAGCGTAGCTCCCTGTCATTCCGGGGCACGCGAAGCGTGAGCCCGGAATCCATTTTGCCACAGAACTTGCTGCCCGATGGATTCCGGGCTCGACGCGTCGCGTCGCCCCGGAATGACGGATAGGAAGACCTCGCATGTACGTCCCCACGATCACTGCGAATTATCTCGCCATTCTCGCGCTGGTCTACGCTGCGCTCGCGCTCGACGTCATCCGGCTGCGACGGAGCAGCAAGGCGCCCTTCAGCGACGGCGGCAACGAAAACCTGCGCAGCGCGATCCGCGCCCATGCCAATTTCATCGAATACGTCCCCATCATCACACTGATGGTCGCCTTCCTCGAAATGTCCGGCACGTCATCCCAGCGCATTCACGTACTGATGGGTCTGCTGGTCCTGTCGCGCGTGCTGCATCCGATCGGGATGTACGCAAGACCGGGCTCGTTGCGGTTCGTGATCTGCCGCGGCGGCAGCATTGTCCTGACCATCGGTCTCCTGGTCTCCAGCGCGCTGACCATCCTGTCGCGCCTGCCGTGGAGCGCAGTCGCCGCGGAAATATCCGACCAAGCCATTGCCACAGTTCAGTTTTTAGCAGTCATTCACGTCATTTTGACACTGTAAAGATTTTGCTTGACCCAACGCCGCTCCTGAATTATCAATCTTGACATCGTAAAGATTGGTTCGACCGAGGCGACCATGACGATTTTCCTGATCCTTGCCCCCTATGGCGTCTACACCTTCCTGATGTTCATGACCTCGAGCACGATCGCCGTGTTCGCGGGCTCTGCAATGTGCCTCGCAACCATCGCGATCGATGTGGCACGCGGCCGTTCCGTGAAAATCCTCGCCGCAGGCTCGACCGTGTTGTTCGCGGGCATCGGCCTCTACCTCGTGCTGTGCGATCCGACATTCAGCGCGCTCGGGGTCAAGCTGTCGGTCGATATCGGCATCTTCGTGATCTCGCTGGGCTCGATGATCGTGCGTCGGCCCTTCACGCTGCAATACGCGGTCGAATCCGTGCCGGCCGAGACCGCGGCGATCCCCGGCTTCCTCACCGCCAATTACATGATCACGGCTGCATGGACCGTGGCCGCTCTTCTGATGATGGCCGCCAACCTCGTGCTGCTCTACTTCCCGGGCTTGCCGGTGTGGACGGGACTCGCGGTCGCTTTCGCGGCCCGCAACAGCGCGATCTATTTCACCAAATGGTATCCCGAATATCGCCAGATCAAGTATGGTGCGCCGGTTGGCGCGCTGACCGAAGCCAAGTGAGATAGGCAAGTGAGACAGGACCGACAATGAAGGACGTATTCGCCCGCCTCGCCTCCGACTTCCTGTCGGCCATCGTCTTCCTGGTGATCTATCTGATCACCGACAACGTCATCCTCGCGACCTCAGTGGCGATTGCCGGCGCAATCGCGCAAGTGATCTACGCCCGCGTCAAGGGACGCGAGCTCGGCTACATGACCTATGCGAGCCTCGCGCTCGTCATCGTGCTCGGTACGGTCACGCTGCTGACCAACGATCCCCGCTTCGTGATGGCGAAGCCGGCGATTGCGCATTTCGCAATCGGCGTGATCATGCTCAAGCGCGGCTGGATGCTGCGCTACATGCCGCCGATGGTGGTCGAGACCGCGCCGGAATATGTCACCGCTGCGGGCTATGCCTGGGCCGCGCTGATGTTCGTCCTCGGCGCCGGCACGATCGCGGTCGCCGCCACCGGTGATCTGAAACTGTGGGCGTTCTACATCTCCGCGGTCGCAGGCGGCGCCAAGGCCCTGGCCTTTGCCGTGCAGTATGTGGTGTTTCGGCTCGTCGTCACCAGCCGCCGACGCGCCGCGGCCCGCGCCTGAATGCCGCGCCGCGAGATACCTCGAAGGGGCGTTAGGAACCCGCCGCGAGTTGCGCTATAGGCTCAAGCTGAGGACTGGCTGCGGATCATCGCGGCCCGCCGGGACAATGTTCGGGAGATGCGAATGGCCGTGGACGGCAATTGGAATTTGACCATGACGACGCCGATGGGCGAACGCCAGGCAACGTTGAGCCTCAAGGCCGCGGGCGGCACGCTCACGGGCACGCAGGGCGCGGAAGGCAATTCCGCCGAGATCTTTGACGGCACCGTCAACGGCGACAGCGTCGCCTGGAAAGTCTCGATCACCAACCCGATGCCGCTGACGCTGGAATTCACCGGCACGGTTGCCGGCGACAACATCAACGGCGAGATGGGCATCGGCCCGATGGGCAGCTTCCCCTTCACCGGCGCACGCGCCTAGGCAATCGTCTCGTGTCCCGGACGCGGCGCAGCGTGCAACGCTGCTCCGCAGAGCCGGGACCTACAGCCACAATGGACGCCGGATCAGCAGCGCAGCATTTCATGCTGCGCTGCGTCCGGGGAAAGCGGCACTAGCCCAGATTCAACTCCTTGAAGAAGTCGTTCCCCTTGTCATCGATGATGATGAACGCGGGGAAGTCGACGACTTCGATGCGCCAGATCGCTTCCATGCCGAGCTCGGGATATTCGAGCACCTCGACCTTCTTGATGCAGTGCTCGGCGAGGTTCGCCGCCGCACCACCGATCGAGCCGAGATAGAAGCCGCCATATTTCTTGCAGGCCTCGCGCACGGCAGGCGCGCGATTGCCCTTCGCCACCATCACCATCGAGCCGCCGGCGGCCTGGAATTGGTCGACGAAGGAATCCATGCGCCCCGCGGTGGTCGGACCGAACGCACCGGAGGCATAGCCCTCGGGCGTCTTGGCGGGACCGGCGTAATAGACCGGATGGTTCTTGAAGTAATCCGGCAGCGGTTCGCCCTTCTCCAGCCGCTCGCGCAGCTTGGCATGCGCGCTATCGCGCGCGACGATCATGGTGCCGGTCATCGAGACGCGGGTCTTGATCGGGTTCTTCGAGAACGTCGCCAGAATATCCTTCATCGGCTGGTTGAGGTCGATCTTGACGACCTCGCCGCCAAGCGTCTCCTCCACCTGCGGCAGATACTGCGCGGGATTATGCTCAAGCTCCTCGAGATAGACGCCGTCCTTGGTGATCTTGCCGAGCACCTGGCGGTCGGCCGAGCAGGACACGCCGAGCCCGATCGGCAGCGAGGCGCCGTGACGCGGCATGCGGATCACGCGCACGTCGTGGCAGAAATACTTTCCGCCGAACTGTGCGCCGACGCCGAGCGACTGCGTCATCTTCAGAATTTCCTGCTCCATCTCGAGATCGCGGAACGCGTTGCCGTCCGGCGAGCCGTGAGTCGGCAGCGCATCGAGATAGCGGGCGGACGCGAGCTTCACCGTCTTCATGCAGAGCTCGGCCGACGTGCCGCCGATCACGATCGCGAGGTGATAAGGCGGGCACGCCGCGGTGCCCAGCGTCAGCACCTTCTCCTTCAGGAAGGCAAGCAGCCGGTCCTTGGTCAGCACCGAGGGTGTTGCCTGGAACAGGAAGCTCTTGTTGGCGCTGCCGCCGCCTTTCGCCATGAACATGAACTTGTAGGCGTCGTCACCCTCGGCGTAGATCTCGCACTGCGCCGGCATGTTGTTGGCGGTGTTCTTCTCCTCGTACATCGAGAGTGGAGCAACCTGTGAGTAGCGCAGGTTGCGGCGCAGATACGCATCGCGCGCGCCTTCCGACAAAGCGGCCTCGTCGTCACCGTCGCTGATGACGTTGCAGCCCTTCTTGCCCATGATGATCGCGGTGCCGGTGTCCTGACACATCGGCAGCACGCCGCCAGCGGCGATGTTGGCGTTCTTCAGGAAGTCGAGCGCGACGAACTTATCGTTCGGGCTCGCCTCGCCGTCCTCCAGGATCGCGCGGAGCTGCTTCAGGTGGCCGGGACGCAGATAATGATTGATGTCGCCAAAAGCCGCCTCCGAAAGCGCACGCAACGCTTCGCGCGACACCACCAGCATGTCTTTCCCCAGGACCTTCTCGACCCGGACACCCTCGGCCGTGATCTTTTTGTAGGGCGTCTCGTCCTTGCCCAACGGGAACAGCGGGGTGTGCTTGTAGGGCGGAACGGGCTTCGAGGCGTCGGGGAAGGCGGTGGGAGCGTTCATGGAGCGGATCTCGGGGTTTTGGAGCCCTCGTGCGGGCCCCCTAGCATAGAAGCGTTCTAAGCTTTTTTGCCGCAAAGGGAAGGCGCTCTGGCGCGGCCGGGGCATCCCGATTCGGCGCCGTCGTGGCCATTTCTGCTGCCACCTTCGATAGCTGTAGTTGTGCCCAGTCGAGCCGGTTGCACCCCTTGCACTTCGCGCGCGGCAACGGTTGAATGCACGCCCTAAGGGGCTTTTCATCATGATTTCCAGACTGCACGTCCGCGGCGCGATGTTGGTCGCCGCCGCAATCATCGGCCTTGTGACCCTCGCGGCACCTGCGCGCGCCGACCAGTGCGACGATATCGCCAAGCAGCTCGCTGGCGGCATCGACGGGCTGAAGGTCAACTTCAAGGCCGCCAACATCATCTACCTGACCCACCCGGCGGCGAAGGAGCTGTCGCTCGGCTGCCGCTCCCAGGGCCAGACCTATTCCAACGAGCTCTATGCCAAGGGCGACCGCAAGCCGACGCCGCAGTTCTACGATCTGGTCGCCTCCGCGGCCGCGATCATCTTCACCGTGACGAAGGACGACACCACGACAGGCGCGACGCGCTGCCTGAAGCGCATGGGTCTCCTGCGCGGCGACAAGATCACGATGCGCTACAAGCGCCTCAACATGGAATGCACGCGAACGAAAACGGACGCATCGATCGCGATCACGCGGCCGAAGGACGAGTAGGCCGTGCTACTCACCGCACACTCCGTCATTGCGAGCGTAGCGAAGCAATCCAGAGTCTTTCCGCTGAGGGATTCTGGATTGCTTCGCTGCGCTCGCAATGACGAGGAGAGAACTCCCCTCTCGCTGGACACGGCAACGCCGAGCGAGAAAAGCGCCACCAGATCCCTCGCATTTTAACGATTGGCTTGACGGACCTTTCGTCCCCTCCGGGGCAAGGTCAATTGTTTCAATCTGTGAGGATATGTGGATGAGCGTTTCAAGCGTTGCGCCGCCGCCTGTGACGGTCGTGGTCCCGAGCTACGACACGACCAAGCAGCCGGACAACCAGACCAAGACCCAGGACACGGACCCGACCTATAGGCCGACGCCGCCCGCGCCGCTGCCGCCGGGCCAGGGCACGCGGATCGATCAGCTCGCCTGACCGGGACTGCCCGCGATGATCGCCCGGTCCGGTTGACCGGGCCTTTCGCGTGTCCGGCCGTATCTTTGCCGGATAGCGCAGCCAGACTCATGCGAGACTGCCCGGGGAACCGCGCATGATCGCACGCCTCATTTTGCAGAATACGATCTTCACCGCAGGAATGGGTGCGCTGTTGTTCGCATCCGCCGGCACGCTGCATTGGCCGTCGGCCTGGGTGTTCCTTGTCACCTCCGCCGCACTCGGCCCACTCTGCGGCTGGTGGCTCTACCGGAGCGACCCAGCCCTCCTCGCGGAGCGTCTCCGCCCGGTGATCCAGAGGGATCAGCCAGCCGCCGACAAGGCCTTCATCATCGCTTTCATTGCGGCCATCCTGGCCTGGCTGATCGTCATCGGTCTCGACAGGCGTTCTCTTGCCTCCAATGTACCTCTCGCATTGCAGGTTCTCGGCCTGGTGCTGTATCTCGCCTGCACGCTGTTCACGATGTGGGTGTTCCGCGAGAACTCGTTCGCCGCGCCCGTCGTGAAATTGCAGGCCGACCGCGCGCAGCACGTGATCTCGACCGGGCCCTACGCCCATGTCCGCCACCCCATGTACACCGGCATGATGCTGTTCTTTGCCGGCGTGCCGCTGCTGTTGGGCTCATGGTGGGGGCTTGCGGTGGCGCCTGCCCTCCTGCTCCTGCTTGCGGTCCGCATTGGCATCGAGGAGCGCACGCTGCGCGCGGGACTGCCCGGCTATTCCGACTATGCGGCGCGCGTGCGCTATCGGCTGTTGCCGGGCGTCTGGTGATTCAGGCGTCCAGCTCGCGATAGCGTCGGAAGATGCCCTGCTCGTTGAAGGGAATGCGGCGCTCGCTTGCGAGATAGGCCTTGATGTTTGGTCGCGCAGCGACGCGGTCATGAAGACCGATGAGGCCGGGAATCTCTTTCTCGAACGCCTTCATCCGTTTCGGGAAAGCATAGCGCAGGCCGGCGACGATCTGGAACAGCGAGAGATCAACATAGGTCAGCCTGCGGCCGGTGACATAGGCGCCACCATTGTCGTCGAGAAGCTGCTCGAAATAGCCGAGATATTTCGGCACGCGCTCGTTCCAGAACTCGGCCGTCCGCTTCTTCGCCGGCGCCTTCTGGTCTTCATAGTACAGCGACGGCCCGAGCGGATGATGAGTGTCGTGGATCTCCAGCACGAAGTCGGTGATCGTCAATTGAAGCTGATGCACCCAGAGTTTTCCAGCTTCGGTCTTCGGCGTAAGCCCATGACGGGCGCCGAGATAGAACAGGATGTTGGCTGTCTGGCCGATGATGAGCTTGCCGGATTTCAGGAAAGGTGGAGCAAAAGGTGGTGTGCCCTTGTGGGCCTCCATCATCTTCATCATCGCAGCCGTACCGCGCGGACCACGCGCGACGTCGTCGTAAGCCGCCCCCGCCTCCTCCAGCGCCAGCCGCACATATTCGCCGCGGCCCTGGATCTCGGGCCAGTAATAGAGCTCGTATTTCATGGAAGAGGTCCGTGAGTATTGGCGAGTTGGGGCCAATGTAGCACGCACCGCAAGGTTCCGTCAGTGCGAGACAGAACGGCCGCGCCACACACTCCGTCATTGCGAGCGGAGCGACGCAATCCAGAATCTCACCGCGGAGGCATTCTGGATTGCTTCGTCGCAAGGGCTCCTCGCAATGACTGGGAGAGAGAATGGGCCATCAAACAAAAAGGGCGCCGTACCGAAGCACGACGCCCTCGTTTGTTGTTCTGCGTGCGATCAATTCGTCTGCTGGATCGCCGACAATTCCCACGGGCTGCCCGAGCGGCGGGCGAAGGTCCAGACTTCGGTGACCTCGGTCGGCTGCTCGCTGCCGGCAACGAGTGCGCCGGTGTTGCGGTCGACCGTCTTGTCGGTGAGCGCGAAGCGCATCGCCACCGTCGCATAGTCGGTCTCGCCTTCACGCCAGGCCTCCGCGAGGTCGCCCTGCAGCAGCTTGACGTTGGTCACCTTGTTGACGGCGTTGCGCGCGCGGTTCTCCGCGAGATCACGCTCGAAATAGGAGACCATTTCCGGCGTCGCGAGCGTGTGCAGCTTGGCCACGTCCTCGTTCGACCAGGCGGCCTGGATGTCGCCGAGCAGACGCTCGAACGCCTCGTAGTCGTCAGGCTTGATCTCGAGCGGCGCATTGTTGGCGCCGAAGCCGAAGCCGCCGCCAAGACCACCGCCGAGACCCGAACCAAGTCCGCCGCCGAGACCGCTGCGATAGTTCGTCTGCGGTCCCGAACCGGCATCAGCGCCGGCATAGGCCGCCTGCGGCGCGTTACGGCGCTGCCACCAGGACATCGCCAGACGCACCACGAACACGACCAGCACGATCTGGATGATCAGACCCAGGATCGACGACAGGCCACCGAGGCCGCCGAACAGGCCACCACCGAACAGCATGCCCAGAAGGCCTGCGCCGAGGAAGCCAGCCGCAAGACCACCGAGGAAGCCGCCGCCACGGCCGAACAGGCCGCCGCGCGCCGGCGCAGCCGTGTTCATGCCCGCGCCCGGCTGGGTGAAGGTGCGGTTGAATTGCGAGGTTGAGCCCGGCGCAGTCGTCGTCGACGGCGGGGCCGAGAAAGTGCGCGAACCGCGTGAACCCGACGAGAAGCCGCCGCCGACGCGGGCGTCAGCGGACGAGATCGCAAGCGCCGTCGGCAGCGCGAGCGCCAGAACGACGGCAATCGTCTTCACGAGAGTGCGGGACCATTGCGAGAAAGTCATGTGCGTTTCCCAAATCCCCGGCATGGGGACGTGCCATTAAGATGGGCAGCCTTCTACAAAAAGAAAGCCGGTTTCGGAACCCCCGGCTGCGGCCCTCAGTCGCGGGGATGTGGCAAAAGCCCATATTTACCGGGGGTTTGGCCGGGGGAGCGGGGAACTGTGGTCGCCGGCTACCGGCGGAAATTCGATTCACGATGAACGGGGTTTGGGGCGTCGTTGCGAGCGCGACAGCGCCCTCACCCCTGCTTCGTCATCGTCTCCTTCACCGCCGCCACGAGCTGGCTGAGCGTGAACGGCTTTGGCAGGAAGTCGAACTGTTGTCCCTCGGGCAGGCTCTTCTCGAAGGCGTCTTCAGCGTAACCGGAGACGAAGATGAAGCGGATGTCGGGGTTCTTCTCGCGCATCGCCTTGAGCAGCGTCGGTCCGTCCATCTCGGGCATGACGACGTCGGAGACGACGAGATCGATGCCGCCGCTCTGCTCTTCGAGCACTTCCATCGCCTCGACGCCGTTCTCGGCCTCGACCACGGTGTAGCCGCGCGAGCGCAGGCCGCGAGCGTTCAGTGCGCGAAGGCCTTCTTCGTCCTCGACCAGCAGAATGGTGCCCTGCCCCGTGAGATCGGTGCGAGGCTTGGCCTCCGCCGTTGCCGGCGCGGCTTCCTTCGCAGCACCATTGATCGCGGCAACCGCGGCCGGCTGCTCGACCTGCACTTCGGGCTCGGCGTGATGGCGCGGCAGGAAGATGTGGAACGAGGTGCCGCGTCCCGTCTCGGAGTCGACGTAGATGAAACCACCGGTCTGCTTGACGATGCCATAGACGGTCGACAGCCCGAGGCCAGTGCCCTTGCCGACTTCCTTGGTCGAGAAGAACGGCTCGAAAATCTTGTCGCGGATGTCGGCGGGAATGCCGGTGCCGGTGTCGGCGACCTCGATCCGCACATAGTCAGCCGCCGGCATACCCTTGTAGGCAAGCTTGCCGGCCTCGTCGGTCGCGACATTGGCCGTGCGGATGATCAGCTTGCCGCCTTCGGGCATCGCGTCGCGGGCATTGACCGCGAGATTGACGATGACCTGCTCGAACTGGGAGACGTCGACCTTGACTGGCCAGAGATCGCGGCCATGGATCAGGTCGAGCTTGACCTTCTCGCCGATCAGCCGGCGCAGCAGCATGGTCAGGTCTGACAGCGCATCGCCGAGATCGAGCACCTGCGGCCGCAGCGTCTGCCGCCGCGAGAACGCGAGCAGCTGCCGCACCAGGGTCGCAGCACGCGTCGCGTTCTGCTTGATCTGCATGATGTCCTGGAACGACGGATCGGTCGGCTTGTGCGCGTTCAGCAGGAAGTCGTTCGCCATCATGATGGCGGAGAGCACATTGTTGAAGTCGTGAGCAATGCCGCCAGCGAGCTGGCCGACCGTCTCCATCTTCTGCGACTGGTTGATCTGGTTCTCCAGCGCACGACGCTCGGTGGTCTCGAGCATGTGCACGATCGCGGCTTCCGCGTCGTTCTCGGCCGCATCGACCGGCGTGACGAAGAATTGTCCCCAGCGCTCCTTGGCCCCTTCCAGCGCCACCTCGACCGGCGCGATGTCGGCCTGGCCTTCGGCCGCCTGGTTGATGGCGGCGATCACCAGATGACGATCCCGCGCATTGATGGCTCGGAAGATCGACTTGGAGGCACTGTCGAGCCCAAGGCCCTGCGCAAGCTTGGCGTAGCGCGCGTTTGCCCGCACAACGTTGCCGGCGCGATCGACAGTGGCGATCGCCATCGGCGTGTGATCGAAGAAGCGCATGAAGCGCACTTCGGCGGCGCGATCGGGATCGCTGCGCTCGTCGCGGGCACGGCTGATGACGAGCGTGCGCGACGGCCCCGGCGCGCCATCGGCACCAAAGGCGAGCTTGTGATAGAGCCGAACCGGCATGGTCTTGCCGGTGCGCATACGCAGATCGATGTCGAAGACTTCGGTCTTCACTTCGCCCGGCACCGCCACGATTGAGCTCAGCAGCGACGCGCCGTCGCCGGAGACGATGTCGGCGAGCTTCAGCCCGCCCGAGCCGATCTCTGCGAGGTCATGGTCGAGCCAGTTCGCCAGCGTCGCGTTGACGTAAGCGAGTTCGCCCGCGGGATTGACCGAGAAGAAACCGCACGGCGCGTGATCGAGATATTCGATCGCGTGCTGGAGCTCCTGGAACACGTCTTCCTGGCGTTCGCGGTCGCGGGTGATGTCGGCGATCGACCACACCGCATATTTGGCCTCACGCTTTCCAGTCCCGAGCGGGCGTACGCGCATGCGCAGCCAGCGGCCGTGGCTGCCGTCCTGGCCGGAAATGCGCACCTCTTCCTGCTGCCGCTTGCCTTCGCGCGCGGCCTTGAGCAGGCGGAAAACCGCTTCGGAAACATCGGGGTTGCCGATGAACACGCGCTCCACGGGGCGCACGTCCTGCGGGCCGGAGGCGCCGGTCAGCGTCAGATAGGCCGCATTGGAATAAACCACGTGGCCGCGCGGATCGGTCACTGCGAGGCCGTCGAAAGCGTGATCGGCGATCCGCCCCATCACGGGATCGTCGAGATTGCGATCGACGAAGCGGATGATGCCGGCGGCGAAGGCGAACAGATTGAACAGGCCGATCATCGCCAACACGGCGAGGATGCCAAGGATATAGGGCTGCGCCTGCGCGCGCCCGAGCGTCATCAGCCCGATGGCGACCGCGACGAGACCGGTGGCCACCAGAAGCACGAGCGCAATGCTGCCCGAGCGCGGCGACGGCTCATTCGCCGCAACGGGCTCGCGTGACAGGTCGTGGTCGGTCTCAGCGGTCATTTCACGCAGGTTTGGCCTGTCGGCAGAGAATCAACGCGCCACGGGGCACGTGGGGTCCTCCCTGCCTGAATCGGACCCGCAGACGCAAGGGCGGCAGGGGCGAAAGGTACGCTGATTCCCAGCTTACGGCCATTTCCGGTACTTTTCGGGGGTTTTATTGCCGCGCGGCGCTAAAACCGCGCTTCATCCGCATAACGTAGCCGATGACCTCGGCGACCGCATGGTAGTGCTCCATGGGGATTTCCTGGTCGATCTCGACGGTCGCGTAGAGCGCGCGGGCCAGCGGCACGTTCTCGACGATCGGGATGTCGTGCTCGCGCGCGATCTCCCGGATCTTGAAAGCGAGGTTGTCGACGCCCTTGGCGACGCAGATCGGCGCCGACATGCCGCGCTCGTAGGACAACGCCACCGAATAGTGGGTCGGGTTGGTGATGATCACGGAAGCCTTGGGAACCGCGGCCATCATGCGCTTCTTGGAGCGCTGCTGCCGCAACTGCCTGAGCTTGCCCTTGATGTGCGGATCACCTTCGGACTGCTTGAACTCTTCCTTGATCTCCTGGAGCGACATCTTCTGCCGCTGGAACCAGCTGCGATACTGGAAGAAATAATCGGCGATCGCGATGATCGCGAGTGCTGCGACCACGGCACCGAGCAGATGCACGGTCATGCTGGTGGAGGTGCCGAGCATGGCCATGGGATCGAGCTTGACC
>JAEWHT010000006.1 GCA_023387695.1 Pseudomonadota bacterium | reverse complement strand
GAACTAGAGAGTTGGTGCGCCTCTCCTGGTACGATAAGATCGGCCCTGCCCCGTGGCCGTAAGCCCGCGGCATTCCGGGATGCGCATCCCGTTCGCCGACAAAACTGACTGCAAGCTGCGCCCACGCGCGGCCAACGATGAGATTTGACATGCGCGTCCTCGCTCTCCTTGCCATGCTCTCGATCAGTGCGACCTCCGCCTTCGCCGCGGAGGAGCCCAGCGGCTGCGACAAGTTCAAATGGCCGATCGAGCGCGACCGCGCAGCGTTGACGGCGCCCGATCGTGCCAAGCTCGCATCGGGAGCCGAACAGGCTGCGATCCCGTCCTCGGCCGTCACGCTGGGGCTGGTTGCGCCTCAGGAAGCAAAACTGCCCTCGCCGCCGGAGCGGGCGCCGAAGGACGGGACCTTTGCCGGCTTCACCAGCATCAAGGCCGCCAAGGCCGGGCTCTACACGATCAGCCTGTCCTCAGGCGCCTGGGTCGATCTGGTCCAGGACGGGCATTTCCTCAAGCCCGTGGCCTTCAGCGGCGCGACCGATTGCGACGGCATCCGCAAGACCATGAAATACGAGCTTTCGGACAAGCCGTTCGTGCTCCAGATCAGCGGCGCCAAGGACAATTCGCTGTCGATTTCGATCCTGCCCGCGCAATAGGCTAGACAAACGGTCGCCTTTGACCTGAGGCCCCAGCCTGCTATCTTCGCAGCTGCGATATCCCAGCCGGCCGTAAGCCGTTGCGGGGACACGTGGAACAGCGCTTCCGCCCGTCGCCTCATTCACCCAACGCCAGAATTGCGCGTGCATTTGCGCGCGCGGGCTCGCACGGAGCGCCATCCATGTATCGACTTGCCGGACTTTTCACTGCCTTCGTCATGCTCGCGGGCACGACCCTTTCGCCTGCGAGCGCTGAGGACAAGACCATCACCGTCTTCGCTGCCGCCTCGATGAAGAACGCGCTCGACGAGGTCGATGCCGCCTACACCGCCAAAACAAGCGTCAAGTTTTCGGTGAGCTACGCCGCGAGCTCGGTATTGGCAAAACAGATCGAGCAGGGCGCACCGGCCGACGTGTTCGTCTCCGCCGACACCGACTGGATGGACTACGCGCTCTCCAAGAAGACCATCAACGAGCCGACCCGCGTGAACCTGCTCGGCAACAGCATCGTGCTGATCGCGCCGAAGGATTCGAAAATCGACAACGTCACGATCGCGCAGGGCTTCGACCTCGCCAAGCTCGTCGGCGACGGCAAGATCGCGACCGGCGACGTCAAGTCGGTGCCGGTCGGCAAATACGCCAAGGCCGCGCTGGAGAAGCTGGGCGCCTGGCAGGCCGCGGAGCCGAAATTCGCGATGGCCGAGAGCGTGCGCGCCGCGCTGACGCTGGTGGCGCGTGGCGAAGCCAACCTCGGGATCGTCTATTCGACCGACGCCAAGGTCGAACCTGGCGTGAAGATCGTCGGCACCTTCCCGGCGGATTCGCATCCCGCGATCATCTATCCGGTGGCCGCGACCACGAGTGCGAAGCCTGAGACCAACGACTATCTCACCTTCCTGCGCTCGACGACCGCCAAGACCATTCTTGAAAAGTACGGCTTCAAGTTCCTGATCAGCCCGACGACGTGATTTTTACGACTTGATGCTCGACATCTCTCCCGCCGAATGGACGGCGATCCTGCTCTCGCTCAGGGTCGCCGTCATCGCGACGCTGGTGGCAACGCCGTTCGGCATTGCGCTGGCGTGGCTGCTTGCCCGCCGCGACTTCTGGGGCAAGTCGGTGCTGGATGCCATCGTACATCTGCCGCTGGTGCTGCCGCCGGTCGTGACCGGCTATCTGCTGCTCCTCACCTTCGGCCGCCGCGGCGTTGTCGGCGGCTTCCTTGCAGATCATCTCGGCATCGTCTTCGCCTTCCGCTGGACCGGTGCTGCGCTTGCCTGTGGCGTGATGTCATTTCCGCTGCTGGTGCGCCCGATGCGGCTGTCGATCGAGGCGATAGATCGCCGACTTGAGCAGGCTGCCGAAACGCTCGGCGCCGCGCCCTTCAAGGTGTTCTTCACGGTGACGCTGCCGCTCGCGCTGCCCGGCGTGCTCGCCGGCATGGTGCTCGGCTTTGCCAAGGCGATTGGCGAGTTCGGGGCGACCATCACTTTCGTCTCCAACATTCCCGGCGAGACCCAGACGATTTCGTCCGCGATCTATTCGCTGATCCAGACACCCGATGGCGACGCTGCCGCGGGACGACTGGTGATGATCTCGGTGGGGCTTGCGATCGGCGCCTTGATCGCCGCCGAATGGTTCGCCCGCCGCGCCACGCAGCGCCTGCACGGGAACTGACCATGCTGCGGGTCGATGTCAAAAAACAGCTTGGCGAATTCTCGCTCGAAGCGTCGTTCCAAAGCGAAGGCCGCGTCACCGGCCTGTTCGGCGCCTCCGGCGCCGGCAAGAGCTCGCTGATCAATATGATCGCAGGGCTGTTGCGGCCCGACCGCGGCACCATCGTCATTGACGGCGAGACTGTCGACGACACCAAGGCCGGCATTCACGTGCCGACCTATCGCCGCCGCATCGGCTACGTCTTCCAGGACGCGCGGTTGTTTCCGCATCTCAACGTCGCGCAGAATCTCGACTATGGGCGGCGGATGAACCGCCTTGCGGCCGATCCAGCACAGCACGCGCGCGTCGTCGAGTTGCTCGACATCGGCGCTCTCCTGGATCGCCGCCCCGGAAAGCTTTCGGGCGGCGAACGCCAGCGCGTCGCGCTCGGCCGCGCGCTGCTGTCAAAGCCGCGCCTGCTGCTGCTCGACGAACCGCTCGGCGCACTCGACGAAGCGCGCAAGCTCGAGATCCTGCCCTATCTGGTGCGACTGCGCGACGAGGCCAACGTGCCGATGGTCTATGTCAGCCACGACGTCGCCGAACTACGCCAGCTCGCGACGCAGATCGTCATGCTCAGGCAGGGACGGGTGACGTCGTTCGGCGGGGTGAAGGTGCTGACGTAGCGGGGCCCGTGGCCCCTCCCCGTCATTGCGAGCGTAGCGAAGCAATCCAGAATC
>JAEWHT010000002.1 GCA_023387695.1 Pseudomonadota bacterium | reverse complement strand
ACGACGGCTTCGACCGCGAGGTCGATACCGCGCTTGAGGTCCATCGGGTTCATGCCGGCGGCAACCGACTTGGCGCCTTCCTTCACGATCGCCTGGGCGAGCACGGTGGCGGTGGTGGTGCCGTCGCCGGCTGCATCAGCGGACTTCGAGGCGACTTCGCGCACCATCTGGGCGCCCATGTTCTCGAACTTGTCCTCGAGCTCGATCTCCTTGGCGACGGTGACGCCGTCCTTGGTGATGCGGGGAGCGCCGAACGACTTGTCGAGCACGACGTTGCGGCCCTTCGGACCGAGCGTGACCTTCACCGCGTTGGCGAGAACGTCGACGCCGCGCAGCATCTTGTCGCGCGCTTCAACCGAGAATTTGACTTCTTTGGCTGCCATCTGGATTTTTCCTTGAGATGTATGACTGGAGGGAGAGAGGGGCTCTTAGGCCGCCTTCTTCTTGGAAGCGGGGACGTCGAGGACGCCCATGATGTCGCTTTCCTTCATGATCAGCAGATCCTGGCTGTCGATCTTCACTTCGGTGCCGGACCACTTGCCGAACAGCACGCGGTCGCCGACCTTCAGGTCGATCGGGATCAGCTTGCCGGCCTCGTCGCGGCCACCCGGGCCAACGGCGACGACTTCACCCTGCGAGGGCTTTTCCTTGGCAGTGTCGGGGATGATGATGCCGCCGGCGGTCTTCTCTTCTGCGTCGATGCGCTTGACCACGACGCGGTCGTGAAGCGGACGGAATTTCATGCAGCTCTCCTAAGCATTTGCACGAGTTGAGGATTTCAACGTGTTAGCAATCTACGCCAGCGAGTGCTAGCGCAGGCGAAGCTGAAATAGGACAGGAAATTTGCGGGGGCAAGGGCTTCTAGCAGAAAAATTGGCGCTCTGAAGGCCGCGGTGCCAGATTCCTTTACCATCGTTAACCGCATGGCCGGGCCGTATTAGCACGGAGCCGTCTCTGCTGCTAAAGCATTGAATTTCAACAGCTTGTTAAACTTTTGGGCTTGAGATGGATTGTCAGTTTGCGTCACATTTCTCACATGTGAGCGCATCTCCATCGGGTGGCTCGTAAGCTCGCGTACCCGAAAAGCCACCCCCTGAATGCGCTCCTGCAAAGGAGGTTGGCATGGGACTGCGGGTTGGGGGCGTTTCCGAGGACTTCCGGAAACAGATGCTGGGCTACGGGCTGACGACGGCGCAAATTCTTTATCGGATGCCGGATCACCCTTCGCTGCTGCAGACCTACGTCTGGCAGAACTACGACATGTTTCCGAAATTCCCGGCGCTGAAGGATTTCCTGGCGTTCTGGACCGAGAAGCTCGATGGCCCGCTCCATTCGGTGACGGTGGCGCATTCCAAGCTAATCAAGCCGGCCGAGCTGCGCGCCGTGGACGGCGTGTTCCGGCTGCATTGACGGTGCGTAGGGTGGATTAGACAGCGGCTGCGCGCAGCGCAGTCGCAGGCGTAATCCACCTCTTCACGCTCCACACGTTGAGAGAGACGTGGTGGATTACGCCTTCGGCTAATCCACCCTACGGACATTCGTTTCTATGCTAGCCTCTCGCCATAACAACAGGGAGGCCGGCCCATGGCCAAAAAGACAAAATCGCGCAGCGCAGCCCAAGCCGCGGTGAAGAAGCGGAGCGGCGCCAAGGCCGTCGCGCGCTCCTCCGCACGCAAGGCCGTGAAATCGAAGGCGCGCTCTACACCCGCCAAGACTGCAGCGAAGAAGCCCGCGCGCCCTAAGCAACGCATCGCCATCAGCCATCATCGCGAGGAAGATTTCAAAGCCGACGGCTTGCGCGCCTACGCCAAATACCGCGACCTCGGCATCGCCGCCGCAAGCCACGGTCTCGCGCAAGCTCACGTCATCCGCCTGCAGGGTCCCTGCGATCCCGCCGAAGTGTCAAAGCTGCACCTCCACCACGTCGACTTCCAGATGGTCTATGTGCTGAAGGGCTGGGTGAAGACCTACATGGACGGGCAAGGTGAAACGATGATGCTGGAAGGCAGCGCCTGGACGCAGCCGCCGAAGATCAAGCATATGATTTTGGATTATTCGGATGACGTCGAACTGCTGGAGGTGATCCTGCCGGCGGAGTTCAAGACGGTGGAGTTGAAGGCGTAGGTCTCGCAGCATCGTCATTGCGAGCGCAGCGAAGCAATCCAGACCATTTCCGCGGATGCATTTCTGGATTGCTTCGCTGCGCTCGCAATGACAGATCGTAGCCCGGATGGAGCGTAGCGAAATCCGGGAAAGTCTCTCCGCGGACCCACCGTCCCGGATTGCGCTGCGCTCCATCCGGGCTACGGGATCGCCGCCTACGTCAACACCCCTACAATCGCGCCCATCAGACACGTTGTCAGCGTCCCCGACACGATCGACTTCAATCCTAGCGCATTAATCTCCTCGCGTCGCTCCGGCGCCATCACCCCTAAGCCGCCGATCATGATGCCGAGGCTGGCGAAGTTCGCAAAACCGCACATGGCGTACAGCATGATCAGGCGCGAGCGCTGATCGAGCGTATCGGGCGGCAGTTTCGAGAAGTCGACATAGGCGACGAGCTCGTTGAGCACGGTCTTGGTGCCCATCAGGCTGCCCGCGGTGATCGCCTGGTCCCACGGCAGCCCCATCAGCCAGCACACCGGCGCCATGATCAATCCCAGCACACGCTGCAGCGAGATCGCGGCGCCGCCGACGTTCGGCAGCAGGCTGAGCACAGCATTGGCAAGATAGACCAGCGCCACGAGCACCAAGAGCATCGCGATGATGTTGATCAGCAGCTCGATGCCCGCGCCCGTGCCTTTCACGATAGCGTCCATCGTGCCGGAGACTTCCATCTCGGGATCCTCCAGCGCGCCACCAGTGCGCTTCTCTGAGGTTTCGGGGATCATGATCAGGCTGACGAGGATTGCGGCCGGCGCGCCGAGCACGGAGGCGATGACGAAATGCGCGGCCGCATCGGGAATGAGAGGAGCAAGGAGCGTCGCATAGAGCACCAACACCGTGCCGGCGATTCCGGCCATGCCGCCGGTCATCACCAGAAACAATTCGCTGCGCGACATCTGCGCCAAATAGGGCCGCACGAACAATGGCGCCTCGACCATGCCGAGGAAGATGTTGGCGGCAGTCGAGAGCCCGACCGCGCCCCCGACCCCGAGCGTACGCTCGAGCAGCCAGGCCATCCCGCGCACGATCGGCGGTAGCACGCGCCAATAGAACAGCAGCGTCGTCAGCACGCTCATCACCAGCACGATCGGCAGCGCCTGGAACGCCAGGATGAAGTCAGCGCCCGGCACCTTCAGCTCGAAGGGCAGGGTGCCGCCGCCGACATAGCCGAACACGAAGGAGGAGCCGGCGCGCGAGGCTGCCGAGATGGCACCGACGGCGTCGTTGATGGCGCCGAAAGCATGCGCCACGAACGGCACCTTTATGAGCACGATCGCGGTGACGAAGGTGACGACAAGGCCGATCAGCGCCTGGCGCAACGAGACCGCGCGGCGATTCTCCGCGAGCGCGAAGGCGATCAGCAGCAATGCGAAAACGCCGAGTGTCGATTGCAGCCGCAGCATGATGTCCCCAAAGCCCCAATGATTATGGCCGCGGGTGCGTTGCAAACGCAATGCCGGATGGCCCTAGGCGCCGTCCGCTGTTGACAAGCGAGCCCCCGTCAGCCACGCGGGGCTGATCGATGTCAGGGCCGACCATCCGAGCGTGACCGAAGAGGCGATGCCAGACCAGCCAATAGCCGTCAGTCCGCCGGTCACTGCCGGTGAGCTCCTTCGCCATCGCGCCTTCCTGTTTTTCCTGCTCTCGCGCAGCCTGTCACGCTTTTCCAGCCAGATCGCGGCGGTGGCGATCGGCTGGCAAATCTACGATCTCACCGGCTCGGCCTTCGACCTCGGCATGGTCGGGCTCGTGCAGTTCGCGCCCACCGCGCTGCTGGTTTTCGTCGCCGGCCATGCCGCCGACCGCTACGAGCGCAAGCGCGTGGTGCAGCTCTGCCAGCTCGTCGAAGCGGCGACCGCGCTCTATCTCGCGGTGATCACCTATCTCGGCCTGGTCAACGAGGTGCAAATTTTCATTGCGACCTTCGTGCTCGGCATTGCCGGCGCCTTCGAGAGCCCGACCACCGCAGCACTGTTGCCGCTGATTGCACCGCAGGGCTCGCTCCAGCGCGCAACGGCGGTGGCGAGCGGGGCAGGGCAGATCGCAACCATCACGGGACCCGCGCTCGGCGGCTTTGCCTACGCGATCGCGCCACATCTGGCCTACGCCATCATGCTGCTGTTCTGGATCTTCGGAATGATCCTGACCGGCTTCATCCAGCCGCGCCCCCAGGCCGTCGCCAAGGACGAGAGCGCCGACAACATCTTCGCCGGCGTCCGTTTCATCCGCCAGAACCCCTCGATCCTCGGTACCATCTCGCTCGATCTGTTCGCCGTGCTGTTTGGCGGCGTCACTGCGCTGCTGCCGATCTATGCCCGCGATATTCTCCACGCCGGCCCGGTCGGGCTTGGTGTCCTCCGTGCTGCGCCCGCGGTCGGCGCGCTCTTGATGACCACGATCCTCGCGCGCCATTCGATCACGCGACATGTGGGCTTGCGCATGTTCCAGGCGGTGATCGTGTTCGGCGTCGCCACCATCGTGTTCGCGCTGTCGTCGTGGATGTGGCTGTCGGTGCTGTCGCTCGCGGTGCTTGGCGCGGCGGATACGATCAGCGTCGTGATCCGCTTCTCGCTGGTTCAGCTCGCGACGCCGGACGAGATGCGCGGCCGCGTCGGTGCGGTGAATTTCCTCTTCATCAACGCCTCGAACCAGCTCGGCCAGTTCGAGAGTGGCGTGACGGCTGCTCTGTTCGGGGCCATGCCGGCGGCGGTGCTGGGTGGCGTCTGCACCGTTGCAGTGGCGCTGCTCTGGATGAAGCTGTTCCCGAGCCTGCGCAAGGTGGAGAGTTTGGAGTAGGCCACTGGCCTCTCCCTGTCATTGCGAGGAGCCCTTCGCGACGAAGCAATCCAGAATCCCTCCGCGGAAAGACTCTGGATTGCTTCGCTGCGCTCGCAATGACGATTGTTGAGATAGCGCAGCGGCATAATTCGCGTCACCCCCGCTGCCAAACAAAAGTAGGCGCCTTTCGGCGCCTACTGTGCATGGGGTTGTTTTCGTCTTTTGGGTTCAGCCGCGTCCGACGAACGGCATCTTGCTGGCCATGACCGTCATGGTCAGCACGTTGGCGTCGAGCGGCAGGCCGGCCATGTAGGCGACGGCATCGCCGACGGCCTTCGCATCCATGCGCGGCTCGTGCTTGGTGGTGCCGTCAGGCTGCAGCACGCCGGGGCCGTTGACCATGCGATCGGTCATCGGCGTCGCGGCATTGCCGATGTCGACCTGGCCGACCGCGATGTCATACATGCGGCCATCGAGGTTGGAGGCCTTGGTGAGGCCGGTGATGGCGTGCTTGGTCGAGGTGTAGGCCGCCGAGAACGGCCGCGGCGCGTGCGCCGAGATCGAGCCGTTGTTGATGATGCGGCCACCGCGCGGGCTCTGGTCCTTCATGATGCGGAAGGCGTGCTGGGTGCACAGGAACGGGCCGGTGAGGTTGGTGTTCACCACCGCCTGCCACTGCTCGAGGCTGAGGTCCTCGAAGTTGACGGCGGGCGCGCCCATGCCGGCGTTGTTGAAGAGCACGTCGAGCCGGCCGTAGGTCGCCTTCACCTTATCGAACAGCGCGGCGATGGAGTCCGGCTTGGTCATGTCGGCGGTGACGCACAGGCTCTTGCCCGCGGGACCGAGCTTCGCGGTCTCCTCGAGCATGTCGAGGCGGCGGCCGACCAGTACGACTGTGAAGCCGATGTTCATCAGTGCCAGCGACGCGGCACGCCCGACACCGGTGCCCGCACCCGTCACCACGGCGATCTTTTTTGCTTCACTCATTGTTTCCTGCCTTTTCTTTGGTTGTCAGGTTTTGGGTTCTTTTTCGTTCTTGTAGGGCGGTCGCGGAATGTTCTGATGCGCCGCGCGCAACGCCGCCGACCAGCGCGAGCGCAGATCGTGGAAATAGGGCTCGCCCGCTTCGATGCGATGGTTGAGATCCGCATCGCAAGCATCCGAGCGCACCACCAGCACGTCGATGGGAAGACCGACGCCGAGGTTCGAGCGCATCGTCGAGTCCATCGAGATCAGGCCGGTCTTCAGCGCCTCGTAAAGCTCGACGTCGTAATGCATCGCGCGGTCGAGCACCGGCTTGCCGTATTTGTGCTCGCCGATCTGCAGGTACGGCGTGTCGGTCGTGCATTCGATGAAATTGCCGGCCGTGTAGACCATGAACAGGCGCATGCGCGCGCCCTTGATCTGGCCGCCGAACAGGAAGGAGACGTCGAAGGACACGTCTTCCGATTTCAGCGCCGGACCTTCGGTCGCGTGCACCGCGCGGATCGCCCGGCCGATGCGCTGGGCGGCCTGGAACATGGTCGGTGCGTTCATCAGCGTCTCGATCTCGCCCGTGTTCGGATCCTCCAGGCCCTCGGTGAGGGTGGAGAGTACGGACTGGCTGATGGCGAGGTTGCCGGCGCTGGCGATCGCCATGATGCGGTCGCCCGGCTTGGAGAAGATGTGCAGCTTGCGGAAGGTCGAGACGTTGTCGAGGCCGGCATTGGTGCGGGTGTCGGCGATCATCACCAGACCGTCCCGAACCAGGATTCCGCAACAATAGGTCATTTCCAGTCCCCGAACGCGTTTGCGCGAAATTACTAGCCAATTTCGCCGAGGCATGAAACCCCCGATTCCCGGGGGCCTGCGACCTCAATCCGCGGCATCGGCGAGAAATGCCTTATCGACAGGGACGCCGAGTGCCGTCACCAGCCGGTTGGTCTCGGCGGCCATGCCGACGATGGCAAGCAGCTCGCCATATTCGGCCTCGGTCATGCCCTTGGCGCGTGCGGCGGCGGTGTGCGAGTGGATGCAGTAGCTGCAGCCATGCGCGATCGACACCGCGACATAGAGCATTTCCTTGACCTTGGGATCGAGCGCGCCCGGCGCCATCACCTCCTTGAGGCTCTCCCAGGTCCGCCGCAGCGTCTTCGGATCATGCGCCAGCGCGCGCCAGAAATTGTTGATGAAGTCGGACTTCCGCACCTTGCGGATATCGTCGAAGACGGCGCGCGCTTCAGGGGAGAGCTCATCGTCCGAAAGCAGCTTCACGGTCGCCATGGGGTACCTCGCAAGATCGAGCCTGATCCTGCGATTGTAGCACGGCTGATGCGATTGATCGGCTGGGCCTAGCTTTGCCGTTGGGACTGCGATTGCGACTGTCCGCCGCGGCCGGCCTGTTCGACCTTGACTGCCACTGTCAGCGTCTCCGCGCCGCCGCCGTAGCGGGTGCCGCGCACCGGAGCTGCGCCGAGATAGTCGAGCCCGATTGCGACACGGACATGGGCGTCGGTGGTGCAGATGCTGTTGGCGGGATCGAAGCCGACCCAGCCGAGATCGGCGACATAGGCCTCCGCCCAGGCATGGCCGGCGTCCTGATGCACCGTGCCGTCCGAGCGCAGGAAGTGACCGGAGACGAAGCGTGCCGGCACGCCGCCGCTGCGGGCGCAGGCAATGAAGATATGTGCGTAGTCCTGGCAGACGCCGCGCTTGAGGGTGAACGCTTCAGCGGCCGACGTGCCGCTGTTGGTCGGATCCTCGTCGAACGTCATGTGATCGCTGATTTGCGACATCAGCGTGTGCAGGAATCCGAGCGTGTCGCTTTCGGCTTCACTGCGCAACTGGCGCGCGACTGCCATCATCGCCGGATTGACGGTGGTGAGATCGGTGGAGCGCAAGAACATGTCGGCGGGAAAGCGCTCGTCGGCGCCGCGCAGCACGCCGCCGGTGTCGTGGGTCTCGATCAGGCCCTCGGCGGTGATCTTGATGTCGGAGACGGGCCCACAGGACAGCACATGAGTGACGTTGCCGAAGGCGTCTTCATGGGTGTCGAGCTTGGTGTCGGTCGAGACGTCGATCTGCCATTCTGCCACGTACTGCCCGTCATGGCTGCACGGCGTCATGCGCAGGATCTGGATCACGCTCGTCGCCGCCGGCTCGTAGCGATAGGTCGTGGTGTGCAGGATTCGCAGCCGCATGGTGTTTTATTGCTCCGTCATTCCGGGATGGTCCGAAGGACCAGACCCGGAATCTCGAGATTCCGGGTTCGCCCTTGCGAGCGCCCCGGAATGACCGAAGGTCAGATCAAATACTGCTTCGTGATGATTTCGCCCAGCCTGGAATTGTCAGCGATGAATTCCTGAATGAATTCATGCACGCCATGCTGGAAAATATCGTTCATGTTGCTGTGTTCCAGCCGGTTACGGATGCCGCGGGCGTGGCGCTGGGCCGGGCCCTGGCGCCCATAGGCGACGCCGATCTGGTCGAGGTTGCGCGTGAGATTGTCGTAGCAACTCGCAAGCGAGCGCGGCAGCGTCCCGTTGAGAATGAGCAGATCCGCGACCAGCCACGGCTTGAGTGTTTCGCGATAGACCCAGTGATACGCCGTCAGCGCCGACACCGAGCGCAGGATCGAGCTCCACTGATAGAAATCGAGGGGGCCGCCGACATGCTCCTCTTCGGGTAGCAGCACGTGGTATTTGACGTCGAGAATGCGTGCAGTGTTGTCGGCGCGCTCCAGATGCAGGCCGAGGCGTGAGAACCAATAGGCGTCGTTGCGCAGCATGGTCCGGTAGGCGGAGCCGTCGAAGCGCAGCGACGTCTCCTGCACGAAGCGCAGGAATTTCGCGAGGTCCTCGCGTGTCGAGGTGCCCTTGCTCCAGACCTCCTGCAACTCGATCCAGGCGGAGTTGATGGTGTCCCACATTTCGCTGGTCAGCGCCGTGCGTACCGAGCGCGAGTTCAGTCGTGCCGCCTCGATGCAGTTCCGGATCGAGGACGGGTTGTCCGCGGAGAACGAGAGGTAGTCGACGACGTTGTGCTCGTTGGCTTCCTCGTGAGTCTTGTAGAAGCTGTCCGCGACGCCGGCGGTCAGCAGCGCGGAATCCCATTCATTGGTCTTGCCGATATAGGCGGCGGGAAGCGCGGTGACGCGCAAGGTCGCATCGATGGTGCGCGCGAGATATTCGGCCCGTTCGACATAGCGGGCGAGCCAGTAGAGGTTTTCGGCGGTACGCGACAGCATCTCTCTACTCGTCCAAAATCCAGGTGTCTTTGGTGCCGCCGCCCTGGCTCGAATTGACCACGAGCGAACCTTCCTTCAATGCAACGCGCGTCAGCCCGCCCGGCACGATCGTCGTGCTCTTGCTGCCGGTGAGCACGAAGGGGCGGAGATCGACGTGGCGCGGGGCGAGGCCGGAGGCCGTGCAGGTCGGGCAGGTCGAGAGCGCCAGCGTCGGCTGGGCGATGAAACCTTCCGGCTCGCGCTTGAGCTTCTCTCGGAATGCTTCGATCGTCGCCTTGGTCGCGGCGGGGCCGATCAGCATGCCGTAGCCGCCGGAGCCGTGCACTTCCTTCACGACGAGGTCGCCGAGATTGTCGAGCACGTAAGCCAGATCCTTTGGCTCGCGGCAGCGCCAGGTCGGCACGTTCTTCAGGATCGGCTCCTCGCCGAGATAGAATTTCACGATGTCCGGCATGTAGGAGTAGATCGCCTTGTCATCGGCGATGCCGGTGCCGACCGCGTTGGCGAGCGTGATGTTGCCGGCGGCATAGGCCGACATCATCCCGGGTACGCCAAGCGCCGAGTCCGGACGGAAGGTCAGGGGATCGAGGAAATCGTCGTCGACGCGGCGGTAGATCACGTCGACCCGTTTCACGCCCTCGGTCGTCCGCATGAACACTTCATTGTTCTTGACGATGAGGTCGCGGCCCTCGACCAGCTCGATGCCGAGCTTATCGGCCAGGAACGAATGCTCGTAATAGGCGGAATTGTAGACGCCCGGCGTGAGCAGTGCGACCGTCGGCTCGCTCGAGGCGCTGTGCGGTGCGACCGAGCGCAGCGCCGAAAGCAGCTCGTCCGGATAGCGCTCGACCGGCGCCACCTTGTGGCGGGCGAACAGATCCGGAAACAACCGCATCATGATCTCGCGGTTTTCCAGCATGTAGGAGACGCCCGAGGGCGTGCGCGCATTATCTTCGAGAACAATGAAGTCCTCGGCGTCGACCCGGACAATGTCGATGCCGGCGATGTGCACGTAGACGTCGTGCGGCACCTGCTGGCCGTTCATCTCGGGCCGAAACACCGGGTTCTGGAAGATCAGATCTTCGGGCACGATCCCGGCGCGGAGAACGTCGCGGCCGTGATAGATGTCGCGCAGGAACATGTTCAGCGCCTTCACGCGCTGCTTCAGCCCCTTTTCCAGCACCGACCATTCCTTGCCGGACATGATCCGCGGGATCACGTCGAACGGGATCAGGCGCTCGGTGGATTCGGAGTCCCCATAGACCGCAAAGGTAATGCCGATGCGGCGAAACAGGAGCTCGGCCTCCTGGCGGCGATACTCGAGCGCCTCGGGGGGCGTCTCCTTGAGCCATCGTGCCAGCTCCTGATAGGCGGGGCGAAGGTCCCCACCCGGAATATTCATTTCGTCAAACGCGACTGCCATAGATCCCGACTGTTCTCCGTGGCCATGCGGCAAGAGTGCATGACTCTGAGGAGGTAGCAAGGGGCGGGCCAGCGCTATAAGCATTGAGAAGGGGCATTTGCCGGGGACAGCCGGAAAGCTGCCTGAAAAAATGGCTGAGGACTGCTTATTTCGGCAGCAAAACCGCGTGACTTCAACGCGTTACCTCGGCAAAGTCGGGACCAGAGGTGAGGGACTTAAGGTATGAGCGAGATCGTCACGGCGGGCATTCTGGTCATCGGGGATGAAATCCTGTCCGGCCGGACCAAGGACAAGAATATCGGCTTCATCGCCGAATACCTGACCAATATCGGCATCGACCTGAAGGAAGTTCGGGTCGTCTCCGACGACGAGCCCGACATCATCGCCGCGTTGGATGCACTGCGGCATCGCTATACTTATGTGTTCACCACCGGCGGCATCGGGCCGACCCATGACGACATCACCGCCGACAGCGTCGCCAAGGCGTTCGGCGTCGGCATCGACCATCACCCGGAAGTGGTCGCCCGCTTTAAGGAGCGCTGGAGCGAGCAGGACCTCAACGAGGCCCGCCTGCGCATGGCCCGCATTCCCGATGGCGCCGAACTCATCCAGAGCGCGACCATCCTGGCGCCCGGTTTCAAGATCGGCAATGTCATCGTCATGGCCGGCGTGCCCTCGATCATGCAGGCGATGATGGACATCGTCTCGCCGAAGCTGAAATCCGGCGTCCGCATGCTCTCCGAATCGGTCCGCGCCAATGCGCGGGAAGGCGATATCGGCAGCCCGCTGCGGGCGATCGCCGCCGCGCACCCCGACACCATCATCGGCAGCTATCCCTTCATGGACGAGGAGCAGAAGCCGAACACCAATCTGGTGGTGCGCTCGCGCGATGCGGATAAGCTCGCATCCGCGATGGCAGCGGTGAAGGAAATGCTGGCGGGATTGAACATCACCCGGTAGCACAACAGCTGCCGGACGATGATTGGCAGGAGACGACAATGGCTGGTGACGCACCGCAACTGAGCGCAGAGGAACGGGCAGGCAGGCCCTTTCCGGTGTCGTGGGACCAGTTCCACCGGGATTGCCGGGCGCTGACCTGGCGGCTCAACGAGGTCGGCCCGTTCCATGCGGTGATCGCGATCACGCGGGGTGGCCTGGTGCCGGCCGCGATCGTGGCGCGCGAGCTTGGTGTGCGCGTGATCGATACGGTCTGCATCGCCAGCTATGATCACGACAAGCAGGGCGAACTTCAGGTCCTCAAGGGAATCTCCGAGCAGGCGATGAAGCTCGGTGGCGGTACCGGCAAGGGGCTTCTGATCGTCGACGACCTCGTCGATACCGGCAAGACCGGCAAGCTGGTGCGCGAGATGCTGCCCGATGCGCATTTCGCCACCGTCTATGCCAAGCCGAAGGGACGCCCGCTGGTTGATACGTTCATCACGGAAGTTTCGCAGGACACCTGGATATTCTTCCCGTGGGACACCGCGCTGTCCTACCACCCGCCGCTCCGAGACGGCGCTGCGTAAACACAGAGGCTGATTGCGATGGCCGAACGCGCGCGATTGGCACTGTGTGGCTTCGTCGTCGCGCTTGCGGCAATGTTCGTCGCTCCAGAAGCACGGAGCCAGGATCGTACTTCTGTCATCGACGACATCGTGATCGGCAGCCGTGTGCTCGCCGAGTTCGGCGTCGTCGACGCCTTCGGCCATGTCAGCGCGCGCGATCCCGGCAATCCCAATCATTTCCTGATGTCGCGCTCGCTGGCGCCGGCGCTGGTCACCGCCGATGACGTCATGGAGTTCGATCTCGATGGCAACGTCGTCGACGCAAAGGGCCGCAGCGTCTTCCTCGAACGTTTCATCCATAGCGAAATCTACAAGGCGCGGCCGGACGTGACAGCAGTGGTGCATTCGCACTCGCCGGGTGTGATCCCGTTCTCGATCAGCCAGGTGAGCTTGCGGCCCGTTTTTCACAACGCCGCATTCCTGGGTGCTGGGGCGCCGGTCTGGGAGATCCGGAAAGAGTTCGGCGAGACCAACATGCTCGTCAGCAATGCCGCAATCGGCAAGTCGCTGGCGCTCACGCTCGCAGACAATTCGGTGGTGCTGATGCGCGGCCATGGCGATGCGACCGTCGGTCCCTCTGTCAAGCTCGCGGTGTTCAGGGCCTATTACACCGACGTCAATGCGCGGCTGCAGTCGCAGGCGCTCGCGCTTGGTGGCGAGGTCAACTATCTGACCCCGGCCGAAGCGACGAAGGCCGATGCGGTCAACGTTCAGGTGCTCGATCGCGTCTGGAATCTCTGGAAGATGCGCGTCACCGCGGCGACAAAATAATGCCGCTGCAAAACCGCGTCACGCCGACCGGCGAGATCGTCGCCACGCCGCATCGCGGGATGTTCACCGGCAACCGCGGCATCATCCATGATCCCGCGACCAAGACGCTGCTGAGGAAGCGCTGGTCGTCGCCGGCCTGGATCACCTGCCTGTGTGAGTTCCGCGGCTGGCGGCGCCCGGTGATGGCGCGCCGAAGCTGGACCGAGCTGTTTTTCCTCGACGAGGCCACTGCCTTTGCGGCAGGCCATCGCCCCTGTTTCTTTTGCCGCCGCGACGATGCCAACCGCTTCCGCGCAGCGTGGGAGAAGGGCAACGCCGTGAGCGATGTGAGCGCCAAGGCGATGGATGCCGTCCTGCATCGGGAGCGGCTCGATCACGGTCGCAAGCGCATGCACGTGCTGCCAGTACCGCTCGCAGAATTGCCCGACGGCGCGATGGTGCAGCAGGGTGAGGACAGCTTTCTGCTGATGCAGGGACGGGCACGCCCCTGGTCGCTTTCGGGCTATGCGCGTGCGCCGCGCGAGCTGAAGAGCCCGATGTTGCTGACGCCGCCGTCCACTCTGCGCGCGTTAGGTGCCGGATATCAACCGCTGCTGCATCCGAGCGCTCTCGACTAGCGCAGCGGTCGCCCGTTCTCATCCACCGTCGTCCGCGCGTCACGCAACGCCCATTCGCGAATGATTTGGCGGCAGCGGGCGAGGTCTGCTTCGCTCGCGGTGTTCGCATCCTTCTCCGCGCGCTCCACCATCGCCTTGCAATTGAGAAGCACGGAGCGATCCTCCGCGCGCGCCTGCAGCGTGACCACTGCAAGCGCAGCCACGATGAGGATCGGTCGAAGCAGCGCCATCAGCCCAGCTTCTCACGCGCCAGCGCCGCGCCGGCACCGAGTGCCATTAGCTTGGCCTCGGCGATGTCGCGCCGCATCGGCGCCATGCCGCAATTGGTGGTGGCGATGATGTTGCTCTTGGGCACGAATTTCGACACTGCGTCGATCACCTTGACGACGTCGTCTGCGGTCTCGACCGTGTCGCTGGCGACGTCGATGACGCCGGCCTGAACGATCTTGTTCTTGAGCAGCGCGAGCAGATCGAGCGGCACCTTCGAATTGCGGCACTCGATCGCGACCTGCTGGATCGGGCTCGCGTCGATCGCCGGAAAGATCTGCTCGTACTGCCGCCACTGCGTGCCGAGCGTCTCTTTCCAGTCGGTGTTGGCCTTGATGCCGTAGCCGTAGCAGATGTGCACGGCGGTGGTGCAGGTCAGGCCTTGCGCGGCGCGTTCCAACGCCTTGATACCCCAGTCGTTGACCTCGTCCATATAGACGTTGAAGGCAGGCTCGTCGAACTGCACGAGATCGACGCCGTCGGCCTGCAGCGCCTTGGCTTCCTCGTTCAGGAGCTCGGCGAAGGCGAAGGCCATCTTGACGCGGTCGCCGTAGTAGCGATCGGCGATGGTGTCGATGATGGTCATCGGCCCGGGCAGGGTGAATTTCAGCTTCTTCTTCGTGTGTGCGCGAGCGGCGCGCGCCTCAAAGTCGTGGACGCGCCCCTTCAGCCGCAGCGGCGCGACGACCTGCGGCACCATCGCCTTGTAGCGATCCTTGCGGATGCCCATCTCGACCTTGTGGGCGAAGTCGATGCCCTCGATCTTCTCCAGGAAGCCGTGCACGAAATGCTGGCGCGCCTGCTCGCCCTCGGTGACGATGTCGACCCCGGCGTCTTCCTGGATCTTCAACCAGATCAACGTCGCGTCGCGCTTGGCGCGGAGAAGCTCGTCGCCTTGCGACTTCCAGGGCGCCCAGAGCATATTGGGCTCGGCGAGCCATTCCGGTTTCGGCAAGGAGCCGGCGATCGTGGTTGGAAACAGCATGGGTCCCTCCCGGCGGGTTATGATTGCGCCACTGTCTGCCATGTCTTAACGTCGAGGTACAGAACAACAAAAGTCGCCCATTTATTCCTGCGGCGATGACAGGGAAGGTGATGATCGACCTCCATTACGCGCCGACGCCGAACGGCTGGAAAATTTCGATCATGCTGGAGGAACTGGGGCTTCCCTACACCGTGAAGCCCGTCAATATCCGGGCCGGCGAGCAGTTTGCGCCCGAGTTTCTGGCGATCTCCCCCAACAACCGCATCCCCGCGATCGTCGATCATGAACCGGCCGACGGCGGCGCGCCGTTCTCGGTATTCGAGACTGGCGCGATCCTGATCTATCTGGCTGAGAAGACCGGCCGCTTGCTCCCTGCCGACCTGCGCGGCCGCTCCACTGCGATCCAGTGGGTGATGTGGCAGATGGCCGGGCTCGGGCCGATGCTCGGCCAGCACGGCCATTTCGCGCTCTATGCGGCGGAGAAAATTCCCTATGCGATCGAGCGCTATCGCGATGAAGCCGCGCGGCTCTATGGCGTGCTCGACAGGCAATTGGCCAAGACTGGGGCCTATGTCGCCGGCGACTATTCCATCGCCGACATCGCCTGCTTTCCCTGGACCATGACCCACAAGGCGCAGGGCTTTACGCTCGACGACTATCCGCACGTCAAGCGCTGGTACGCCGAGGTGCGCGCACGGCCGCAGGTCCAGGCAGGGCTTGCGATCGGAAAATTCGTCAAAGAGCCGTTCGACGAGGAATCACGCAAGATCATGTTCGGGGAGAAAGCTAAAGAACTATTGGGAAAGAAGTAAGCACCGCTCTCTCCTCGTCATTGCGAGCGCAGCGAAGCAATCCAGACTGTTTCCACGGAAAGATTCTGGATTGCTTCGCTGCGCTCGCAATGACGGTGGATAGAGCTTGCCGAACACAAACAAAGGAAACGCCATGATCGAATTCTTCTTCGACTGTTCCAGCCCCTGGACCTATCTCGCCTTCCACAACATCCAGCCGCTGGCGAAGGAGGTCGGCGCCGAAATCAGCTGGCGGCCGATCCTCGTCGGCGGCATCTTCAACACCGTCAATCCCAGCGTCTATGCGCAGCGGGAGAAGCCGGTGCCGCTGAAGGCGCGCTACATGAAGAAGGACCTTCAGGACTGGGCGCGCTCGGCGGGCCTTGCAATCAAGATGCCGCCGACGGTGTTTCCGGTGAACAGCGTGAAGGCGATGCGCGGCTGCATCTGGCTCGGCAAGGAGATGGTGCCGTTCGCCACGGCCGTGTTCGAGGCCTATTGGGGCGGCGACAAGGATATTTCGCAGGACGCGGTGCTGGCCGAGATCTGCAAGAAGGTCGGCATCGACGAGCAGAAGTTCTTTGCCGGCATCTCGGAGCAGGCGATTAAGGACCAGCTCAAGACCAACACGGAAGAGGTTGTCGCGCGCGGCGGTTTCGGCTCGCCGACGATCTTCGTCAACAAGACCGACATGTACTTCGGCAATGACCGCCTGCCGCTGATCCGCGAGGCGCTGCTGCGCAACAAGGCGAGCGCAGCCTGATGGTGCGCGCTGTCGTCTGCCGCGCCCTTGGCGCGCCCGAAACGTTGCGTTTGGAAGAATTTCCGTCGCGCGCGCTCAAGCCGGGCGAGGTGCGCGTTGCGATCCGCGCCGCCGGGCTGAATTTCCCGGATGTGCTGATGGCCGCGGGCGAATATCAGCTCAAGCCGGAGCTGCCGTTCACGCCGGGCATGGAAGCTGCCGGCGACGTGAGCGAAGTGGGCGCGGACGCGAAGGGCGTGTCGGTCGGCGACAAGGTCATCGTGAAGATGCGGCATGGCGCCTTCACCGATGAGGCTGTCGTGACGCCATCGCAACTCACGCCGATGCCCTCGACCTTCGACTATGCGGAAGCTGCGACCTATCTCGCCGGCCACGGCACCGCCTATCACGCGCTGATCGATCGCGGCCGGGTCGAGCCGGGCGAGGTGCTGCTGGTGCACGGCGCCGGCGGAGGTGTCGGCCTTGCAGCTGTCGAGATCGGCAAGATGCTGGGCGCGACCGTGATCGCGACGGCGTCGAGCGACGAGAAACTCGCGATTGCCAAATCGCGCGGCGCCGATCATCTCGTGCGCTACGACCGCGAGCCGTTTCGTGATGCCGTCAAGCGCATCACCGACGGCCGTGGTGCGGACGTGGTGTTCGATCCTGTTGGAGGCGAGGTGTTCGAGAACTCGATGCGCTGCATCGCCTGGGGCGCGCGGCTCTTGGTGATCGGCTTTACCGGCGGCATCGGCTCGGCCAAAACCAACCTGTTGCTGATCAAGGGCGCCAGCGTGCTTGGCGTGCGCGCGGGCGAGGCCGTGCGGAAAAATCCGACGCTGGGTGAGGTCCGTCTGAAGGCGCTGCTGCAATGGGCGGAGGAGGGCAAGTTGCGCCCGAGCATCTCGCACCGCCTGCCGCTGGAAGATTACGCCAAGGCGATGCGGCTATTGCTCGATCGCAAGGCGATCGGGCGTGTGGCGCTGGTGATGGAGTGAGAAGGTAGGGTGGGTTAGCCGAAGGCGTAACCCACCACTTCTCTCAACGCGGAAACACAAGAGGTGGGTTACGCTTCGCTAACCCACCCTACGAAGCTACTTATACTCCCGCTCCGTCCACCACGGGAAATAGTCCGGCATGTCGCTGGACACCTTGTCCTTGAACTGCGCCGGCCGCTTCTCCAGGAACGACACCACGCCTTCCTTCACATCGTCCGAGCGGCCGCGCGCGTAGATGCCGCGGCTGTCGACCTTGTGCGCTTCCATGGGATCGTCGGCGCCCATCATGCGCCACATCATCTGGCGGATCAGGGCCACCGACACCGGCGCGGTCTTCGCCGCGAACTCCTTCGCGAGCGCGCGGGCGGTCGGCAAGAGGTCATCGGGAGCGACGACCTTGCTGACGAGACGGCCGGCGAGGGCCTCCTGCGCCGGGAAGACGCGGCCGGAATAGCACCATTCCAGCGCCTGCGAGATGCCGACGATGCGCGGCAGGAACCAGCTCGAAGCCGCCTCCGGCACGATGCCGCGCTGGGAGAACACGAAGCCGAAGCGCGCTGCGTCCGAGGCAATGCGGATGTCCATCGCGAGCTGCATAGTAACGCCGATGCCGACCGCGGGGCCGTTCACCGCGGCGATCACGGGCTTCAGGCATTTGAAGATGCGCAAGGTGACCTGGCCGCCGCCATCGCGCACCTGCGGATCGCTGTAATCGACCTTGCCGTCGGCCAAGCGCTTCACCGGTCCGCGCCGCGCGTCGCGATCGAAGGTGTTGGCGCCTGATGAGAGATCGGCGCCCGCGCAAAAGCCGCGGCCGGCGCCGGTGACGATGATGGCGCGGACGTTGTCGTCCTTGTCGGCAGCATCGAACGCGTCGATCAGCTCGGCTTGCATCTGCGCGTTGAAGGCGTTGAGCTTGTCGGGCCGGTTCAGCGTGATGGTGAGGATCTGCTCGGCGACCTCGTATTTGATCGTCTCATACGCCATGGGTGGTTTCCTTCCCTGTCTTAAATCTCGATCACGAGACGCACGGTCGGCACCGTCCGTCTTGCGCGGACTGGGCATCGGCCATGACGGAGGACGCTACTTCGCCGGAGGCTTGGGCCAGGGCTTCTGCGCGCCGCGCAGGCCCTCGAATGCCTTGGCCATGCCGAGCACGCCGATATCGTCGAAACGGCGGCCGACGATCTGGACACCGATCGGAAAGCCCGTGGCATCGAAGCCACCATTGATGGAGACGGCGGGGTTCTCCGACATATTCCACGGCACGGTATAGCAGATGTGTTCGAACGGCCTCATCGGATCGTTTGTGGGCGAGGCCCATTCTGCCGAATAGTTCACGTTCGGCGCGGTTGGCGAGATCACGTAATCGAGCTCGCAGAACAGTTTTGAGGCCGCAGTCCGGATTGCCATGGTCTGGTTGAAGCCGCGAATGACGTCGACGCCTGACAGCTTCGAGCCGGACGCGCCCCATCTATAGATATAGGGCAGCACCTTTGCCTGTTCGGCCGGTGTCAGCTTCGACAGATCGTCCCACATCCGGGCGCGCCAGAAATTGTCGAGACCGTCCAGCATCTCGCGCGTGAGGATGCCGTCGACCTCGGTGACGACGGCGCCTGCGGATTCGAACGCCTTTGCGGCTTTCACCGCGACCTCGCGGACCTGCTTTTCCGCCGGCAGGCCGACGCCGGCGTCGTGCATCAGGCCGATGCGCAGCTTGCGCGGAGACTTTTCCAAGCCTTTCCAGTTCAGCGGCTCGGCCGGCAGGCTCATGCCGTCGCGGCGGTCGGGCTTGGCGATCACGCTCATCATCAGCGCGCAATCATCGACCGTGCGGGTCATGGGGCCGGCGACGCGGCCGACATAGGTGGGATCGATTGGCACGCGGCCAAAACTCGGCTTCAGGCCGACGAGACCGCACCATCCGGCCGGCAGGCGCACCGAGCCGCCGATATCCGTGCCGAGATGCAGCGGGCCGTAACCGGCCGCGGCAGCCGCGCCTGCGCCCGCACTGGAGCCTCCCGGATTCTTGGAGAGGTCCCAGGGATTGCGCGCGAGCGCGTGGAACGAGGAGAGTCCGGAGGACAGCATGCCGTAATCGGGCATGGTGGTCTTGGAGAAGATGATCGCGCCGGCTTCACGCAGCCGCGCAGCGGGTGGAGCGTCCTTCTCCGCGGGCACCAGCTTGACGCTGGCAGCGCCCAACGGCACTGGCACGCCTTTGGTCGCGATGTTGTCCTTCACCGTCACCGGCACGCCGTCGAGCGGACCCGACGGCTCGCCCCCGTTCCAGCGCGCGGTCGAGGCCTTTGCTGCCTCGCGCGCGCTGTCGGGATCGAACGCATAGAGCGCCTTCAGATGCGGCTCCCACGCAGCGACATGCGTGAGCAAATCCTCCAGCACCTCGCTCGGTGAGAACTGCTTGGCGCGATATCCCGCGATCAGATCGACCGCGGAGAGATCGTGCAGCGAGGTGACCGGCTCTTCGACGCTCTTCTTCTGCATCGCTAGCCGACCGGCATGCGCGTTTCGACGATCCGAGCGAACATGCTGGCGCCGATCGGCAGGATCTTGTCGTCGAGCACGAAGCCGGGATTGTGCACGGGCACCGAGCCGTCATGGCCGACCCAGAAATAGGCGCCGGGAATGGTCTCCAGCATGTCGGCAAAATCCTCGCTGCCCATCTTCGGCTGGCTGCGGGTGATCACCTTGGCGGGATCGACGATGGTGCGCGCGACGTCCTCGACCACCTTGGACTGCTCGGCCTGGTTGACCAGCACGTTGAAAGTGTCGCGGATGTCGACGTCGATCACGCATTGATAGGCGCTGGCGATGCCGGCGCAGATCGTGCGGATGCGCTCGCTGACGAGGGTGCGGACTTCCTTCGAGAAGGTGCGGATGGTGCCGCACAGATGCGCATCGCCGGGAATGACGTTGTAGGCGGAGCCCGCATGGATCTGCGTGATCGAGACGACAGCAGCCTGCAGCGGCTCGACGTTGCGGCTGACGATGGTCTGGATCGCCTGCGCCAGCGTGGTCGCGATGATCACCGCGTCCTTGGAGCGCTCGGGCATCGCGCCATGCGCGCCATAGCCGGTGATGCGGAGGTCGAAAAAGTCGGCGCTCGCCATTGCGGGACCCGGCAGGATCGCGATCTCGCCGAGGTTGAGGTCGGGCGCGTTGTGCAGGCCGTAGAGCTCGTCGCAGGGAAACTTCTCGAACAGGCCGTCCTTGATCATCGCACGCGCGCCGCCGAGGCCTTCCTCCGCCGGCTGGAAGATCAGGTGCACGGTGCCGTCGAAGTTACGGGTCTCGGCGAGATAACGCGCGGTGCCGAGCAGCATGGTAGTGTGGCCGTCATGGCCGCAGCCGTGGAAACGGCCGGGAATCTTCGAGCTCCACTTCAGATTGGTGTTCTCTTCCATCGGCAGCGCGTCCATGTCGGCGCGCAAGCCGATGCGCTTGCCGCCCGAGCCCTTGCCCTTGATGACGCCGATCACGCCGGTGCCGCCGAGGCCGCGATGCACTTCGATGCCCCAGCCCTTCAGCTTGTCGGCGACGATGCCGGAGGTGCGGACCTCTTCGAAGCCGATCTCGGGATGGGCGTGGAGGTCGCGGCGGATGGCGGTGAGTTCGTCGGCATAGCCGTCGATGCGATCAATGGTGGGCATAGGTCCTATCCGGTTGGCGTGATTTGAGACTACAGGGATTTCGGAGTGAATACGGGGCCGTTCGGCTTGATGCGAATGCCCGGACGCAGGCGCGTCCAAGGCAGTGACGCAGTGTCGGCCGGCATCGCGCCGGGCGCGGCGCAGATCATCAGCTTTTCGGCGATCGGTTCGAAATCGGCGCGGAAATGCACCGAGCTCTTGTTGACCAGGATCTTTTCCTTGGTTGGCTCGATGCCGACATAACGGTACATCGCCTGGTCGGCGAGCTGCGCCTTGTGCGAGGAGACGACGACACGGACATCGCCGATGCGCAAGGCTGCGGAGGAGCCCATCTCCATCTCGCGGCCGCCGTAATAGGGGCCGGGCGCGACGAAGCGGCCGTCGGAGAGTTTCTCGACGATGAAGGTCTCGGTGTAGGGCTCATCGCCGGGAATGCCCGACTTGCCGCCAAGCGAGAGCGTCACGGTGGCGCCGACGCCGGCCGCGTGCGCTGCTTTTGCCGACTCGGGATCGTAGATCACGCCGGTCGCGGCGCTCGCCTTGTTGCGCACCAGCGCGCGCAGCATGCCTGTCGTGTCGGAATCGCCGCCGGCGCCGGGATTGTCCTGGGTGTCGGCGATGATGATCGGCTTGCTGGCGCCCTTCGAAAGTTCCATGGCGTGGCGCACACCGTCATCGGGCGTCCAGATCTTACCGTCGAAATCGTCTTCGTGACTCTCGATCAGCTTTACGATCGCATTTGCGGCGCGATCGGCATCTGCCTGCGTCTTGCCATAGGCGAACACGCTCGGCCCGCAGTCGCGGAAATCGGCGGCGGGGAAGCCGGGCGCGAAGGAGAGAGTGGGAACGGCATCACTTTCAAGCGCGGCGAGCTTTTCGTAGATGCCCTTGGTCGGAAAGTCGTTGGTGCATTGCCAGCTGATCGCGATCAGGAACGGCAATTGCCGGAACGATTTTGCGAAGCGCAGCTTCGTCTTCAGCAGCAAGGCGAGGTGTTTGGCCGAGGCGCGGCCGGTCTCGGCCATGTCGACATGCGGATAGGTGCGGTAGGCAATGAGCGCGTCCGCGTGTTCCATCATGGCGGGAGTGACGTTGGCGTGCAGGTCGAGGCTCGCGACCAGCGGAATATCCTTGCCGATCACACGGCGCACGCGCGCCAAAATCTCGCCTTCGCCGTCGTCGAGATGCTCGGTCACCATGGCGCCGTGCAGATCGAGATAGACGGCGTCGATCGGGCCGGCGGCCGCGATGCCGTCGACCATCACCTTCACGATGCGCTCGAAGGCGTCCTCGGTGACATGTGCTGAGGGGCTTGCGCCGCAGGCGATCGTCGGAATGAGTTCCCAGCCGTTCGCTTCAGCGCTGTCGACGAAACCGGCGAGACCGACATTGATGCGCCGCATCACCTTCAGCACGTCGGGGCCTTCTGTCATCGCCGGCCAGCCGCCGCCATGCTGGAAGTCCGCAAACGTCGCCTTCGTCGGAGCGAAGGTGTTGGTTTCGTGCAGGAAGCCGCCGACGGCGATACGTGTCATCAATTCAAGTCCGGTCAATCAAGAGTGCGCGACGTTAGCCCTGCCCCTGCGGCGAGAGCAAGGTAGGAC
>JAEWHT010000309.1 GCA_023387695.1 Pseudomonadota bacterium | reverse complement strand
CCGGGGCGGCCGGGAAAACGCGGGGCCGCAACCGTGACATCTCAAGTAGCCTCACTGGGTGTTCTTTTCACTCTGCGACATGATCTCCGGCGCCGTGAAGTTGACGCCGCAGGGCGTGAACTGGTTCGGCGCGAAGAAGTTTGCATTGAGGTCCGGCCAGTAATTGGTGCCGGGCTTCAAATCCTTGTAGGTCGCAACCGGGATCGGGATCGAGATCAGCTGCGGCATGATATTGCCTTGCAACGCGGAGATCGCCGCCTTGGTGGCGATCGCGACGAGCGCCGGAGACTGGCCGTAGGACATGCCCTTCAGCCCGTCCTTGGCGTGATCCGCGATCTGCTTGCGATACTCGTTCTCGCCTTCGCCGGACATCGGCACGAAGGGATGCTTCGCCGCCATCATCGCCTGCACGGTGCCGTCGGAGCCGCCTTGCGTGAACACGCCGTCGAAATGGCCGTGCACCGCGAGCGCATCCGCGGTCACCTTCTGCGAGGTGCCGGTGTCCCAATTGCCGACCACTTCAGTGATCTTGAAGCTGTTGCCGGCGCCTTCCATCACTTCGCGGAAGCCGAGATGGCGATCGCGGTCGACCGAATTGCCCGGCAGGCCGCGAACCTCGAGAATGTCGCCGCTCTTCTTGCCGCTTTCGTCGATGAGCCACTTCGCCGACATGCGGCCCATTTCCTTCTGGTCCTCGTTGACCATCATCACCTTGTCGGTGTCGAGGACGTTGTCGAAGGGCACCACGACCACATTGTTCTTGTCGGCAAGGCGGATGATGCGGTCGAAGCCATCGGGGGCCACAGCGATGGTGACGATCGCATCAAAGCCTTGATTGATGAAGTCCTCCATCGCACCGAGTTGCGCTGCAACATCGGTCCCGGTCGAGACGACCTTGAACTCCTTGATGTTCTCCTTGATGCCCGGCTGCGAAGCGAAGGCCTTCGCGGTCTTCACCATCTGAATGCGCCAGGTGTTGCCGACGAAGCCGTTGACCAGCGCGATCTTGTAGGGACCGGGCTTCTTGTCCCACTGGAAGAACTTGGTTTGGGCCGACCAAGGCTTGAAGCAAGCGGGATCGGCGCCCGGACCGGATACGACCTTGGGCCCTGCCAAGGCGCTGACCGAGGACAGCAACAGGCCAGCGCAAGCCAGCCCCGTCAAACGAAGCGTCCACACCATATCTCTTCTCCTGAGCTTTTGTGTTCCACCCTTAAGCGGCGCAATGGCCGAGCCGGGAATTGGACTTCCCGTGCAATTAGCGCCGCTAGGATGGCACGCAACCTCTGATGCGCACAAGCCGAATGCCGATCATGAACCTTGCCGCGCCGCGAACGCGTCAAGCAAAGCCATCACGATTGCGGGAGACGATGTCGCATCGCGACGAAGCTGAAAACACGCACATGACAAGCGGATGTTCGTGTGCAGCGTGATGCAGCGCAATCGAATGATCGCGAACCAACGCCATGATTGCGAACCAAGAACCGGCGCAGCAAAAAGAATGAGACTCAGGGAAAAATGCTGACGCGATCTTGGTCGGGCTTCGCGTCCGAATTGCCTAGGACTGCGCATGTTGACTTTCAGACACGCCCTCCAAATACTCGCCAAAAAAATAAAGACAGTCGCAAACGACGGTTTTGAGGGAGGGATAGGATGCCGACTTCACGCAGGCAGCTGCTGAAGGGTACGGCGGCTGCCGCCGCCACACTCAGCCTCGATTGGACCCGCGCCCAGGCGCAAGCCGAGAATTTGCGCATCGGCCTGATCTACGATCTCACCGGACCATTCGCCGCGGGCGGCTCGGTCGCCTCCTCCGTCGGCGCGCAGATCGCGATCGATCTCGTCAACGAGAAGGGCGGCATCGGCGGCAAGACCAAGATCGTGCCTGTCCCCGCCGACTCCCAAAGCAAGGCCGACGTTGCCATCAACGAGGCCGAGCGCCTGATCAGCCAGGAAAAGATCGACATCATCAACGGCGTCTATTCCAGCGCGCATGCCGTGCCGATGGCAGCGAAGGTCGAGCAGCAAAAGAAGATCCTCTGGATCACGACCGCGGTGTCGACCGCCGTGTTCAAGGACAAGAACCTGCAACACGTATTTCGCGCGCAGATCCACTCCGATCAATATGGCCAAGCGTTTGCCGGCTTCATGAACGAGCACGCCAAGTCGAAACTTGGAATGGAGCCGAAGGACGTCAGGATCGCGCTGATCCACGAGGACGGTCCCTACGGCGTCGGCGTCGCGGCCGCGGACGAAGCCTATGCCAAGGAAGCCGGTCTCCAGATCGTGCTGAAGGAGGGCTATTCGGCCTCGGCGCCCGATCTCTCGGTGCTCGTGACCAAGCTCAAGCGCGCCAAGGCCGACGTGATCTCGCACGCCGGTTATAACCCCGACATCACGCTGCTTCTTCGGCAGGCGCGCGAGAGCGGGCTACGCTTCAAGATGTTATTTGGCAATGGCGCCGGTTACAGCCAGCTCGACAAGCTGCGCGCGACTTTCGGCACCGACATCGACAATTTCTGCAACATCGATCCGGTGCCGGCGCAATTGCTCGATCCGTCGAAGCTCGCGCCAGGCATGGGCGATCTCATCAAGACCATGGTCACGCGCTACCAGGCCAAGACTGGCGCTACCGACGTGCCACCGCATTGCTCGATGGGTTTCAACCAGACCTGGGTGCTGCTCAACAACGTGCTGCCGGTCGCCAAGGAGAAATACGGCAGCTTCGAGCCCGAAGCCATTCGCAAGGCTGCACTCGACGTCGACATCCCGCCCGGCGGCACCATCCAGGGCTACGGCGTGAAGTTCTTCCCGCCGGGCACGCCGCTCTCCGGCCAGAACGAACGCTCGACACCCGTGGTGATGCAGAACGCCGGCGAACACATTTCCGTGGTGTGGCCAACGAACATTCGGACACAAGACCCGGTGTTTCCGCTACCGAAGGGATCGACTTACGGGGCGTAGCCAAACCTGACACGAGGCTGACGGCGCAACGTTCTCGCGCCGATCCGCTTATGGGAGTTCCACGGTCGTGCTATAGAGGGCCGCCATACATCACGGTGGCGCACGAGAAGTGGAGGTTTTCATGAAGACTCTTTCTGCTGCTCTGTTTGCAATTGTTGTTCTCTCGGCTGGCCTTTGGCTGACGTCGGCACCCGCCCTTGCTCTGGGCGGTTGCGGTCCCAATCAACATCGCGATGGCGCGGGCCGTTGCGTCTTCGGCGGCCAGAACCAGGATTGGTGCATCCGCAAGACCGGCCACCCGGCCACACGCATGCCCGACGGCACGATGAGGTGCCTGTAAGCTGACGTTTTCACAGCACTCTCCTCTCCCCTCGCGGGAGAGGAGGGCCACCAGCGCCAACGAATTCAAAGCGTTGCAGTCGGACCAGCTTGCATCCACTGGTCATTCTTTCCGCGCTCAGGTTGTGTTTTGACTGCGCGACCGCGCGCCCTGGTTGTGAGACGAAGTCTTTTTGAAACAGAATTACTCTAGAAGTGTGAACTGGATTATTTGTCCGGCTTCGTTTCATAGCTAAAAGCCAACCAGCCGATCGCGTTCAGCTTTGGTTGAATGATGCGGCTAACCGGCTCGCATTTCGAAGCCGTGCAACGGGAATCAGACATTTCAGATCGTAAATTCCACCGATTGGGGGCTGACCGTGCCCGCCATACTCGAATTGCTCTACAAGGAATTTTGCCGCGCCCGTCTTGCCGAAATGCGCAAGCAGCTTCTGCTCACGGGTAAACATCCCAATGTTTTTCAGCCGGACGGAGATTCCGCCGATTCCGACGGGATGGACCCGCAGCACGGCGCCGAATTAAAGCGCGCGAGGGAATAATCCCGTCGCAGCAACGGTATTTTCAAAAGCAGTACATTTTCAGGAGGCAACGTTGAACACGCCCGAATTCTACGCTGCGTCGATCGCCTGCCTCTCGTGCATGACCATTGTCGTGATGATGGCCGTCGGAGCCTGGTAGGTGCAGCACGCTACAACACCGGCAACCGCCGCGACCTCGGCCGAGCTATTCCACCGAGACCCGTACCACGCCGGCACTCATCATGCCGAGCGCGCGCGCCGCTGGCACCGAGAGATCGACGATACGCCCACGAATGAAAGGACCGCGATCATTGACGCGGCATTGAATCGTCCGACCGCTGTAGGACACCTTGAGCACACTGCCGAACGGACGGGTTCGGTGCGCACAAGTCAACTCGCCGTTCTTCGCGGCTTTGCCGTATCCGTAGTATGAGGCAAGTCCGCTTTCGGCGTGGGCGACGGAAAATGCGAAAAGCGAGAAAGTGATCAGACAAAACAATAGCGTCGGCTGCGCTCGCACGGCACCCTCCGGGTTGGCCCTGCCCCGCGCAGCAACGTCGCTTGGTTCCCCGAAGTTCCCAAAACACTGCCGGGCAATTCTCGGCAGCGCCTTCAAACATTGTTACTGTTTGTGAATGACCTGCGTGTGCAGTTCGATGCTCGCGTGCGCATCGCGGGGGGCCGCAGGATCGAACCAGCGCGAAGGCAGCAAGATGTTTGGTCTCGCCTCAAAGGTCGACCCGCCACATCTCGCCGCGATCGTGCTCGCGCATGTCGCCTGCGCGAGCGTTATCGTGTGGTTGTCGCTCTCGCTCACCAATATCCGCGGTAGTAGTGACGATGATAGACGCGATACGGCCGATAGTAGCCATAGCGATAGCCGTAATACGGGCGCGGACGGTAGTAGGGACGATAGCCGTAACCATAACCCGGACCGTAGGCGTAACCCGGTCCATAGCCGCCGTAATACGCAGGCGCATAGCCATAACCGTAACCGGGATAGCCGTAACCGTAACCGCCGTAATACGGCCCGCCGCCATAGCCGTAACCATAAGGCGCGCCTGCGATGGCGCCGCCGATGATCGCGCCGGCCGCTAGGCCACCGAGACCCCATCCCCAGCCGCGACCACGCCAATAGACCTGCGTGACGTCGTCACCGGCCGCGGCCTTCATGGTCGCGACGTTGGTCGGCATTGGCGCTGCTGTCGCCTGCCCGATCTGGCCGGCCATAACGCCGACTGTCAGCGAGCAGGCAATTGCCATTTTCCAGATACTCATCGTCTTACTCCCTGTCTGACGTTTCGTTTGGAACAGCATCGCAACTCATGATCCGGCATCCTTGCGCCAAGTCAAATCTGCCAAGTCAAATCGCGGAATTTTGCGTGCAGCGCACAAACAGCGGCGAATGCCTCAATTCTGACCGGCGGATGACGGCGCCAGCGGGCCAGACCGCCACGGCAAAGCGTTAAGCTTCCCGTGCGTTCGCAACCAACAAGCACCTTCCCGATTGACTATTCGTACCGCTACTATCGGTTCCAACGATGCGCAGCCGGAAGGCACTTCGCGAAGGCCTTTACGACAGAACTCGGCTTGCGCCGGACGAGTGGGAGGATGACATGAGTGCTGCCGGAAATGAACCGCTCGCCCGCCAGGCTTTGGCGTTTGTCCTGGCTGGTGGCCGCGGCAGCCGGCTCCTGGAATTGACTGACCGGCGCGCCAAGCCCGCGGTCTATTTCGGCGGCAAGTCCCGCATCATCGATTTCGCGCTGTCGAATGCGATGAACTCAGGCATCCGCCGCATCGCGGTTGCCACCCAGTACAAGGCGCACAGCCTGATCCGGCACCTGCAGATGGGCTGGAACTTCTTTCGCCCCGAGCGTAACGAGAGCTTTGACATCCTGCCTGCGAGCCAACGCGTCTCGGAGAACATGTGGTACGTCGGCACGGCGGATGCGATCTACCAGAACATCGACATCATCGAGTCGCACAACGCCCGCTTCATCGTCGTGCTGGCCGGCGACCATATCTACAAGATGGATTACGAGGTGATGCTGCGCCAGCATGTCGACAGCGGCGCCGACGTCACCGTGGGATGCCTGGAAATGCCGCGCGCGGAATCCTCCGGCTTCGGCATCATGCATATCGACGAGAATGGCTGGATCCAGCAATTCCTGGAGAAGCCCAAGGACCCGCCACCGATGCCGGGCAAGCCGGACGTCTCGCTCGCCAGCATGGGCATCTATGTGTTCGATACGAAATTCCTGTTCGACCAGCTCAAGCGCGACGCCGAGGATACGAACTCCAGTCACGATTTCGGCAAGGACATCATCCCCTATATCGTCAAGAACGGCCGCGCCATCGCGCATCAATTCTCGACCTCCTGCGTGCGCTCGGGCAGCGATCCCCGCTCCTATTGGCGCGATGCCGGTACGGTGGATGCTTATTGGGCAGCCAATATCGACCTCACCGACGTCGTGCCGGAGCTCGATCTGTTCGACCGGGCATGGCCGATCTGGTCCTATTCGGAAATCACGCCGCCCGCCAAGTTCGTCCACGATGAGGAGAGCCGGCGCGGCCTGGCCGTGAGTTCGCTGGTCTCGGGCGGCTGCATCATCTCCGGCGCGTCGCTGCGCCGCTCGCTGCTGTTCACCGGCGTGCGCATCAACTCCTATGCCAATGTCGAAAACGCGGTCATCATGCCTTACGTCAATGTCGGCCGAGGCGCGCAGCTGAAGAACGTCGTGATCGACCGTGGCGTGGAGATTCCGGAGGGTCTCGTCATCGGCGAGGATCCGGAACTTGACGCCAAGCGCTTCCGCACCACCGAGCAGGGCATATCGCTCGTCACCCAGCCGATGATCGACAGGCTCAATACATGACGCCTGTTCGCGTCCTCGCAGTCGCCTCTGAAGTCTATCCCATCATCAAGACCGGCGGCCTCGCAGATGTCGCCGGTGCGCTGCCGATTGCGCTGAAGGCGCATGGCGTCGAGATGCGTACGCTGATGCCGGGCTATCCGGACGTGATGCGACGGCTCGCGGACGCGCAGGAAATCCGGCGCTGGCCGGATTATTTCGGCGGACCTGGACGCCTGCTCGCCGGATCGCATGAAGGCCTCGATCTGTTCGTGCTCGACGCGCCGCATCTCTATGGACGGCCGGGCAACCCCTACGTCACCCCTGATGGCGTCGATTGGCCGGACAACGGTGTGCGCTTCGCAGCGCTGGCGCGCATTGCGGCCGATATCGGCCACGGTCTCGTTCCGGCCTTCGTGCCTGACGTCGTGCATGCCCATGACTGGCAGGCCGGGCTCGCGCCGGCCTATCTGCACTATGACGGGGGGCAGCGGCCCGGCACGGTGATGACCATCCACAACATGGCCTATCAGGGGAAGTTCGACCGCGCGCTGGCTGATACGATCGGCCTCCCCCGGAATGCCTCGTTCGACGTCCACGGCCTCGAATATTTCGGCGGCATCAGCTTCCTGAAAGCCGGACTGCAACTCGCCGATCGCATCACCACGGTTTCACCGACCTACGCTCATGAAATCCAGAGCGACGAAGGCGGCATGGGGCTCGGCGGCCTGCTGCGCGAACGCGCAAGCGTACTGAGCGGCATCCTCAACGGCATCGACGTCGACGTCTGGAATCCGCAGACCGATTCACACATTGCTTATCGCTTCGGCGCACAGGACCTCACGTTCCGGGCCGCAAACAAGGCCGTGCTTCAGCAGCAGTTCAATCTCGACTCTTCCGACGAAGCGCCGCTGCTCGGCGTCATCAGCCGACTGTCCTGGCAGAAGGGCCTCGATCTCCTGCTCGAGGTCATTCCGACAATTCTGGAGCAAGGCATGCAGCTCGCCTTGCTCGGCAGCGGCGACCGCGATCTCCAGGATCGCTATCAGGCCGCCGCGCGCGCCAATCCGGGCCGGATCGGCGTTCTGATCGGCTATGACGAGATATTGGCCCACCTGATTCAGGCCGGCTCCGATGCGCTGCTCGTGCCTTCGCGGTTCGAACCGTGCGGGCTAACCCAGCTCTGTGCGCTACGCTACGGTGCGGTCCCCATCGTCTCTCGCGTCGGCGGCCTCGAGGATACGATCGTTGACGTCGACGAGACCGGACCTAACGCCACCGGTTTCAAATTTGGCCCCGTCACGGCAGATGCTCTCGCCGGCACGCTGCGCAAAGCCAACGCCGCCTTCCACAACAAGGCGACCTGGCGGCGGCTGCAATTGAGTGGGCTAGCGACCGACGTGTCCTGGCGCCATCGCGCAGGCGAATATGCCGCGCTCTATCGCGGGCTGATGGCATCGCGCCGCGGCTGAGGCAGGACTCGTCCTCAGGCAGTCTGCCGATGCATTTGATCGAGTTCGGCGAGCAGCGCTTGGACACCGGTGATCCAGTCTGGCGAGAAGCGCTCCGCATCGGTCAGCCAATTGCATAGCGCAGCGACTGCACCGGGAATGCTGGCACGTTCATCAACCCAGGCGGAGGTGATCAGCTCTGCCGCTGAAGCAACCACCAGACCGCTGCAGGACCGCAAGCACTGATCGAAGGCATCAATCAAGTGCGATCTACCTGCTGCACCGAACAACGCTCGACGTTCGGCTTCAAGATCCAGAAGGAATTGCTCGAATTTGGCCTGTTCGCCGAATTGCTCAGTAAATCGCACCGCTATTGCTTGCAGATGCACCTCAAGGATCACCGTCGGAAGACCGCGGCTGGCGAGCACCGTTCGCAACCATGCGAGAGCTTTCGACGCCGCGGCCTCGTTTGGCGCGCGCGCCAGCGTGACGAGCCAACAGCTATCGCTATCGGTAAAGCGCCGTCCGCGCTCGCCATATCTCAGTTTGAGATACGGATATTTGTCCCATGCCGTCCTGGCCGCGCTTAGCGCCAGTTCGATTTCACGCGGATCCTGCGGCATGGCGTGATCGCCTGCCTCAAAATTGATCTCCGCGATATGACGCTTGTCGCTCACGCGAGCCGTCCGTTGAGTCGCTCCCTCCTCCATAGGATGAGGGATGCGAAGGCTCATCCTCCAAACATATACGACGCCATCGCGACGTTCGCGACCTCGTCGACGAAAACGCGCTTGCCCAAATCGTTGCCGGCGGCACCTGCTGCGACCATCAGCGGCAGCAGATGGTCCTCGCGCGGATGGGCAAGGCGCGCGCTCGGCGCATTCTCCCAATCGACCAGCATCGCGTTGCGGCGCGCTGCATCCGGGTTGCCGATCGCCTCGTTCAGATAGGCTTCGAAGTCGTAAGAGACGGGCTTCGACTCCGCACGACCAAAGCCGCGCATATTGTGATAGGTGAGCCCGCTGCCGACGATCAGGATGCCTTCGTCGCGCAACGAAGCGATCGCCTGCCCGACCTTGATATGCTCGGCCGCGTCGTAGCTCGACTTCAGGGACAGCAGCACGATCGGCATGTCGGCATTCGGATACATCAGACCG
>JAEWHT010000241.1 GCA_023387695.1 Pseudomonadota bacterium | reverse complement strand
ACGAAGAACGGATAGCGCCAGCCCCAGTCGAAGAAATCGTCAGCGGAGAGGTTACCGGCGAAATAGGCGAACAGCGCGCTCGCCACGATCAGTCCGAGCGGCGCGCCAAGTTGCGGCACCATCGCGTACCAGCCGCGCTTCGACGCCGGTGCGTTCAGCGCCAACAGCGAGGCCATGCCGTCCCAGGCGCCGCCCCAGGCCAGACCTTGCGCGAGACGCGCCAATGCCAGCAGCCAGATTGCGGCAACGCCGATCTCGGAATAGCCGGGCAGGAACGCCAGCGCCACGGTCGCAGTGCCGAGCAGGAACAGCGCCGAGACCAGCTTGGCGGTCTTGCCGTATTCGCGGTCGACCGTCATGAAAATGACGGTCCCGATCGGCCGGGCGATGAAGGCCAGCGCGAAGATCATGAAAGAATAGAGGGTGCCGGTCAGTTCGCTCGTGAACGGGAACACCAGGCGCGGGAACACGATCACCGAGGCGATCGCGTAGACGAAGAAGTCGAAGAATTCCGAGGTGCGGCCGATAATGACGCCGATGGCGATCTCGCCGGGACTGGCCTGGTCGTGGCCGTGCTCGCCCGAGTGGATATCCGCCATTGCGGGGGTCTGTGCCGTCGCCATGCGTGCGCCCTTAACGTCCTGAAATCCAAAGCCGGCCGCCCGGCGGGACGCCAGGCAATCTGGCCCTGTTTGACCCAACATCCCGCACTGCAACATTGGACAAATTGTCCAATGTCCGGATTGCTGCGCCGCAGCTACCCCTTGGCCCCGCAAAGGAAACTCATTCTCAAAGGCTCGGCCCGTGTCCCGTCTCAAGATCCTGGCGCTGCTACCCCTGGCGGCTGCGCTCAGCGGCTGCAACTACGTTGTGCTGTCGCCAGCCGGCGATATCGCGGCGCAACAGCGCGACCTCGTCATCATCTCCACCGTCCTGATGCTCCTGATCGTCGTCCCCGTGATGGCGCTGACGGTGCTGTTCGCCTGGCGCTACCGCCAGTCCAACACATCGGCCCGTTACGAGCCGGATTGGGATCATTCGACCAAGCTCGAGCTGGTGATCTGGTCTGCGCCGCTGCTGATCATCGTCTGTCTGGGCGCGCTGACCTGGATGGGCACGCATCTGCTCGACCCCTATCGCACCCTCGGCCGCATCCATGCCGACCGCGCGGTGGATCAGTCAAAGGCGCCGCTCGAAGTCGATGTCGTCGCGCTCGATTGGAAATGGCTCTTCATCTATCCGGACTACGGCATCGCCACCGTCAATGATCTCGCAGCTCCGGTCGATCGTCCGATCAATTTCCGCATCACGGCGTCATCGGTGATGAACTCGTTCTACATCCCTGCACTCGCCGGCCAGATCTACGCGATGCCGGGCATGGAGACGAAGCTCCACGCGGTCGTCAATCACGCCGGCACCTATAAGGGCTTCTCGGCCAACTACAGCGGCGCCGGCTTCTCCGGCATGCACTTCAATTTCCAGGGCCTCGACGACAAGGGCTTTGACGCCTGGGTCGCGCAGGCCAAGTCGGCCGGTGGCTCGCTCGGCCGCACCGAGTATCTCCAGTTGGAAAAGCCGAGCGAGAACGAACCGGTGCGTCGCTGGGGCACGGTCGATTCCGATCTCTACCGCCTGATCCTCAACATGTGCGTCGAGACCGGCAAGATGTGCCAGAGCGAGATGATGGCGATCGACGCCAAGGGCGGCAACGGCCATGAGGGCCTGAACAACACCCTGCCCCTCTCTTACGACAAGTACGCGCGCCGCGGCACCGCCTTCGGTCCCGAGCCCAGCTTCGTTGCCGGCACCTGCACGCCGGATGCACCACAGGGCCAGACGACGGCTTCGATCAAGGCGCCGCTCGACACCGCGCCGCTTCTCGGCGCCGGCCTGAAGCGGCCGACGTTCACGCCGCTGAAGTCCTCGTCCTTCTTCCTGGGACAGCGTCCCAAGTCCGATTCCTGAAGTCAGACTCCTAAAGAGATCCAGCATGTCTCCTGATCTTCTCAAGCTCATCTTTGGCCGCCTCGGCATCGATTCGCTGCCGCTGCACGAGCCGATCCTCGTCGGCACCTTCGCAGTCGTCGCACTCGGCGGCGTCACGCTTCTCGCCGGCCTGACCTATTTCCGTCTCTGGGGCTATCTCTGGCGCGAATGGTTCACCAGCGTGGACCACAAGCGCATCGGCGTGATGTACATGATCCTCGGCATCGTGATGCTGCTGCGCGGCTTCGCCGATGCCCTGATGATGCGTGCGCAACAGGCGATGGCGTTCGGCGGTTCTGAAGGCTTCCTGCCCGCCCATCACTACGACCAGGTCTTCACCGCCCACGGCGTGATCATGATCTTCTTCGTGGCGATGCCGCTGGTGACCGGCTTGATGAACTTCGTGGTGCCGCTGCAGATCGGCGCGCGTGACGTGTCGTTCCCCTTCCTGAATAACTTCAGCTTCTGGATGACGGTCGGCGGCGCGGTGCTGGTGATGCTCTCGCTGTTCATCGGCGAATTCGCCCGCACCGGATGGCTCGCTTATCCGCCGCTGTCGAACATCGGCTACAGTCCGGACGTCGGCGTCGATTATTACATATGGGGATTACAGGTCGCCGGCGTCGGAACGACGCTATCCGGCATCAACCTGATCTGCACCATCGTCAAGCTGCGCTGCCCCGGCATGACCATGATGAAGATGCCGGTGTTCACCTGGACATCGCTCTGCACCAACATCCTGATCGTCGCGTCCTTCCCGGTCCTGACCGTGGTGCTCGCGCTGCTCTCGCTCGATCGCTACGTGGGCACCAACTTCTTCACAAACGATTTTGGCGGCAGCCCGATGATGTACGTGAACCTGATCTGGATCTGGGGTCATCCTGAAGTCTACATCCTGGTTCTCCCGGCCTTCGGCATCTTCTCGGAAGTGACCTCGACCTTCTCCGGCAAGCGCCTGTTCGGCTACACCTCGATGGTCTACGCCACGGTCGTCATCACCATTCTGTCGTACCTGGTCTGGCTGCACCACTTCTTCACGATGGGCTCCGGCGCCAGCGTCAACTCGTTCTTCGGCATCACCACGATGATCATCTCGATCCCGACGGGCGCGAAGATGTTCAACTGGCTGTTCACGATGTATCGCGGCCGCATCCGCTACGAGCTGCCTATGCTGTGGACCATCGCCTTCATGCTGACCTTCGTGCTCGGCGGTATGACCGGCGTGCTGCTCGCGGTGCCGCCGGCCGACTTCGTCCTGCACAACAGCCTGTTTCTGATCGCGCACTTCCACAACGTGATCATCGGCGGCGTGGTGTTCGGAGCATTTGCCGGCATCAACTACTGGTTCCCGAAGGCGTTCGGCTTCAAGCTCGATCCGTTCTGGGGCAAGCTGTCGTTCTGGTTCTGGGTGACCGGCTTCTACATGGCCTTCATGCCGCTCTATGTGCTCGGCCTGATGGGTGTGACCCGCCGCCTGCGTGTGTTCGACGATCCTTCGCTCCAGATCTGGTTCATCATCGCCGCGATCGGCGCTGGCCTCGTCGCACTCGGCATCGGGTGCATGCTGATCCAGTTCGCGGTCTCCTTCCTCAAGCGCGAGCAGCTCAAGGACGTCACGGGCGATCCCTGGGATGCGCGCACGCTGGAATGGGCGACCTCCTCGCCGCCACCGGACTACAACTTTGCCTTCACTCCCGTCGTTCACGACAATGACGCGTGGTGGGACATGAAGAAGCGCGGCTATCAGCGTCCGCTCACCGGGTTCAAGCCGATCCATATGCCGAGCAGCACCGGCACCGGCATCATCCTCGCCGGCTTTGCTACTGCGATGGGTTTCGGACTGATCTGGTACATGTGGTGGCTGGCGGTTGCGAGCTTGATCGCGATGCTCGTCGTCGGGATCGGCCACACCTTTAACTATCACCGCGACTTCGACATTTCGGCTGACGACGTCATCCGGGCCGAGGACGCGCGCACCAAACTGCTCGCCGGAGCCAAATAAATGACTGTCGCTGTCAATCCCAACCAAACCGGCGAGCCGATCTTCTACGTCGCCGACGAACACCCGCATCCGGAAGGCTACAGCACCTCGCTCGGCTTCTGGATCTATCTGATGAGCGACTGTCTCATCTTCGCGATGCTGTTCGCCGCCTTCGGCGTGCTCGGCGCCAACTACGCCGCCGGCCCCGCACCGAAGGACCTGTTCGACCTCAACCTGGTCGCGGTGAACACCTCGATGCTGCTGCTGTCGTCGATCACCTACGGCTTTGCGATGCTGACGATGCAGCAGAACAAGATCGCGCAGACGCAGATGTGGCTCCTGATCACCGGCCTGTTCGGCGCCGCCTTCATCGGCATCGAGCTCACCGAATTCGCCCACATGATCCATGAAGGTGCCACGCCTCAGCGCAGCGCCTTCCTGTCCGCCTTCTTCACCCTGGTCGGCACCCACGGCCTGCACGTCTCCTGCGGCCTGATCTGGCTGGTGACGCTGATGGTACAGGTCTGGCGCTTCGGCCTGATCGAAGCCAACCGCCGTCGCCTGATGTGCCTGTCGATGTTCTGGCACTTCCTCGACGTGGTCTGGATCGGCGTCTTCACCTTCGTCTATCTCCTGGGAGTTCTGCGATGAACACCGACACCCACGCCGCCCACGCGGACGACCATCACCACGGCGACGGCCACGCCCACAGCACGTTCTCGGGCTACATGCTCGGCTTCGTGCTCTCGGTGGTCCTTACCGCGATCCCGTTCTGGCTGGTGATGAGCGGCACGCTGCCGAGCAAGCAGATCACCGCACTGGTCATCATGGCCTTCGCGGTCGTGCAGATCGTCGTGCACATGATCTACTTCCTGCACATGAGCCCTAGATCCGAGAATGGCTGGAGCATGATGGCGCTGATCTTCACCATCGTCATGGTGGTGATCGCGCTGTCCGGTTCGCTGTGGGTGATGAACCACCTCAACAGCAACATGATGCCCATCCACGAGATGACGGGAATGAAGTGAGCGATATCGCGAGCCTCGGGGACGACGAAACGCGCAGCCCCGCAAGGGCTGCGCGTCCGCGCCTGTGGCTCACGGCTCTCTCGCTGACTGCCTTTGTTGTTCTGATCGCTCTCGGCGTCTGGCAGGTCGAGCGCCGCGCCTGGAAGCTGGCTTTGATCGACCGCGTCGAGCAGCGCGTTCAAGCCCCGGCGCAGCCGATCCCCCCGCGCGCTTCGTGGCCGGCGATCACCGCAGCAAGCGACGAATACCGACATGTCAGTGTCACCGGCCGCTTCCTGCATGACCGCGAGACGCTGGTTCAGGCCGTCACCGAGGAAGGCCCCGGCTATTGGGTGCTGACGCCGCTTGAGAGCGCCGACGGCACGACGATCCTGATCAACCGCGGCTTCGTGCCGTCCGAGCGGCGCGACCCCTCGACGCGCAAGGCCGGCAATCCGGACGGCCAGATCGAGGTCACCGGCCTCCTGCGCATCACCGAGCCGAAGGGCGGATTCCTTAGGGACAACGTGCCTCAGCACAACCGCTGGTACTCGCGGGATGTTGCGGCGATCGCGGCGGCGCGTGACCTGCAGAATGTCGCACCCTTCTTCGTCGATGCCGACGCCGGATCACAATCCGGCAACGGTCCCATCGGCGGATTGACCGTGGTCCGCTTTCCCAATAACCACCTGATCTACGCTTTGACGTGGTTTGCCCTGGCTTTCATGCTGGCCGGCAGGCTTTTTGTCACATTCCGTGGCGGGCTGTTCCGCCGCAAGCGCTTCGTCCACGAACCGGCCGGTGGCCTCGCAGCTTCCGCGCGCAGGACGGGATCAGATGCTGGAACGATCGTCGAACCGACCTGACGACGGGAACACCTACGGCGAGCTGGCGGTCACGCTGCGGTCGCAGGCGGACGCGCGCAGCGAGCTGATTGGCGCAGCACCCACCGATAACGAGACCAATCGCAAGAACATGGCGCTGCTGATCCAGCTGCGCTGGACCGCGGTGGTCGGCCAGATCGTGACCATCGGCACCGTGCATTTCTGGCTCGGCATTCCGCTGCCCCTCACCCGCATGGGCGCGGTGATCGGCGCGCTGGTGTTCCTCAATATCTCCAGCTTGATCTGGGTGCGCCATCGCGCCGCCATCACCAACAACGAGCTGCTGGTGGCGCTGATGCTGGATGTCGCCGCGCTCACCGCGCAGCTTTATCTCAGCGGCGGCGCCACCAATCCCTTCACCTCGCTGTTCCTGCTGCAGGTCACGCTCGGCGCGGTGCTGCTCGATGCGCGCTCGACCTGGTCGCTCGTCGCATTGACCTGCGCGAGCTTCGTGTGGCTGACGATCGCCTATCGGCCGCTCGATCTGCCGCCAAATCCGCTGAGCGAGACCTATACGCTCACCGTCACCGGCATGCTGCTGGGCTTCGTTCTCAACGCGGTGCTGCTGGTGGTCTTCGTGACCCGCATCAACCGGAACCTACGCCAGCGCGACGCGCATCTGGCGGCGCTGCGCCAACACGCGGCCGAGCAGGATCACATCGTCCGCATGGGCCTGCTCGCCTCCGGTGCTGCGCACGAACTCGGCACGCCGCTCGCCTCGCTCTCGGTCATCCTCAGCGACTGGCGCCGCATGCCTGACCTTGCCGCCGATCAGGAGCTCGCCGAGGACCTGACCGAGATGGAAACCTCGCTGCAGCGCTGCAAAAGCATCGTGACGGGCATTCTGGTGTCGGCCGGCGAAGCGCGTGGCGAGGGCTCGTCGCCTACGACGGTGACCGCCTTCGTCACCGCGCTGGTCGAGGAATGGCGCGACGCTCGCTCGGCGCGCACGCTCTATTTCACCAACACCTTTGGCGAGGACGTCGCGATCGTCTCCGACATCGCGCTGAAGCAGGTGATCTTCAACGTCCTCGACAATGCCTATGAGGTCTCGCGCGAGTGGGTCGAGCTGGTCGCCGAACGCGAAGGCGACAATTTGGTGCTCTCGGTCAGCGACCGCGGTCCGGGCTTTGCGCCGGAAATGCTGGTACAACTGGGAAAACCCTATCAGTCGAGCAAGGGCCGCGCCGGTGGTGGGCTCGGCCTGTTCCTGGTGGTGAACGTGGTGCGCAAGCTGGGGGGTAGCGTGACCGCCGAGAACCACAGGAAGCGCGGCGCCACGGTCCGCCTGACCTTGCCGCTTGCCACGCTCGCGATCGGAGGCAGCTTTGACGCCTGACCGTTCGCTCGTCGTCGTCGAGGACGATGAAGGTTTTGCCCGCACGCTGAAGCGCTCATTCGAGCGCCGCGGCTACGAGGTCGTGCTCGCCGCCTCGATCGAGGACGTTCGCGAGGTGATCAAGGACAGGTCCTTCGGCTACGCCGTGGTCGACCTCAAGCTCGGCGGCGCCTCGGGCCTTGCCTGTGTCGAGCTGCTGCACACCCACGACGAGGAGATGCTGATCGTGGTGCTGACAGGTTTCGCCAGCATCTCGACCGCCGTCGAGGCCATCAAGTTAGGGGCCTGCCACTACCTCGCAAAGCCCTCCAACACCGACGACATCGAAGCGGCCTTCCACAAGGCCGAAGGCAATGCCGAAGTCGCACTGGATGTGCGGCCGACCTCAATCAAGACTTTGGAGTGGGAGCGCATCCACCAAACGCTGATCGAGACGGATTTCAACATCTCGGAAGCCGCGAGGCGGCTGGGTATGCACCGGCGCACCCTGGCGAGAAAGCTCGAGAAGCGGCCGGTCAAGTAGGCAAGGCTTGCGAGCCGAAGCGCCTTGCGTGGCTGATGACCTCGCAACCAACCGCCATTAAGCTGCCGATCGCCGCGGCTCGTTGCCGTCGCTGTCTGCAAGAGCCCCAGCGTGGAGCCTCCCCCGTGACAATGCTCACCGACCGGTTCAATTGGTCTGCCGCTTTTTCGCCTGCGCGCAGCCAGCGCGACGCCGAGACAGTTCAGTTCGCGATGACCGCGCTTGCATCCGCCAAGCGGGAAGGCCTGCAGCTCGCCGTGTGGGCGCGCTATATCGCCCTCGCGGTCATCGGTTGCCTGCTCGTCGTGATCAATCCGGTTTGGGAACAACTCTACTACGTGGTGCTGCTCGGCCTGTTCGCGCTGATCGGCTGGGCCCAGGTCAGGGTTGGGCGGGTCGGGGTGTCACGGCAGGAATTGGCGCTGATGTTTTGCGACCTGGCGTTGCTCACCTTCGTCATCGTGGTGCCAAATCCGTTCGCGACGGCGCATTGGCCGGTCGCCGTGCAGTACCATTTCGGCAACTTCATCTATTTCTTCGTCCTGCTCGCTGGCGCCGTCCTGGCCTATTCCTGGCGGACCGTGATTGCGGTCGGAACGTGGACCGCCGGGCTCTGGCTGATCGGCATGGCCTGGGTGTGGTGGCAACCCGACCGCGATCCTGCGCTGACGGCCCGCATCGCGACAGCCGCGGGCAGCGATCACCGGTTGTTTGCGCTGATATCGCCCGATGCGATCGGGTTCGGCATTCGCATCCAGGAGATCGTCGTCTTCATGATCGTGGCCGTGACCCTGGCTCTCGCGGTCCGCCGCAGCAATGATTTGTTGATCCGGCATGCCGCGGTGGAGCGAGAGCGCGGCAATCTTGCGCGCTACTTCTCACCCAACGTCGTGGCGGAATTATCGAAGCAGGACGAGCCGCTGAAGCAGGTGCGCACGCAAAATGTCGCGGTGCTGTTCGTCGACATCGTCGGGTTCACGGCGTTTGCCGATACGCGAACGCCGGAGGAGGTCGTGCGGACGTTGCGCGAGTTCCACGGATTGATGGAGCAGGAAGTATTCCGCCACAGTGGCACGCTCGACAAATATCTCGGTGACGGATTGATGGCGACGTTCGGTACGCCCTTCAGCGGGCCGCATGACGCGAGCAATGCGCTGCGGTGCGCCCAGGCGATGATCGCTGCGGCGGACGATTGGAACGCGCGACGAAAGGCATCCTCGGAGCCGCCGCTGCGCGTGAGCTTTGGCCTGCATTACGGCCCGGCGGTGCTCGGCGATGTCGGCAAGACCTGTCTGGAATTTGCGGTGATCGGCGCGACCGTCAATGCGGCAAGCCGGCTCGAGGCACTTACCCGCAAGCTTGATTGCGCGCTGGTGGCAAGCGACGATCTCGTCAGTCGCGCCAAGGCCGAGCTCGGGAGCACAGCCGAAACATTTCAGCCGCTCATGGCGCGGGAGCCGCAGGCCGTTCGCGGAATTCAGCAGCCGATTTCGATCTGGACCCAGCCGCAAGGCGCGTAGCGCACCAAACTTCTTTGGTGTTGGAATCTCCAAACAAAAAGCCCGACCGAAAGGCCGGGCTTTTGATCTCTTGCGATGGACGCGAGTTGCTTACGCAGCCTCGTCGGCGACCGTGGTGTCGTCGCCATCGGTATCGTCGGTATCGCCCTCGGCATCCGCCTCGCCTTCACCATCGGCGGCTTCCGCCTTGGCGTTGGTACGGCGCGGGCTCTTGGCGAGTTGGGCCTCGATTTCCTTGACCGCTTCGGTCTCGGTCGAGTGCTGCACCACCGCGATCTCGCGGGACAGACGATCGAGCGCAGCTTCATAAAGCTGACGTTCGCTGTAGGACTGCTCGGGCTGCGACTCGGAGCGATAGAGGTCGCGCACGACTTCCGCGATCGCGACGATGTCGCCCGAATTGATCTTTGCTTCGTATTCCTGGGCGCGACGCGACCACATGGTGCGCTTGACGCGGGCACGACCCTTGAGGGTCTCCAGCGCCTTCTTCACCAGCGCGGGCTCGGACAGCTTGCGCATGCCGACGTTGGCGACCTTGGCGGTCGGAACGCGCAGCGTCATCTTGTCCTTGATGAAGTTGATGACGAACAGTTCGAGCTTCGCGCCGGCGATCTCCTGCTCCTCGATGGCCAGGATCTGGCCGACGCCGTGAGCGGGATAGACGACGAATTCATTGGCCTTGAAGCCCTGGCGCTGGGTCACGACCTTCTTTTCCTCGACCTTCGGCGCAGGTGCAGCGGCCTTCACGGCCGGCTTGGCAGCAGCAACGGGGGCCTTGGCAGGGGCGGCAGCAACAGGGGCCTTCGGAGCAACGGGCTTAGCAGCAGGAGCCTTGGCGGCAGCAGGCTTGGCAACGGTCGCTTTCGCGGCCGGTTTGGCAGTCTTGTTAGGCATTGCGCTTCTTTTGTTCTTCGAGGACTTTGCAGCCGGCGGCGCCTTGGCAGCGGCCCGACCCTTGGATGCGCTACGGCTGGCCGTGGCGACTTTTTTGGCCTCCTTATGGGAAGCCCTCGCTGAAGTACTCTTTTTACGCGTTTTCTGTGACACAGCCTGCGCGCGGAAACTGCCACGCCCCTGTTCGACATTTGGTTTCACGGGAACCCAACGGGGCCAACTGGGCTGACCGGGGGTTCAGCTTAATGTGCCCAATATAGCACATTTCCCGCAAAAATCAATGATTTAGGGGTCTTGAGGGCTGGTTTTCGACGCTGACGAAGGTATTAGGGTTAAGTTTGCGCCGGAATTTAGTCTCCGGAGCCGGGGTTCGGAGAAAAATATTTCTCGAACTTCCCTTCCATCCCGTCGAATTCCTTCGCGTCGTCGGGTGATTCTTTCTTCTGGGTGATGTTCGGCCAGCTCTTGGCGTACTGGGTGTTCACTTCCAGCCACTTTTCGAGGCCCGGTTCCGTGTCCGGCTTGATGGCGTCGGCGGGGCATTCCGGCTCGCACACGCCGCAATCGATGCACTCATCCGGGTGGATGACGAGCATGTTGTCACCCTCGTAGAAACAGTCGACCGGGCAGACCTCGACGCAGTCGGTGTACTTGCACTTGATGCAGTTTTCAGTGACGACGTAAGTCATCCAACGCTCCGAAAAGCTCTTTTAAAAGTCGCGGCTTGCGTAGCGCGGATGGCCCCGCGCTGCAAGGTCGGGAAGCCCCGATCATGACGGCTTTATGTGGTTGATCGACCAAGAAATGAATTCGGCGCGCAATTAATTGCGTTTTGCGTCGCTCAGCTCCTCGTAGAGCACGCGCGCCGAGGCTGCATCGCCACGGCGCTCGTTGAAATCGGTCACCTTCAACACCCGCACGGTGCGATCGAGCGCGACAGTGACGACGTCGCCGATCTTGATCGCGTGGCCCGGCGATTTCTCGCGCGTGCCATTGACGCGGACATGGCCGGACTCGACAAGTTCAGCCGCGGAGGTGCGCGCCTTCACGACCCGCGCGTGCCACAGCCATTTGTCGAGACGCTGCCGCTCGGTCGTCGTGGGATTACTCCTTGCGACCGGAGAGCTGTTCCTTCAGCGCGGCGAGCTTGGCGAAGGGCGAGTTCGGATCCACGGGGCGATCACGCTCGCGCGGGGTAGCGCTCGAGGCGTAGGGGCGCAGCGACGGACCGGTCTCGCGATCCCGGCGGTCGCGCCCCTTGTCGCGGTCACGGCCACGATTGTCGCGACCCTTGTCACGATCGCCGCCGAACTTCTTGTTGTCGCGATTGCGATCGCGATCCTTGTTGTCGCGATCCTTGCCCTGGAAGCTGCGATTGCGATCGCCGTCCTGGCGCGGTGCGCCCTCGCCGCCTTCACGCGGCTTGCGGAAATCCCTATTGCCGTCGCGACGATGACCACCGCCGTGACGATGACGCTCACCGCGCTTCTCGCCATCGGCCGATTGCGCAGCCTCGCCCTCGGCGGGCGCGGCGCCTGCCTCAGCATTGGCCTGCGGACGCTGGTTGTTGTGGCGCTGATGACGATGACGCTCGTGGCGCGGCTTGCGATCCTCGTGACGGCCGCCGGGACGCCAGACTTCGACGAGCTCCGGCTCGGCGGGCGCGGTAGCAGCCTCTGCAGGCGCAGCGGCATCGGGAGACGCAGCCGCTTCCGTTGCGGCAGGAGCAGCTTCAACAGCAGCCTCAGCGGGCGCAGCAGCTTCTTCAGCCGGCGGCGCGATACCGGGGGCGTCTTCGGGCGTGACCGGCGTTTCGGGCGAAGCCTCGAGCGCCGGCTCTTCGCGCGCGGGCTCGTCGTGCTGCTCCATGCCGGGCGCATCTTCGACGGTGACGGGTTCCGCCGCAGCTTCGATCGCAGCATCCGTCGTTTCGGCGGGCGTCTCGGCGGAAGCTTCAGCCGCTGGCGCCTCCGCAGCAGCGGGCGCGGCGGGCTTCGGCGGCAGCGGCGCACGCTTCTCCATGCGATAGCCGAGCGCACGCAGCACCGAGGCAAAATCTTCGCCGGCGGAGCCGGTGAGCGAGGTCATCGCCTGCGTCACCACGAAACCGCGGCCGTCGAATGCGCCGGCGGGCTTTTCGCCGGGCGAATTATCGCGCCAGGCCAGCGCCGGGCGGATCAGATCGGCTAGGCGCTCCAGGATGTCGACGCGGACGGCGCGCTCGCCGGCCTGCTTGTAGCCGAGCACGCGATAGGCATCGCGCGGCAGGCTCTTGTCGACCGGGAACGAGGTGCGGCCCGATGAAGCCAGATGCTGCGCGCCCGAGAGCGCCGACAGATCGACATTGTCCTGCTTCAGCGCCCACAGCAGCGCGGCCAGCGCACGCGCGGCGGGCTTCAGGATGCCGGGGAAATAGATGTGATAGGCGCCGAAGCGGACGCCATATTTGCGCAAGACGGCCCGCGAGGGCTGATCGAGATCCTTCAGCTCGTTGGCGATCTTCGGACGCTCGAGCACGCCGAGCGCCTCGACCAGCTGATAGGCGATGCCGCGGGCGATCCCCGTGACGTCCTCGGCCTTCGACAGCTCGAACATCGGCCCGAGCAGCTTTTCGATATGCGTCTTGAGCCAGAGATCGAGCCGCGCCTGCACCTTGTCGCGGGGCGCGCCGGTCAGCCGCTCATCGGAGATGATGCGGATGCGCGGATGCAGCGCCTCTTCTGCGGCGGTCAGTCGCGCCACGGCATCGCCGGTCCAGCGGATGGTGCCGTCGGACGTCAGCACGAACTGGTCGTCCGGCGCGTTGCCCAGCTTTTCGGCGCGCGTATTGATCTCGCCGGCGAGCACCGCTTGCGCGGCAGCCTGCAAGGCTTTCGCATCGGAGCCGGCTTCCGCCGCATCCGGTGCAAAGGTGAAGCCATCGAGGCGGCCGATGACATGGCCTTCGACGATAACTTCGCCGGTCTTGCCGATTTCCGTATTCAAGCTCGTGTTCTCCCGCAGGCGGCGCATCAATACACTGGTCCGGCGATCAACGAAACGCTCAGTCAAGCGTTCATGGAGCGCATCCGATAATTTATTTTCGACCTCGCGGGCGATCCCCTGCCAGCGTTCGGGGTCTCGCAGCCAGTCCGGCCGGTTGGCGACGAAGGTCCAGGTGCGGATCTGCGCGATCCGGGCCGACAGCGTGTCGATGTCGCCGTCGACGCGGTCGGCCTGGTCGATCTGGGTGCCAAACCAGGAATCGGGGATGCAGCCCTTCTGCATCAGGAAGCCGTACAGCGTCGTCACCAACTCGGCATGGGCGGCCGGCGAGAGCTTTCGGTAATCAGGGACCTGGCAGGCCTCCCAGAGACGTTCCACGGCGGCCTTGCCGTGGGCGATATCGCGCACCTCGACGTCGCGGGCGGCGTGGTCGAGCACGCGCATGTCTTCGGCGATCGGCGCCCGCGTTAGCGTCTCGTGGCCGGGGGCGAGGTTCAGCGAGACCTGGAGCGCGCCGAGGGAGGAGAAATCCAGCTTCGTGTTGCGCCATTGCAGCATCTTCACGGGATCGAAGATGTGGTTCTGGAGCGCGTTCACGAGCTCGGGCTCGAACGGGCCGCAGCGGCCCGTGGTGCCGAAAGTACCGTTGCGCGTGGCGCGGCCGGCACGGCCTGCGACTTGCGCGAACTCGGCCGGCGTGAGGCGGCGGAACTGGTAGCCGTCGAACTTGCGGTCGGAGGCAAAGGCGACGTGGTCGACGTCGAGATTGAGGCCCATGCCGACGGCGTCGGTGGCGACGAGGTAATCGACGTCGCCATTCTGGAACATCTCGACCTGCGCATTGCGCGTGCGCGGCGACAGCGATCCAAGCACAACGGCCGCGCCGCCATGCTGGCGCTTGATCAGCTCGGCGATGGCGTAGACCTCGTCGGCCGAGAACGCGACGATCGCTGTCCTGCGCGGCTGGCGCGTGATCTTGCGATCGCCGGCGAATTCCAACTGCGACAGGCGCGGCCGGGTGATCATGGAGACGCCGGGCAGCAGCCGCTCGATGATCGGACGCATGGTGGCGGCGCCCAAGAGCAGCGTCTCGTCGCGACCGCGGCGGTTGAGGATGCGGTCGGTGAAGACGTGGCCGCGTTCCAGATCTGAAGCGATCTGGATCTCGTCGACGGCGAGGAAGGAGACGTCGATGTCGCGCGGCATCGCCTCGACCGTCGACACCCAGAAGCGCGGGTGCTTCGGCTTGATCTTCTCCTCGCCCGTGATCAACGCGACCGCGTCCGCGCCGACGCGCGCGACGATCTTGTTGTAGACCTCGCGCGCGAGCAGGCGCAGCGGCAGGCCGATCATGCCCGAGGGATGCGCGAGCATCCGTTCGATGGCGAGATGGGTCTTGCCGGTGTTGGTCGGCCCGAGCACCGCAGTGACGCCGGCGCCAGGCAATCGATCGGACGGCGCGCGCTCGGAAGCGAAGGGGGAGGAGGAGAAGGGCATGTCTGCTGATTAGGTAGTGGGTATTGCGGCGAATGTCAGTGCAGTCTGGGGCGGCCGTGGCTGGACCGAGGCCTCGGCGTACTGGATCGCCCGGTCGAGCCGGGCGATGACACCGATGGTGTGGGAGCGTCCTCCCCAAACCTCGCGCAACTGTCTCACTTTGCGACGCTTTTCCCGTTCGCTTTAAGCTTCGGAACGACTCTAGAACGAATCGCGGCCGAATCGCTGACTCCCAGTTGAGTCCTGTTCCGTTCACGCAACATGTCGCGGGACTCTTGTTTCCGTCGCACTAGATGGAGTTTTGGGCCGTCGCACAAGCGACGTTTCGATGACGGATTTGGTTAAGTTGGGGATGGCGCGGAGTCGAATCAGAATCGCCGAGGAGTCAAATGGATTCCCGCCGATGACGGGCCTCGAAAGCAAAAGTCGAAAACAACCCCATGCACAGTAGAAGCGGGTCGGCGGCGGCTGGCGGGGGGATGGCGCGTAAGGTGTTGAGATGGCGTTCTTTCTTACCCTCCCCTGGAGGGGGAGGGTCGGCGGCCATGGAGCGAAGCGAAATGGACGACGGGGTGGGGTGATCTCTCCGCACGAA
>JAEWHT010000080.1 GCA_023387695.1 Pseudomonadota bacterium | reverse complement strand
ACTTCTCCGTCGTGCCGCCCGGCACCGGCATCTGCCACCAGGTCAATCTCGAATATCTCTCCCAGACGGTCTGGACCAAGAAGGAGAAGATGACGGTCGGCAAGAAGACCGGCACCTTCGAGGTCGCGTATCCCGACTCGCTCGTCGGCACCGACTCGCACACCACCATGGTCAACGGTCTCGCCGTGCTCGGCTGGGGCGTTGGCGGCATCGAGGCGGAAGCCTGCATGCTCGGCCAGCCGCTGTCGATGCTGCTCCCCACCGTCGTCGGCTTCAAGCTGAAGGGCGCGATGAAGGAAGGCGTCACTGCGACCGACCTCGTGCTGACCGTCACGCAGATGCTGCGCAAGCTCGGCGTGGTCGGCAAGTTCGTCGAGTTCTTCGGCCCCGGCCTCGACAATCTCTCGGTTGCTGACAAGGCGACCATCGCCAACATGGCGCCCGAATATGGCGCGACCTGCGGCTTCTTCCCGGTCGACGCCGCCGCGCTCGACTATCTGAAGACCTCCGGCCGGGCTCCGGCGCGCGTTGCGCTGGTGCAGGCCTATGCCAAGGCGCAAGGGCTCTTCCGCACCGCCAAGTCGGCCGATCCCGTGTTCACGGAAACGCTGACGCTCGATCTCGCCGACGTCGTGCCGTCGATGGCCGGTCCGAAGCGTCCCGAAGGCCGCATCGCGCTGCCGTCGGTCGCTGAAGGCTTCTCGCTTGCGCTCGGCACCGAGTACAAGAAGGCCGAAGAGCCCAACAAGCGCTTCGCGGTCGAAGGCAAGAACTACGAGATCGGCCATGGCGACGTCGTCATCGCCGCGATCACGTCGTGCACCAACACCTCGAACCCGAGCGTGCTGATCGGCGCCGGCCTCCTCGCGCGTAACGCCGCCGCGAAGGGCCTGAAAGCAAAACCGTGGGTGAAGACCTCGCTCGCTCCGGGCAGCCAGGTGGTCGCCGGCTATCTTTCCGATTCCGGTCTGCAGGCTGATCTGGACAAGGTCGGCTTCAACCTGGTCGGCTTCGGCTGCACCACCTGCATCGGCAATTCCGGTCCGCTGCCGGAAGAGATCTCGAAGTCGATCAACGACAACGGCATCGTCGCCGCCGCCGTGCTCTCCGGCAACCGCAACTTCGAAGGCCGCGTCTCGCCGGACGTGCAGGCGAACTATCTGGCCTCGCCGCCGCTGGTCGTCGCGCACGCGCTCGCCGGCAGCGTCACCAAGAACCTCGCCGTCGAACCGCTCGGCGAAGGCAAGGACGGCAAGCCGGTGTACCTGAAGGACATCTGGCCGACGACGAAGGAGATCAACGCCTTCATGAAGAAGTTCGTGACCTCCACGATCTTCAAGAAGAAGTATGCCGACGTGTTCAAGGGCGACGCCAACTGGCGCAAGATCAAGACGGTCGAGAGCGAGACCTATCGCTGGAACATGTCTTCGACCTATGTGCAGAACCCGCCCTATTTCGAAGGCATGAAGAAGGAGCCGGAGCCGGTCACCGATATCGTCGAGGCGCGCATCCTCGCCATGTTCGGCGACAAGATCACCACCGACCACATCTCGCCGGCCGGTTCGATCAAGCTCACCTCGCCCGCTGGCAAATATCTCAGCGAGCACCAGGTGCGTCCGGCCGACTTCAACCAGTACGGCACGCGTCGCGGCAACCATGAAGTGATGATGCGCGGCACCTTCGCCAACATCCGCATCAAGAACTTCATGCTCAAGGGCGCTGACGGCAACATTCCGGAAGGCGGTCTCACCAAGCACTGGCCCGACGGCGAGCAGATGTCGATCTATGACGCTGCGATGAAGTACCAGCAGGAGCAGGTGCCGCTCGTCGTGTTCGCCGGTGCCGAATACGGCAACGGCTCCTCGCGCGACTGGGCTGCGAAGGGCACGCGTCTACTCGGCGTTCGCGCCGTGATCTGCCAGAGCTTCGAGCGTATCCATCGCTCCAACCTGGTCGGCATGGGCGTGCTGCCGCTGACCTTCGAGGAAGGCACCTCCTGGTCATCGCTCGGCCTGAAGGGTGACGAGAAGGTCACGTTGCGTGGCCTCGTCGGCGACCTCAAGCCGCGCCAGAAGCTGACTGCGGAAATCGTCTCCGGCGACGGTTCGCTGCAGCGCGTTTCGCTGCTCTGCCGCATCGATACGCTGGATGAGCTCGATTACTACCGGAACGGCGGTATCCTGCATTACGTGCTGCGCAAGCTCGCTGCTTAAGCGCGAATTTGTGAACGGTGGCTCACCGCGACGTGAGTAGAAGGTTAAACGAAGGCGGCCTATCACAAGGCCGCCTTCGTGCGTTTAGCGGTATGTTCGGATGGGCCCGCCCGGCAAAAACTCGCTCTGGACGGTTGAATGTGCTGCGCCCGTAAGATTACGGTGACTATCAGGCGATAAGATCTTCCTCAGCGAGCTACCTGTGTGACGTTCGACATGACTGGATTGATGGCTTCAAATCTCGTTTCGCGCTGGTCCGGTGCACTATGGTCGGGCGCGCTCGGCATCTGCGCCATCGTCGCCGTCATCCGTCCCGCCGAAGCCGACCCCCGCGCCGTAGTCGAACTCTTCACCTCCCAGGGCTGCTCCTCCTGCCCGCCCGCCGACAAGGTCATCGGTGACCTCGCCAAGGATCCCTCGATCATCGCGCTGAGCATGCCGATCGATTATTGGGACTATCTCGGCTGGAAGGACACGCTGGCGGACTCACGTTTCTCGGCGCGGCAGCGCGCTTATTCACGCATGCGCGGCGACCGCGAAGTCTACACGCCGCAAGTCGTGGTCAATGGTGCTGCGCATGTCATCGGCAGCGACCGCTCCGGTATCGAAAACGCGATCGACAAGACCGACACGAGTGTGGGCGTGATGAGCGTGCCGGTGACGATGTCGCTCGCGGGCAGGCAGATCAACGTGTCGGTAGCCGCGAGCAAGGCGCCGGCTGTCTCGCATGGTGAGGTCTGGATCTGCTCGATCGCAAAATCGGTACCGATCGAAATCAGCCGCGGCGAAAATCGCGGACAGCAGATCACCTACCACAACGTCGTGCGCAATTTGCTCAAGGTCGGTGACTGGAACGGACAGCCGGAAAGCTGGACGGTGCCGCTCGAGAATCTAACGTCGCGCGATGGCGTCGACGGCGCGGTGGTCTACGTCCAGGACGGCAGCCGCGAGAAGCCCGGTGCGATGCTGGGCGCGGCGTACACGTCGCTGCATTGATCTGAAATTTCTCCAGCGTCGAGCAGTCTCTAGCTCCTCATGGTGAGGAGCGCGCCCTTGCGCGCGTCTCGAACCATGCGAGGCCCCCGCTGATGCATTCGTGCCTCGATCCTTCGAGACGCCGCTGCGCGGCTCCTCAGGATGAGGCGAGAGAGTTTTTCTTGCGGATGTTCGGAGAAACGTTCATCGCGGCGGAAACATCCAGCCACAAACAAAAAAGGACCAACTTACGTTGGCCCTCCTTGTCGTGCGCACAGACCCGATCCTGTTCGACCCCGGGGGGCTGGGGGCTGAGGAATCCGGAACCGAAAGGACCGGGTCAACGCACACAAGTCTTTTCGCAATGCAGGGCGGCAGGCGGTGGGCGGAAAAGCGGCGATCCTGTGATTCCTGCTAACGTTCCCGTGACGGTTTGCCGCTGAGAAGTTCCACCGTTGCGTGTGTCATGAGTCGCGACCAATCGGCGAGGCGAGGTCAGCCTCCTGAAAGGGCCTTCAAGAGGCCCCTTGCAGCCGGGAACAGTTGGCGCAATCATGCAGATGTCATGATCCGAGGCTCCGGGGACGGTCTTCGCGGACGGGGTCATGCTGAGTGATGAGGAGGCGCTGCATGAGTTTGACGCCGGAGGATACCGATCCGAGCGAGCAGCGCGCAGTGGCGCGCCCCGCCGCTGCGAATGCCCAACTCAACCGGGTAACGTTCAACCGGCTCGAGCTGAACCGAATTCTCAATCTCTATGGCCGCATGGTCGCCGACGGCGAATGGCGCGACTATGCCATCGACTTCCTGAAGGACCGCGCGGTGTTCTCGGT
>JAEWHT010000071.1 GCA_023387695.1 Pseudomonadota bacterium | reverse complement strand
GGTCACATCAGACATGGCGTTGCTCCAGTTTTAATACTCAAGCGGCGCTGCTCTTGCTCCGCATCTTGCCGCGTGAAGTCTCGGGAATGCAGCCGGCTGAAATCGCCGCCTGTAATTCTTCCAGTTCGGCTTCCAGATATTCGTTGGCCATAATCAGCGCCTTGATGGTGCTGCGCAGATTGCCGTCGCACATTGCGATCGCCTGATCACAGGCTTGCTCATAGTGGCTGTTGTCGAGAAGGGCGGGGGCTGACATCTGCGGTGTCCTTGCGGGCGTTTGCTCTGGGTGTTTCTCTGGGGCATCGGGGGCTGGATTTATGTTCCTCTTTTGTTCTTTTTGAGTCAAGCGGATTCACGCGCCGCAATCGGTGTCGTTAACGGATCAAGCGATAATGTCGGGCGTGATCTGGTCTTCGATGAAGGCGATACGGTCGCGCAACAACAACTTGCGTTTCTTCAACCGCTGTAACCGCAATAGGTCGGGGGCAGGCGATTGATGCAGTGCATCGATCGCCGCGTCGAGATCTCGGTGTTCCTGCTGCAACCGGGTGAGCTCGGATTCGAGCTCACGCTCGTCTTCATGGGTCATGTCTGCGGTGGCCGAAAACCGATAGGCTTGAGATTAAGGCTGTGGATGCCCTGTGGAAATTATCGCGCTTGCGCGGCGTGATCGCAAGCGATCTGCCACCTCCACGCACCGCTCTCTCGCAAGATATTTCAACGATTCACAAGCGTGGTGCGCAAGCACGTTGATATCATGGATTTTTCGCTGCGTGGTTCCTTACTCACGCTTCGTTACATATGAAATCTCAAAAATGACGGTGCGACGACGGATACCCATCGACAGAACGAATCGGTGATGTAGACTTCCTCGTCCGGATCGAATCCAAGGTTCACCCCTACCGAGGAGGTTTCGAATGACAATTCAGGCACATCTGGTTGAATTGGAACGGAAGCACAAAACTCTCGAAAACGAATTGCACGAAGCTCTCGTGCACCTTTCAACAGACGACCTGCAAATTGTTGAGTTGAAGCGCCGCAAGTTGATGGTCAAGGACCAGATCGAGCGTTTGAAGCACACCGGCGACACGCTTCACTAGTAACCCCCGTAACAGCGTAAAGTTTGATCGCATCCTTTCAGGCAGGGATGAGAGCCTATGCGCTCATCCCTGCCGTAAGGTGCGCACCGCGCAATGATCGTTGCGCGGCGTCAGCTGTTTTCTGGACGCGCGTTCTCCACGCGAACCGGTGTCGACATTACGCGCGAACGCTCTAGATTTCCGCGAGCTCGGCGACGTGATCCGCGATTGCAAGCGACGATGTCAGTCCCGGCGATTCAATGCCGAACAGATTGACCAAGCCCGCGACGCCATGGTCGCGCGGACCCTGCATCAGAAAGTCCTGCGTGGCCACCGCCGGCGGTACGATCTTCGGACGAATGCCTGAATAGCTCGGCATCAGCGCGCCGTCGGGCAGCGTCGGCCAGTATTTGCGGATTGCCGGATAGAAGCGCTCGGCGCGCGACGGATCAACCTCATAGTCGATCGTCTCGATCCATTCGACGTCGGGGCCGAAGCGCGCCTGTCCTGCCATGTCCAGCGTCAGATGCACGCCTAATCCGCCGGGCTCGGGCACCGGATAGATCAGGCGCGAGAACGGTGCGCGCGCATTGCAGCTGAAATAGTTTCCCTTGGCGAGATAGGCCGGCGGAATTCGATCGATCGGCATGCCGTCGATGTGGCGCGCCACCGTCGTCGCCGAAAGCCCGGCGGCGTTGACGAGCAGGCCACATTGCAAGGTCATCGGCGCTTCGCCACCGGCTTCGATCTCGATCATTCCGGCCTCCGCCTTGGCGCGGATCAGCGGCGTGTGAAACGCAAAGGCTGCGCCCGCTTCCTCGGCCTCGCCGCGCAGCGACAACATGTAGGCATGGCTGTCGATGATGCCGGTCGAGGGCGAGAGCAGGGCGGCGTCGCAGGCCAGCGCCGGCTCCAGCGCACGAGCGGCCTCGCCCGAGAGCAGTTGCATGTCGAGCACGCCATTGGCCTCGGCATGCGCCTTGATCGATTGCAGCTTCTCGGTTTCCTTCGCACTGGTTGCGACGATCAGCTTGCCGCAATTCTTGTGCGGGATGCCGCGCTCGCCGCAATAGCGATACAGCGCGTGCTTGCCGCTGACGCACATCCGCGCCATCCAGCTTCCGGCACGGTAGTAGATCCCGGCATGGATCACCTCGCTGTTGCGCGAGGAGGTGATGGTGCCGATCGCCTCGGCCTCTTCGAGCACGATCACCTCGCGCCCGGCCTGTGCGAGCTTCCGAGCCACCGCGAGCCCGACCACGCCGGCTCCGATGACGACGCAGTCGACCCTATCCATGGCTTTGCAGAAGTCCCGCTGAAGGTGCCGATGGTGCCGGTTTGCCAGGGGAATGCGCCGCGAAGGCGCCTTCCATTAAGGAAGCATTTATCATGTCAGGGCAATTGCCGTATTTCACGTCACATTTTTCTGTTGGGCGTACAGGCGTTTACCCGATCCAAACCCGTGAAGCCAGACAATCCGCAGTTGAAATCGCGGGTGGCTGATGGCTGAGAAGAACTGGCAGGAAGGCAGCATGCTTCCGATTGCTGTGCAGGCCGTCGTGTGCCTGATCAGCGCGGTTGCGCCTTCGCGTGCCTATGCCGACAGCCTCGTTCAACCGATCAATCTTGGCAATCTCGACCCCAATCTGGTCTGGGAAGCCCTGATCGGGGGCGTTGTCATCTGCGCGTTCCTGGCTGCAGTGGCACTGTGGATCCATTCCGCGCTGCGCCGGAGCAGGCGTTCGCAGTTGCGGCGCAACGCCTTCGTCTCCTCCGCCATGAACAATCTCAACCAGGGCGTGGTGATGACGGACTCGCAACGGCGGGTCATCTTCTGCAACGACCGCTACCTCGAGATCTACGGCCTGGCGCGCTCTGACCTGTGGACCGGCATGACCGGTTACGACATTCTCGAGCTCAGGCGCCAGCGCGGGGTGCTCGGGGTCTCCGACGACGACTTCTACGAGAAGGCGGCAAGCCCCAACGGCCTGATCACCGAATTGCCGGATGGCCGCGCCATCCTGGTTAAATATTTCGTTCTGCCCAACGGCGGGTCGGTGGCGACTCATCTGGATGTCAGCGAGCATCGCAAGCTGTCGCGGCAGCTGGCCTCCACCAAGCAATTCCTGGAGCAGGTGCTCGACAACGTCCCGGTTTGCGTTGCCGCGAAGAGCATTGAAGATGGTCGCTACATCTTCGCCAATCGCGCGTTCGAGCGATTTTCGCGGCTGTCGCGTGATCGCATCATCGGCAATCGTGCTGACGAGATCTTCCGTCCGGCGACGGCGAAGAGCATCGAGGCTGCGGATCGCGTCGCGCTGGAATCACCGGACAGCCAGTCTCGCAGCGAATTCAGTGTCGAACGCGGTTCCGAGAAACGCATGCTGTCTTCGGTTCGCGTGATCGCCCGCAACGAAGCCGGTCAGCCCGAATTCCTGATTGCGCTGTTCGAGGACGTCACCGATCGGCAATCGCTGTCGCAAGAGCTGGAGAGCACCAAGAAGTTCCTCGAACTCGTGGTCGACAACATCCCGGTGGCGCTGATCGTGGAGCAGGTCAAGGATGGCCGCTATCTGCTCGCCAACCGCAGCGCCGAGACGATCCTCAACCGCAAGCGCGAGGAAGCGACCGGCCTGACCGCCTCCGACATCTTCAACGCCAAGGAAGCCAAGCTGATCATCGCGCGCGACGAAGCCGCGATCAAGAAGCGCGGCATGATCACCGAAGAGCATCCGATCTCCACCAAGGACGGCCTGCGCCTGTTCCTGACCCGGCGCGCCACGGTGCTCAACGATGCCGGCGAGCCGCAATATCTGATCAAGACCCACGAGGACGTCACCAATCGCCGGCAGACCGAGTCGCGCATGGCGCATATGGCCTATCATGACGGCCTGACCGACCTGCCGAACCGCGCCGCTTTCCTCCAGGCGTTGACCCAGATGATCGAGGCCTGCGAAGGCACCGACGAGGAATTCGCGGTCCTTTGCGTCGATCTCGACGGCCTCAAGGAAGTCAACGACGTGTTCGGTCATGCGCTTGGCGACAAGCTGCTGATCGAGGTCGCCCAGCGGCTTCAGGATACTGCACGCGGTGGCCTGGTGGCGCGCCTCTCCGGCGACGAATTCGGCCTGATCATCGATGGCAAGCAACCCGATGCGGGCCTTGCGCTGGCGCAGCAGTTGGGCGAGGCGCTCGCGCCGGAATTCCACATCGACGGCCGCGCGGTGCGCGCCGGCATCACCACCGGCATGTCGATCTTCCCGCACAATGGCCCCGACGGTGCCTCGCTGCTGGCGAATGCCGGCGCAGCGCTGTTCCGCGCCAAGCAGAAGTCGCGCGGCACGATCAGCCTTTACCAGCCCGAGATGGACCAGCAGATCCGCGACCGCCGCGTGCTGCATCAGGACCTGTCGAAGGCAATCAAGAATGGCGAGCTCTCGCTGGCCTTCCAGCCGCAGGGCGTCGCGCGCAATACGGTCGCCGAGAGCGAGATCATCGGCTTCGAGGCGCTCGCGCGCTGGCAGCATCCGGTGCGCGGCCAGGTCTCTCCGGCCGAATTCATCCCGATCGCGGAAGAAAGCGGCCTGATCGTCGAGATGGGCGAGTGGATCCTGCGCGAGGTCTGCCGCGAGGCGGCGTCGTGGCCGAAGCCGATGCAGGTCGCCGTCAACCTGTCGCCGGCGCAGTTCATGCATGGCGACGTGGTCGGCCTCGTTCATTCGATCCTGATCGAGACGGGTCTGGCGCCGGGCCGGCTCGAGCTCGAAATCACCGAGGGCGTGCTGATCGAGGATTTCGATCGCGGTCTGGCGCTGCTGCGCCGGCTGAAGGCGCTGGGTGTCCGCATCTCGATGGACGATTTCGGCAGCGGCTATTCCTCGCTGAGCTATCTCCAGGCGTTCCCGTTCGACAAGATCAAGATCGACCGCGCCTTCATTATCAATCTCGGCCGGAATCCGCAGTCGGCCGCGATCGTCCGCGCCGTGATCGACCTCGGTCACGGTCTCGAAATGTCGATCATTGCCGAAGGCGTCGAGACAGTCGAGCAGCTCGCATTCCTTGCCAAGGAAGGCTGCGACGGCGTGCAAGGCTATCTGCTCGGCAAGCCGCTGCCGATCTGCAAATACGCCAATCTCGTTGGCCGCGTTGAGGCCATGGAGCTTGCGCTCAAGACCGGATAGTGGTGTTGGGCACTGACCTCGCTCGCTCCTTTCGACGGTTTCATGGCGGATTACGACCTCGCGATCATCGGTGGCGGCTTGAACGGTGTCAGCCTCGCGCGCGATGCTGCCGGCCGCGGGTTGCGGGTGATCTTGATCGAGCAGGGTGATCTGGCCGGTGCTGCTTCGTCGGCGTCACCGCGGCTGATCCACGGCGATCTCTCGGTGTTGGAGCGGCGTGGCTTCTGGCGGGTTCGCCGGGCTTTGGCTGAGCGCCGGATCTGGCTTCGGGTCGCGCCGCACCTGGTGCGGCCGATGAATTTTGTGATTCCCGCCCATTCCGACGAACGGCCGCCATGGCTGTTGCGCTCGGGACTGTATGTCTATGACGCGCTCACGAACCGCGGCGGGCTGCCGGGATCGGCGACGCTGGACATCACCCATCATCCGGTCGGCAACGCGCTGAAACGTCCGTTCGGCATCGGCTTCGAATATGCCGATTGCGTCGTGGACGATTCGCGCCTGGTGGTGCTCACGGCGCTGGATGCCGCCGAACGCGGTGCCGCGATCCGGACCGGGGCGCGCTGCGTGCGCGCGGATCGAACCGACACCTGGCGGCTCGCGGTGGTCGATCGCGGCCATCGCCGCACGATCACGACACGTGCGCTGGCCAACGCCACCGGCGCCTGGACGTCGATGATCGCGGAGACCGTGCTGCGGCAGCCGCAGCCGGCCATGGTGGCCACGCAGATGAGCCAGATCATCGTGCCCAAGCTGTTCGAGTCCGACAACGTCTATGTCTTCCAGAACAACGACGGCCGGTTGATTTTTGTCAGCCCGTTCGAGCGCGATTTCACGCTGGTCGGCACGGTCACCCATGATTTCACCGGCGATCCCGCCATCGTTGCGATGCCGGGCGCCGATGTCAGTTATCTCTGCGAAGCCGTAAGCCGCTATTTCCGCGAACGCGTTGCGCCGACCGACGTGGTGCACACGGTCTCCGGCGTCAATCTGACGCCAGCGTCCGCACGACATCGTGACGGCACAACGCTGTTCCACGCGCGCCGCCGTAAGGCGCCGCTGCTCACGATGTTCGGCGGCGACGTCACGACCTCACGGCTGCGTGCCGAGCGCGCGGTGACGCGGCTGACGCCGTTCTATCCGATGTCGCGGCCCTGGACCGCCGGCGCAGCGCTGCCCGGCGGGGATTTCGCCTGGGATCGTTTCGAGACCGAGGTCGACCTCGCGCGCCACCGCTGGGGCTTCCTTCTCGAACCGCAGGCACGGCGCATGGTTGCAGCCTACGGTTCGCGATTGCCGGCGGTGCTGGGCGAGGCGAAGACGCGCGATGAGCTCGGACCGGCCTTTGGACCGGACCTGACGGGCGCTGAGGTCCGTTACCTTATGGCCCACGAATGGGCGCGCTTTCCCGACGACATTCTGTGGCGCCGCTCCAAGCTCGGCCTGACCATGCCTAAGGCCGATCGCGAGGCGCTGGCTGGGTTCATGGCGGATCCGCCTCGAACCGGTTGAGCAAACGCCGATCCGCCGCTAGCGTGCGGCGGCATTGCGGCTGGCAGGGACCATGACTGACGAAATACCGAGAACGGACGCCGCGCCCGCTGTGGCTGGAGGCGTGCATCCGGCTGCAAGCGAACCGCTGCTGCGTATCGAGGGCGTGGCGAAGACGTTCGGGACGTTCCGCGCGGTTGACGGCGTATCGCTCGACATTAAGGCGGGCGAGTTCTTTGCGCTGCTGGGTCCAAGCGGCTGCGGCAAGACCACGTTGCTGCGCATGCTTGCGGGCTTCGAGGCGCCGGATGAAGGGCGCATCCTGCTCGGCGGCAAGGACATCGCGCAGGCGCTGCCGCATGAGCGCCCGATCAACATGATGTTCCAGAACTATGCATTGTTTCCGCATTTGTCGGTTCGCGACAACATCGCCTTTGGCCTCAAGCGCGCCAGTATGGCGCGCGCCGATATCGCAACGCGTGTTGCGGAGATGGTCGCGTTGGTGAAGCTTGAGGGGCTTGAGAAGCGCAAGCCCGACCAGCTCTCTGGCGGCCAGCGGCAGCGCGTTGCGCTCGCCCGTGCGCTGGCACGCCGGCCGCAATTGTTGCTGCTCGACGAGCCGCTCGCCGCCCTCGACAAGAAGCTGCGCGAGAGCACGCAAGGCGAGTTGATGGAGCTGCAACGCCGGCTCGGCATGACGTTCATCATCGTCACCCATGACCAGGAGGAGGCGATGACGATGGCGAGCCGCATCGGTGTGATGAACGCCGGCAAGCTCGCCCAGGTCGCGACGCCACGCGAGCTCTACGAGGCGCCGCGATCGCGCTGGATCGCGGAGTTCGTCGGCGACATCAATCTGTTCGACGCCGAGTCCAAATTGCGCGACGGCCATCGTCTTGTCATCGGCACGCGTGATGCGGGCACGCTGGTGGTCGCCGAGCCGCGTGAGCCGCTCAGCGAGACCAGATTTTCAGTGGCGATCCGCCCCGAGAAGGTCAAGCTGTCGCGTCGTGCCCCGGTGAGCGAGGCCGGCCATGAAACCGCGATCAATCGGCTGGACGGCGTGATCGCCGATATCTGCTATCTCGGTGGCACCACGAGCTACAAGGTGAAGCTCGATGGCGGTGGAATCCTGCAGGCGTCCGTCGCCAACAGCGCGCGTACCGATGTCGATGCCTTCAGCCTCAACGAGCACGTCGTCGCCTGGTTCACGCCTGATGATTGCGTGGTGCTACCGTCATGAGCGGGCGCCGGATATTCGCGCGCCCGGCGCGCTTCGCAGCGATCGCGCCCTATGTCTGGATGGTGCTGTTTTTCCTGGTGCCGTTCGGCTTCGTGCTGAAGATCAGCCTGTCGCAGACGGCAATCGCGCAGCCGCCTTATGAGCCGGTGTTCGATCTGACCGCGGGATGGACGGCGCTCCGGACGGCTTTTGCCGCGCTGGGACTCGATAATTTCAAACTGCTCATCTCCGACGACCTTTATGTTTTCGCCTATCTGCGCAGCCTGACCGTTGCCGTCACGGCGACCGCATTGCTGCTGCTGATCGGCTATCCCATCGCCTATGGCATGGCGCGGTTGCCGAAGCGCTGGCAGGCGGTGGCGATGGTGCTGGTGATCGTGCCGTTCTGGACGTCATTCCTGATCCGCATCTATGCCTGGATCAACATTCTCCAGCACGATGGCCTGTTGAATCAGATCCTGCTGGGGCTGCATCTGGTCAGCCAGCCCGTGGTGTGGCTCTCCACCGACACCGCGATGTATATCGGTATCGTCTATTCTTATCTGCCGTTCATGATCCTGCCGCTCTACGCCACGCTCGCCAAGATGGAGCCGGCGCTGGAAGAGGCGGCCAGCGACCTTGGCGCGCCACCGTGGCAGGTGTTCTGGCTGGTGACGTTCCCGCTGTCGCTGCCGGGTGTCGGCGCCGGCGTGCTGCTCTGCTTCATCCCTGTTGTCGGCGAGTTCGTGATCCCGGACCTTCTCGCCGGCTCCAATTCGCTGATGATCGGCCAGACGTTGTGGCTCGAATTCTTCACCAATAAGGATTGGCCGGTCGCCTCGGCCGCGGCGATCGTACTGCTCGTGGTGCTGCTGCTGCCGTTGCTGCTTTACGAACGGCTGCAGCGGCGGCAGCTGGAGGAGCAGTGAGATGCGCAAGGCCTCCCGCCTGTCCCGCTTCAACATCGCCTCGCTCGCGCTGGGGTTCGCCTTCCTCTATCTGCCGATCCTCATTCTCGTGATCTACTCCTTCAACGCCTCGCGGCTGGTGACGGTGTGGGGCGGCTGGTCGCTGCGCTGGTATTACGAGTTCTTCGGCGACGGCGCGATGATCGAGGCGTCCTGGATGAGCCTGCGGGTCGCGGTCGCGTCCGCGACCATTGCTACGCTGATCGGTACGCTGGCTGCGGTGGCGCTGTCGCGCGGCGAGCGCTTTCGCGGCCGCACGTTGTTCTCCGGCATGCTCTATGCGCCGCTGGTAATGCCGGAGGTAATCACGGGACTGTCGCTGCTGCTGCTGTTCGTGGCGCTGAACGCGGAGCGCGGCTTCTGGACGGTGACGATTGCCCACACCACGCTGACGATGTGCTTCGTTGCCGTCGTCGTACAGTCGCGCCTCGGCTCGCTCGATCGCTCCCTGGAAGAGGCAGCGATGGATCTCGGCTGCGCTCCAGCCCGCGCCTTCCTGTCGGTGACCCTGCCGCTGATCGCACCCGCGATCGTCGCCGGATGGATGCTCGCCTTTACGCTCTCGCTCGATGATCTCGTGATCGCGAGTTTCACCACCGGGCCGGGCTCGGCGACCTTGCCAATCCGGATCTATTCAGAGGTGCGGCTCGGCGTGAAACCCGAGATCAACGCAATCTGCACGCTGGTGATCGCCCTGATCGCCGTCGTCATTGTCGTCGCTTCGCTCGCTTCAAAACTGTCGAGCTCGCAGGGCGAGAGCGCTGCACCTCTCTAGAGGGAATGGATCATGATGTTCGTCTATCAAATCCTGGTCCACACGCCGCCCTGGGTCTGGATTCTGTTCGCCTATCTGGTTTGGCAGGGCATCAAGTCGATGCAGCCCCGCAAGGCGCCAATCTGGCGTGCGATGATCGTCCCCATCGTCTTCATCGTCTGGGGCGTATCGCGGATCGGATTTGGGCAGCACGATAACCAATGGCCGCTTGTCGCGTGGATCGCAGCCGCGCTTGTGCTGCTGCCGCTCGGCGTGCTGACGCCGCGTCCGTTCGATGTCGACCACAAGACGGGCGAGATCATCCGTCTGGGCAGCGCGTTTGCACTGATCCGCAACATCGTGGTGTTCACCCTGCAGTACACTGTGAGCGTGATCTCGGCCATCAACGTTGACGATCGCGCGCTCGCAATTGTTGTCGGCCGCGCCATCTCGGGCGCGACCGCAGGATATTTCTTCGGTTCGATGATCGCGCTCCTGATCGCCTATCGCGGGAAGCGCGCGGCTGATGTTTAGGACTTCACGGCACCCGCGGTGAGCCCGCCCACCATGTAGCGGCGGAAGGCGTAATAGACCGCAGCCGGCGGCAGCGCGTAGATGAAGCCGGTGGTCATCAGCAGCTCCCAGGGCGAGTCGTCGGCGGCCAGGAAGTTGCCGAGTGCGACGGGGAGGGTGATCTCGCGGTCGTTCGAGAGCAGCAGGAACGCGTAGAGATATTCGTTCCAGGCGAGCAGCACGGCATAGGTGCCGATCGCGACCAGCGAGGGCATCATTAGCGGCAGATAGACAAGGCGGAAGATCTGCAGCGTGGTGGCGCCATCCATCACGGCGGCCTCATCCAGCTCAACCGGCAGCTTGTCGGAGGCCTGTTTGAGAACCCAGATGGCGTAGGGGCTGGCGATCGTCACCATCGCCAGGATCAGCGACCAGTGATTGTTGAGCAGGCCGTAATTGCCCATGGTGCGGTACATCGGCACGGCCAGGAACGCGGCCGGGATGAAATAGGTGAACAGCGCGAGGTTCAGCACCGTGCGTCCGCCGGGCACCTTCAGCCGTGAGATCGAGAACGCCGCAGACGTCGCGATGAACAGCGTCAGCACGCCCACGGCGGCTGCGATCAGCGTGGAATTCCAGAACTGGACGTAGAAGTCGCGCAGGAAATAGTGCTGCTGCTTGAACACGATTTCGAAGTTGTGCAGCGTCGGATGATCCGGCCACAGCTTGCCCGAGAACGCGTCTTCCTTCGGGGAGATCGCGAACAGGAACATGTGATAGATCGGAATCATTGTCCACAGGAAGACGGGAATGCCGATCAGCAGGAGCCGCGCTTCGGTCGCGACGTCGCGCCAAGTAAGTTCGCCTACGCCGGGAAGCTTCATCGCGACAACCGTTTCATCATAAAGTACACGAGCGGCAGGACGAATGGCATCGCGCAGACGATGGAGGCCATCGCGAGCGAGAGCTGATCGAGCCGGAGATAGCGGATGCCGAGCGTCGACAGCACATGCGTGAGGTCGGCCGGGCCGCCGCCGGTGAGCAGATAGACGCTGTTGAAGTCGCCCAACGTCCAGATCATCGAGAGCAGCGTGCAGGTGATGTAGAGCGTCTGCATCGACGGCCAAGTGATGAAGCGGAATTTCTGCCACCAGTTGGCACCGTCGACTTCAGCGGCCTCGAACAGGTCCTGTGCGATCGCAAGGCGCCCGGTGATCAGGATCATCGTCCAGAATGGCAAGGACTTCCAGATGTGCACGCCGATCGCCATGGTCAGCGCCACGGTCGGGTCGTTCAGCCAGTTCGGACCGTCATCGCCGGTGAAGGCGAAGATGTAGTGATTGATCATGCCCCATTCCGGATTGAGCATGAAGCGCACCGACAGGATGGTCGGGATCGATGGCACCGCCCAGGGCAGGATGAAGATCACCGAAAGCCATTTGATCCAGGGGCGCTGCTGGGCGAAGAAGCCGGACAGGAACAGCGCGATCACCATCTTGATGTTGATGCCGATGACCAGGAAGATCAGCGTATTGACCGCGGCGCGCGCAAAGATCGGGTCGTTATAGAGTGCGACATAATTCGACGGAGCCCGCGCCAGCCACAGCCCGTAGCAGACGGGATAGACGACGAAGGCGAGGAAAACGAGCAGATAGGGCGTGAGCAGCGCGATGCCCCAGACCTGCGCAGTGGTCAGCCGCGACGTCAGGGGCGGAGCGGGCATCGACTGATCGCCAGAGAGCGTGATCGCCATTCTTTGGGACTCTTCAAAGAGAAGCCGGCCGCGAAACGCGGCCGGTGTTGTTCTTACACCTCTCCCCGCAAGGCGGGGAGAGGAAAGCATGGGACTTAGCCTGCGACCTGCTTGATGCGGGCGATCAGCTCGTCGACGGCCTTGTCGACCGGGACCTTCTCGCTGACAACCCGGTTCATGGCCTTCGCCCACACGTTCTCGTTGTTCAGGATCGTGAACTTCCAGTTCTTGGTGAAGTCGAACGGCGCGGTACCGCCGGTGAACTGGGCATAGACAGCCTTGCGGTGCTTGTCAGCCTGCCAGAAAGGGCTGGCCTGGCTTTCCTTCGTCACCGGGAACCAGCGGCCGAGAGCACCCTCGATATAGGGGCGGACGTTCTCTTCCTGGAGCAGGAAGCTGACGAACTGCTTGGCCTCGGCCTTGTTCTTCGCCGAAGTGAAGATCAAGCCGGTCTTGACGTCGGAGCGGTAGCGAATGGTTGAACCATCCGGAGCCTTCGGGAAGGACGCGGTGATGATGTCCTGCTCATAGGCCTTCTTGCCGGCGTCGCGCTGTTCCTGCGTGAGCGCCTGGTTCTGCGAATCCTCGTACCACTTCGCCGCAATCGAGATCGTGAAATTGTGGGTCATCACGATGGTCTTGTTGTGGAAGGCGACGTTGTTGTCCGGATCCTTCCAGGTCGTCGAGGACGGCGGCGTGCAGCCCTTGATGTAGGTGTCGGTGTAGTCCTTCATCGCGCTGATCAGGTTCTCGCGAACCTTGGGATCGTCGACCGTGAGCTTGCCGTCGTCGTCGACCAGCTTGACGTGGTAGGCGTCCATGAAGGTGTAGAAAGACTGGAAGGCGTCAGTGGATTCCACGCCCATCGGCTGCCCGACGGCGTAGATGCGCTGGCCGGTGGCCTTGCGGATTCCCGGCTGCACCTTGTCGCACCAGAACGTCCAGTAGCCCGCCCAGTCAGTCGGGATGTCGCTCTGCTTGAAGCCGGCCTTCTCCAGCATGTCGTTCCAGATCTGGACGTGCATGCTCTGCTGCTTCAGCGGGAAGCCGTAATAGGCCTTCTTCTTGGCGACGTCGTTGTAGAGGATCGAGGCGTCGAGCGTGTTCTGCACGAACCGGTCCTTGATCGGCTCCATGATGTCCGAGAGGTCCTCGAGCTTGCCCTCATAGGCCCACTTGCCCTGCACCTGCACGTCGTAGGTGTCGGAATAGGCGACATCAGGTACGGTGCCGGCGTCGAGTGCTGCGACCGTCTTCGGAATCATGTCCTGGATCGCGTACTGCGACAATTCGACCTTGATGCCGGTCTTGGCTTCGAACTTCTTGATCGTGTCGAGCAGCGCGTCGTCTTCGGAGCGGTAGAAGCCCTTGCCCCACCAGACCGTAATCGTCTTTTGCTGTGCAAATGCGGGTGCAGCGGCTGCGAACAGCCCGGCCGCAGCGACCGCCAGTGTTACAGCGCCAATAACCTTGGATTTCACGTTTTTCTCCCTCAAGCCGCCGGTTTCTGACCGGTTCGAAAAAAGACTAGCTCAGGATGGTAGCGCAATCTAGCGGCATGTTGTCAGACATAGGTCGAGGGGGATCGGGCACTCAGAGATGCTTAACGCGTGCATCGATGTGATCGCCGCATCAATTCGCCCCGATCAATTCGCATGATCGGCAATCATCGTCCTCAGTTGGACTTCGCGCTCTCTTTGGCGTTCTCCGCCGTCGGTGATCCCTCCGGCGTCTGACGCTTGCCGCCGGTGATGCGCTGTTTCAAGAGATCGAGGAAGGGCGACGCCGCCGGCGACTGGCGGATCAGAGCCTCCGGATCGGGGAAGATCAGCGGATCGTCCCAGGGCCCCTGCACCATGAAGGGCAATTGAAAACCCGATGTGGTGTTGAGGCTCGCCACACCCTTCATGTCGTATTCGCGCGTCGGCACCGACGCGGTGCCGGTCAGCGTGATCTTTGCGGCGGGCCCTTCGATGCGAATGTCTTCGGCGGTGGCGATCCCGTCGGCGAATTTCACTGCGATGGTGAGATTGTCGTAGGGCGTCGAGCCGTTGCGAAAATTGCCGCCACCAGACAGCGGCCGGCGCTCGAGCCGCTTCAGTAACTGCTCGGCGTTGAAGCCGGAGATCGCGCCGTCATGTCCGGTCACGGTGGCCGTGCCGTCGAGCGATTGCACCAGACCGAACGGGCTTGATCCGGAGGCGAGCAGTGACACGTTGATGTTGCCGCGGCCGGACAGCTTGTTGAGGCCGAAGAGCTCGGAGGCGCAAGCCTGGAGGTCGACGTCGGTGAACTGGAATTGCGCCTTGATGTCGGCGACCGTGTCGGAGCGTGAGATGCCGAACGAGCCCTTGGCGATGCCGCCATAGACTTGCGCCTCGCCGACCGAGAGCGCCAGCGTGCCGTTGCGCACATTCGCGCCGATCGCGGTGCGGCCGAGCTTCGTGGGACCGACCGTCAGCTTGGCAGCCGAGAGGCGCATGTCGAGGTCGGTGCTCGAAAGCCCGTTGAGATCGAACAGCTGCCTGTTCCAGTCGCGCGCGCCGCTTGCGAGCAGGCGGAAGGTGGAGATGTAGGGCGTGAAGTCGAGCGCGTCGGCAGCGAGCGTCGCCTGCAGCGTCTGCCGGCCGTTATTGGCGTAGGTCATGACGCCTTCGGCGGCGTTGCCGTCGAGCTCGACATTGACGTTGGTCAGCGCGATCGAGGCGCCGACGACATTGGCGCGCGCCTTCAGTGCGAAGCGGCCGAAACCGCCGCTGCCGGGCTGCGGCTGTCCGGTCCAGCGCAGCGCGTTGCGCAAGGATGGGCTGTCGATGGAGAGCGTGCCTTCCATCATCGGGCTGGTGCGATTGGCGACACTGCCGTCGAAGGCGAGCTTGAGCGGTGCGCTGGCGATGCGCGCCTTCAATCCCGAGCGATCGCCCGAGAGGGCCGCGACGAAATCGGCAAAGCTGATCGAGCCGTCGACGCGCTCGCCGCGCCAGTCGAACTGTCCGGTCGCGGCAAAGGAGCGCGAGATCGAGGGCCACGCCAGCGACAGGTCGATGTCCTCGAGCTTCTCGGTGGCATTGGTGGCGACGTCCTCATAGTTGAGCACACCATCCTGGATCCTGATCTCGGAGAACGAGATCTGGTTGTCGGCGCCGGGCTTCATCGTGCGCGCGATGGTCTGGATGAAGGGAGTCCAGTTGCTGTCGCCGTCGGACTTCAGGCTGACATGGATGTGCGGCCGCAGCAGCGTCAGGTCCGCAATCTCGAACCGCTGCAGCAGCAGCGGCAACAGCCTGAGATTGGCGGTGAGCACGTCGACATGCAGTGCGGGGTCGGCGGTGCCTCCACCCTTCAGGCCGACATCATGGAAGGAGATGTAGCTCGCCGGCAGCACGGATATGTCGATGCTGCCCGCCACGCTGAGCTCCAGACCGGTGACGTCGCGAATCTGCGCTTCCACCGCCGTACGCAGCGCGTCGCGGTTGATGAGCCAGGAGGTCGCGATCAGGGCGATCAACGCCACACCGAGCAGCGCCGCGATCGGCGTCCCGAGGCGCTTCATTCCTTGGGCCATGGTCAATGGCATGTCCTGATCGGGTTGGTGCTGGAGCCAGAAGGGCGGGGCGGGAAACCTGCGCGCCCCCACGCCCAACCCCCGCAACTTGATGGGTTTTCTTGTCGCTTTCAAGGCCACGGACGGATCTGCCCACGGCGTGGGCAGCTTCTATCACCGGCCCTTGGAACGGAGAACCCCGTATCATTGACGGCTTCGGACGATTTCGCCTAATAATCGCCGCCAATAAGGCGCGGCGCCTAGGCCGAAGCTTCGAGGGTTTTTGCATGAACAAGGTCTATCCCGACGCCAAGTCGGCTCTTGAGGGCGTTCTCAAGGACAACATGATGATCATGTCGGGCGGCTTCGGCCTCTGCGGCATCGCTGAGTCGCTGTCGGATGCGATCCGCGACTCAGGCGTCAAAGGTCTGACCGTGGTCTCGAACAATGCCGGCGTCGACGGCATCGGGCTCAGCCGCCTCCTGGAAACCCGCCAGATCAAGAAGATGATCTCGTCCTATGTCGGCGAGAACAAGCTGTTCGCCCAGCAATTCCTGGCGGGCGAGCTGGAACTCGAATTCAATCCGCAGGGCACGCTGGCCGAGCGCATCCGCGCTGGTGGCGCCGGCATCCCGGCCTTCTACACCAAGACCGGCGTCGGCACGCTGATCGCCGAAGGCAAGGAAGTGAAGGAGTTCGACGGCGAGAAGTATTTGATGGAGCGCGGCCTGTTCGCCGACCTCGCCATCGTGCACGCCTGGAAGGGCGACACCGCCGGCAACCTGATCTACCGCAAGACTGCGCGCAACTTTAACCCGATGATGGCGACCGCCGCGAGGGTCACCGTTGCCGAGGTTGAGCATCTGGTTCCCGCCGGTGAACTCAATCCCGACCACATCCATACGCCCGGCATTTTCGTGAAGCGCATCGTCGAGGTCGGCACGGCCCAGAAGCGCATCGAATTCCGTAACACCCGCCCGCGCACTGCAGCTTAAGATCAGGAGAGCGATATGGCCTGGACCCGTGAACAGATGGCTGCGCGCGCCGCGAAGGAATTGCGCGATGGCTACTACGTCAATCTCGGCATCGGCATCCCGACGCTGGTCTCGAACTACATCCCCGATGGCGTCGACGTCAGCCTGCAGAGCGAGAACGGCATGCTCGGCATGGGTCCGTTCCCCTATGAGGGTGAAGAGGACGCCGATCTGATCAACGCCGGCAAGCAGACCGTGAGCGAGCTGCCCTCGACCTCCTATTTCTCGAGCGCAGATTCCTTCGGCATGATCCGCGGCGGCCACATGGATCTCTCGATCCTCGGTGCCATGCAGGTGGCCCAGAACGGCGATCTGGCCAACTGGATGATCCCCGGCAAGATGGTCAAGGGCATGGGCGGCGCGATGGATCTCGTCGCCGGCGTCAAGCGTGTCGTCGTGGTGATGGAGCATTCCGCGAAGGACGGCGCAAAGCTCCTCAAGAAGTGCAATCTGCCGCTGACCGGCGAGCGCGTCGTCGACATGGTCGTGACCGATCTCGCGGTCTTCACCATCGACAAGCACGGCGACGGTGGCATGGCGCTGATCGAGCTCGCCGACGGCGTCACGCTCGACGAGGTCAAGGAAAAGACCGAGGCCGAATTCCGCGTCGCACTGAAGAACACGTAAGTCTTCGCAAAAGGGGGCGCGCATGACGATACGGTCTGCGCGTCCCGAAGACGCCGATTTCGTCGCAGGAATCATTCTGTCATCCATGCGCGGCTACCGGTCGCGCGGCTGGTTCGACGTCGCGCTCGGCTGGCCTGAAGCCAAGTGCCTCGATTTCATCGCGCGCGTCACGACGGCACGCACAGTGTCGATGTGGCATGTCTCGCAGTTTTTGGTCGCAGAGGTTGACGGGAAGCCGGTCGCGGCGCTGTGCGCCGTGCCTGCGGAGAACACCGGGGTTTCCGCCTGGCGCGCGATCGAGGAGATTGGTTTGGCAACCGGGCTCACAGCCTCAGAGCTGGACGCCATCCGCCAACGTGCCGCTTATACCCGTGGCTGCTGGGTGCAGGGCGGCGAGGGCGACTGGATGATCGAGCATGTTGCCACCGATCCTGCCTATCGTGGTCGCGGCCTCGTGCAAGCGTTGATGGCTCGCGCCCTCGGGAAAGGGCGGGAAGCTGGATTTTCACGCGCGACGATTTCATTCCTGATCGGCAACGAGCCGGCCGAGCGCGCTTACGCCAAGGCCGGCTTTGTGTTCGCGGACGAGAAGCGCGATCCCGCTTTCGAGGCGATCATCGGAGCGCCGGGCTTTCGGATGTTTGCGTGCCCGCTATGACCACGTCGCCCACACCTTGCTCCATCGCGCCGAGACACTCGCCACCCACGAGGTATCCTCACGTACCAGGCGGAAGCCGAGATTGGCCGGCGGCACGCCCTGGGCGCAGCCGCCCGCGCGGGCGTCGCGGATGAAGTCGGTGACATAGGCGCGGTGCGCGCCTTCGGCGACACGCACGCCGCAATTCACGGTCGGACGGCCGGCCTTGCCGGCTTCATCGACGCGCGAGCGCACGAAGCAGGTCGACGTCCACTCCCAGACATTGCCGGCGAGATCGGACACGCCGCGCTCGTTCAGGCCGAACTTGCCGAACGGATAGGCCGTGGTGTCGGAGAGATCGCGCTCGGACTCGCGCTCATAGCGGCTGATCCAGCGCTTTGCTGGATCGTTCGCGTCGACCGGCGCGCCGTCGTCTTTGAACTTGGAGCCAGCCGCAAAGGCCCATTCGGCGTCGCTCGGCAGGCGGTAGTGGTGGCCGGTCTTGCGCGATAGCCAGCTCGCATAGGCCTGTGCGTCGTGCCAGCTCACCTGCACCGCAGGACGATCGGACGAAATGGCGACGCCGCGATCAAGCGCGTGGCATTCGCCGTCCTGCACGCAGATCTGGTAGTCGGCGGAGGAGACCTGCTCGCGCATGATGTGGAGCGGCCTCGTGAACTGCAGCGTGCGCAGCGGCGCTTCGGCCTGTTGCCCGGCGCGCGTGAAATCGCCGGCCTCGCGATAGGCAAAGCTGCCCGAGGCGATTTCGACGATTGCAGGCTCGCCTTGCGCGCGTTGCGTCGACATCTCGGAGACCAGCGGTGCGACAGCCAGCGGTCCAGCGAAGCCGGCGGCACAGGCGAGGAGCAGTTTGAGCTTGAATGCGATCAGCATGGTCATTCCCCCAAAAGAAGAAGGGGCCGGTGATGGCCGGCCCCTTCTCACCTCGCTAGTTGGTGTTGGCGGCCGGTATGTCCGCAGGCGCCTTCACCTGGGTCATCAGGTCGTCGTTCCACTTGCCTTCGACCTTGAAGTGCGCGGTGGCGCCGAGGTCGGCTGCCTCGATCAAGTTATGCGTGACATAAGCGTAGATGCCGGGCTGCAGGAACTTGTACATCGCAGCTCCTGCCGAGCCGCCGCGGATGAACCAGGTCTCGAGCCCGGTCTCCGGCGCGTTTGAGAACTTGCCGGTCTCCCAGACATAGTCGCCATGGCCGCCGATCAGATGCGGACGGCTGTCGCGGTTGGCCTGCGAATGCACGATCAGCACATTCTCGCCGACATTGGCGGTCAGCGCGTTCTTGCCGGTGAGGGCGCCGACCTTGCCGTTGAATACGACGTGGGAGGGGATCAGCTTCTTCATCACCTCTTCGGTGTCGGTGAAGGCTTCGCCCGGCGAGTCGTAGGATTTGAAATTGCCCTTCTCGTCACGCGGCACATACATGTCCTGCTCGCCGACATAGTAGACCTTGTCGTATTTCAGCGCGTGGCCCTTGCCATCGTTCAGTCCGTCGCGCGGCAGCACCATCACGGCGCCGTTCATGCCGGAGACGACGTGCCAGGGGATCATCGGGCCGCCCGGTGCGCAGTGATAGACGAACACGCCGGTCCGCGTGGCCTTCCACCGCAGCACGACCTGCTCGCCGGGATTGACCAAGGTCAGCGCGGCGCCGCCGAGCGCACCGGTCGCGGAGTGAAAGTCGATATTGTGCGGCATCGAGTTGGTCGCGGGATTGACCAGCGTCACCTCGACATAATCGCCCTCATGCACGACCATCAGCGGGCCCGGCATCGAGCCGTTGAAGGTCATGGCCTGGAAGGTGGTGCCCTTCTCGTCGATAACGACCTTCTTCTCCTCGATGGTGAGCTTGAATTCCATGATCTTAGGGCCCTGCTTCGTCGCCTGCTCGTGCGCGTGCACGAAGGGAGGTGCGACCAGATCCACCTTCTGTCGCGGCAGCTTGAGATCGTCGGCAGCGAAAGCGGGGGTTGCCAGCATCAGGGCGGTCGCGGCGGCGCTGATCAATGCGGCTCTGCGGGTGAACATCGGAAGCATCCTTCATGTGAAAGGTTTTGATGACGGATGCAGTGTGCGCCTGTTGCGGCAAGCGTGTTTGCGCTGCGACAAGGTTTTGCCTCGATTCACCTCCGGTAAAGTCCTTAAGAGGTTTGCCGGGATGCGATCTCGACGCCAAGACGACGCCAAGACTTTGAGCGAGCGCAAGGTGGCCCGCTGGAAAGTGGGTAATCCAATGCCATCCGGAATTTTGCCGCCGCTTTTGCGCGGCATCAAATTTACGAATGGGTAGGACATGAGGACTGATCTCGCAGCGAGCTATGGCGATGAAAGACTGCCGCGCTATACGAGCTATCCGACCGCGCCGCATTTCTCGCCGGCGATTGGCGCCGACAACTACGCACGCTGGCTGTCCGAGCTTCCCTCGAATTCGAACGCGTCGCTCTATCTGCACGTGCCGTTCTGCCGCGAGATGTGCTGGTACTGCGGCTGCCATACCCAGATCGTCCGCCGCGACGAGTTGATTGCGGCCTATAAGCAGACTTTGCGCAGCGAGATCGCAGAGGTCGCCGACACCATCGGCCACCGCATCAAGGTCGAGCATATCCATTTTGGCGGCGGTACGCCGACGATCATGTCGCCGGAAGCCTTCGCCGAATTGATGGCAACGATGCGCCAGGCTTTCTTCGTGCTGCCTTCGGCCGAGATCGCGGTCGAGATCGACCCGCGCACGCTGACATCAGAGATGGTCGAGGCCATGAGGCTCTCCGGCGTCAATCGCGCGAGCCTTGGCGTGCAGAGCTTTGATCCCGTTGTGCAGCATGCGATCAATCGCGTGCAGAGCTTTGAGCAGACGGCGTCTGTCGTCGACATGCTCCAGCGCGCCGGCATCAGGGGGATTAATTTCGACCTGATCTACGGCTTGCCGCACCAGACCATCGCATCGTGCCTGGATACCGTGCGGCGTTCGCTCGAGCTTGCGCCGGCGCGCTTCTCGGTGTTCGGCTATGCGCATGTGCCCAGCTTCAAAAAGCACCAGCGCATGATCAATGAGGCTCACTTGCCCGATGGTCTCGCGCGTCATGACCAGGCCTGCGCCATCGCCAACGCGTTGAAGGAGGCCGGCTATGTCCAGATCGGCCTCGACCATTTCGCGCGTCCCGATGATTCCATGGCGGTTGCGTTCGAGCAGGGGACATTGCGGCGCAATTTCCAGGGCTATACCACCGACCAGGGTGAGGTCCTGCTCGGCTTCGGCGCCAGCGCGATCGGACATCTGCCGCAGGGCTACGTCCAAAACCAAGTTCAGATCGGAGCCTATCAGCAAAGCATTGCGAATGGCCGCCTCGCCACCGCCAAGGGTTATGGGCTCACCGATGACGATCGGCTGCGTGCCGACATCATCGAGCGGATCATGTGCGAGTTCGGTGCCGATCTCGGCGACATCTGTGCGCGTCATGGCGCGCAGCCGGAGGCGATGCTGCGATCGGCGTCGCGCTTGAAGCCGCTGATTTCCGACGGTGTGGTGAAGCTGGACGGCGACCGGATCGCCGTCGCAATGGACTCTCGCTTTCTGGTCCGCAGCGTTGCGGCCGCGTTCGATGCGCATCTGGATCCGGGCAAGCAGTTGCATAGCAGGGCAGTGTAAGCCCTTGCCGTCATTCCGGGGCGCGCCTCTTGGCGCGAACCCG
>JAEWHT010000431.1 GCA_023387695.1 Pseudomonadota bacterium | reverse complement strand
CAGCGGGTGAATGCGGCTGATCTCGGCCGCCTGCAGCCGCTCGATCAGGTCGTCTTCCTTGTAGTCGTTCATGAGGAAGCCGACCGAACCCCGGTTCATGCCGTAAATCGGGATCTTGTCGTTGATGAAGCGGTGTAGCGTCTGCAACATGAAGCCGTCACCGCCGAGTGCGACGATGGCATCGGCTTCGGTGGGTGCGGTTTCGCCGTAACGCTTGATCAAGGCCGCCTGTGCTTCGATCGCCTCGGGAACCTCGCTCGCGACGAAGGCGATGCGTTCGAACTTGTGCTTTTCTTTTGGCATCTAGGCCCTTGGGTTCAGGAGGGGTCGCGCAACAAGGCAGGGAAGCTCGCCCAAGTGTCGACAAACGACAAGCCCCCCTCGCGGGATATCGAAGAGGAACCCGCGACGCCAGCCGGCGATGTGGTGATGATTTATGCCACGTTCCCGGATCGGCAGGCGGCGTTGGCGCTGGGCCGGGAGCTGGTCGAGCAGGGTCTGGCCGGATGCATTAACGTGCTGCCCGCGATGACGTCGATCTATGTCTGGAAGGGCGAAACGGAAACCGCAGAGGAAGCTGTGTTGATCGCCAAGCTCGCCCGCCAGGGAGCCGATCGCGCCGTCGCGCATATCGTCGCCAACCATCCCTACGAGACGCCTGCGGTCCTCGTCGTTCCGGTGGTCGGAGGAAGTGCCGATTATCTGAACTGGGTCATCAGCGGCACGCGTCCCTGACGACCCGCATCCGGCCCGATCAATAGATGCCGCCGAGCGACTGCATCACATTGTAGCGCATGGTCCCGGGCCTGGGATCTCCGCGCCGGCCCCGCCCGGACGACGCATATTTTCGTCTCGGCCTGTCTTCGTAATAGGTGCGCCGGGAGGGCTTGGACTTCGCTGCATGCGCATCTTCGTCGCCCGTGGCAATGGGAACAGCGTTGGTGTCAGAACGCGCGTCGGCTGAGAGATCATCGGTATCGCCGCTCTCGCCAAGCGCTGCAACTTTCGGAGAGACATCGGCTGCCGCATCCGTCGCCGGCGGGACGAGCGTGAAGACATTCCATCCCTGTGAGGCTGGCGCAGCGCTGGTTCCAGCACCGTCAGGCGGAGGCAGGGGCAGAGCCTCGACGGTCGGGGCTCCGATCGACATCCGCCCCGGCGGCAGCTCCGGGCGCGGCGCAGCCGCAACCTCGACCGCATTCTCATTCTGAAGCCAGGGAAGCTGTTCAGGCTCCGCCGTGACCGTCGGCTCGTTATTGCCGGAGAGACGCGCAGCGGCCAGTCTGCGCTCCTCGAGGCGCTTCGACCGCTTGGTCGCCTGAGCGACGACCGCGCGCGGCACGCAACGGCCGCCGTCGGCGATCTGGCCCGCTGGACACTCGGCGGAGCACACAACGTCATGGTGGCTCTGCACGAGGGCGAGCAACACGTAATCGGGATTGTCCGTCGGGAGCGTGGCGTTGGCGCGATCCATGAATGCCGCCATGGCACGCCGCGTCGACCCGTTCCATGCGCCGGTGATCTCGCCTTCATAGCAGCCGACGCGTTTCAACTCGCGCTGCAGATCGCTCGCCAGCTCCGCGCGTGTTTCGGCATCACCGGGCTCCGCCGATTTGAGAGGTGTCGAGATGGTAGGCGCCGACTGCACCACGGTGGACCACGTTCCGGGTTTCTGCGGAGAGGCAACCGCAACACGGGCGCCATCGTCGGGGATCACCTCGTGAAACACGGGCGAGGCGGCCGAGAAAATCCTGCTTCCGCTATCGCTCCGATAGTCACGGTCTGGCGCCGCCGAGATTCGCGTGACTTCGGTGAGGTCTGCGGTGTGATCGGATGCCGGAAAAAAATAGCTGTATGTGACGAGCAGGGAAGTCGCCGTCAGCAACAGCACTCCACCGAGACGCGGCATGGCGCAAACTCCACTCAACTTTACTGCACGTGGCTTGCGCCAGGAACGCTCGGCGCGAAGCTTCTGACGTGCGCGATGGAGAATGCATCGCCGGCGAGACTTGGTAAACGGGAATTGCGAGCACTCCACGGAAGCGCGGTGGAGCGTCCCGAAAGCCTCACCCATTGTTGCGCCGGAACGTCGCTTTGCACGCATCGTCCGCCACATTTCAGCCGTGCATAAGCCGCGGGCGACCGGTGCAAAACCTCTTGATAACCGGCGCTTTTCAACCGCTCGCGGCGCCGGGAATACTCAGGCTGAGGCCATCGCGCAGCTCCGGATATCAAATCCTAGATTTATGATTCTTCTCGCGATTCGATGATTCCCATCTGGGTCCGACTCAGTTACGCGTGAAGGAGAGGGGAGTTTAATTGCGTAGTTTTCCACCCTCGGCCTGTCTTGAGGATAAGAATTATCCACCTCTGATTTCTTGCGGCGAAATCGTGGCGATACTTTGAGACAGCGTTGAGAGTGGCAGCTCTGGTTTGCTTGGTTGCGCGGTATCCGCGTCGCTCGTCTGCCGATGTCATGGGGATGATATCGGAGCTCACAGCCGATCGAAGGGGACATCATTTGCAGCCATGCCCGTTGTGCGTTCCGGAGCCTGGTCGGCGCCTCCCTCGGGCGCAAGGACCACAAGACGAAATGGCCGGTATTGTATTCGCGTGACCTAACCGGCCTCTCACAGGAGAGGGCACACGATGAGACACGTTTTAGG
>JAEWHT010000203.1 GCA_023387695.1 Pseudomonadota bacterium | reverse complement strand
TCGGCGCCGTGTCGCTGGGCGACAGGGACTTGCCCAGTTCGTCGACCAGACCGGCCAGATATTCGTCCATGGCGACGTTGGCCATGTCGGACGAGGTGTAGAGCCGGCGGTGAACATGGGCCACGGCCTCGATGCGGGCCTGGGCCTCCTTGAGGGCGCCGCGGGCGCCTTCGTCCGTCAGGTGGCGCAGCTGCAGCGACATGAACGACGACACCAGTTGCAGCGAATTGCCGACGCGGTGATTGACCTCGCGCAGCAGCAGTTCGCGCTCGGCCGCAAGCGCAGCGTAACGGTCGCGCGAGGCGTGGATCTCGGCCTCGGCTTCCTCGCGCGCGCGCTGCAATTCGGCCTGGCGCAGCGCGCCATCGGCGGCGACATGCAGCAGCGGGATGAAGTCGCCCTTGACGTCCTTGACCAGATAGTCGGCCGCGCCTGCCTTCAACGCGGTGACCGCAATGCTGGAATCCTGCGAAGCCGTGACAAACACCACCGGCGGCGCTTCCGGGATCGCCATGATCTGCTCGAGCGTCTCGAGCCCGTCGAGACCCGGCATGTACTGGTCGAGGGCTACGACATCGATTCCGTCCGTGGCGTTCGCGGCGCGGATGCGCGCGAGGCCTTCCTCGCCGCTTGCGGCATGAATGACCTTGTAGCCGCGCCGCGTCAGGCCGCGATCGACCAGGCGCGCGAGTGCAGCGTCGTCATCGATGTAGAGCAATGTTGGCGTGTGCTGTTGATTCATGAGGCGGCGGGCGGGACCTGGATGACCGAGAAGAACAGGCCGAGCTGCCGGATGGCATTGGCGAAATTCTCGTAATTGACGGGCTTGGTGATGTAGACGTTGCAGCCGAGCTCGTAACAGCGCTTGATCTCCTGGCTGTCATCCGTCGTGGTCAGCACCACCACGGGCGAGGCCTTGAGATATTTGTTTTCCTTGATCTGCTTCAAAATATCGATCCCGCTCATGTCGGGCAGGTTGAGGTCGAGCAGGATCAGGAGCGCGTTGCCCTTCTGGGCAAGGCCGGTGCCGTCGGCGCCGAAGAGGTGGCTGATCGCGGCGGTGCCGTTGGTGAAGGACACGATCTCGTTGTTCACGCCCGAACGGCGGATGTTGCGCTCGATCAGGCGCGCGTGTCCTTCGTCGTCCTCGATCATGATGATGCTGACGGGCAGAGTCATTTATCGGAGTTCCGGTTGTTGGCGTTCCAGGCGATGGGCAGCGTGATTGTGAAGGTGCTGCCCGTGTTCAGTTCTGACGATACCGACATGGTGCCGCCGAGGCGACGCACAAGTGCACGCACATGGGCGAGACCGATGCCCTGACCCGGCTTGTCCTGGGTTCCAGCGCGGCGGAACAGGTCGAAAATCCGCTGATGATCCTTAGCGTCGATACCGCGGCCGTTGTCGCTGATCTCGAAGATTGCGTAGCCGAGTTTTGTGCGCCCGCGAATTCTGACAATGCCGGGCACGCCGTTCTTGAGGTATTTGATCGCGTTGTCGATCAGATTGGAGAAGATCTGCTCCAGCGCAAGGCGGTCGCTGACGATATTCGGCAGCGGTTCGATGTGGATCTCGGCCTGCGCTTCGGCGGCCTGATGCGCCAGCGAGGACACAATGGCTTCGACGAAGTCCCTCGTCTCGATATGCTCAGGCTGGAACTCGCGCCGGCCCTCGCGGGTGAGGTTGAGGATCGCCGAGATCAGCCGGTCCATCCGCCCGATCGAAGACTTGATGAAGCCGAGCGCTTCGGAAAAATCCGCCGACATTTGCTTGTCGGGGCCGTCGAGCGGGACGTCCGCGACGTCGACCGGCGGGCCGCCTGCCGGCACGCCCGTGAGCCCTCCAATCCGCCGGAAGATATCCTTGCCCAATTCCTCGAGCTCGCTGGTGAAACCCATGATGTTGACCAGCGGCGAGCGCAGGTCATGGCTGACGATATAGGCAAAGCGCTGGATCTCGTTGTTGGCTTCGCGCAGATCTGCCGTGCGCTCGTCGACGATGGTCTCGAGGTTGAGATTGGCATCGCGCAAGCGCGCCTCGGCCCGGTCGCGGGCGCGTGAGGATTGGCGCACCAGCAATACGGAGCCGAAGGCCAGCGCCAGCACCATGCCGGAGCCGGCGATGGTCACGGAAGAGGCGAGTTTCTGGGTCCGGTCGGCGGTCTCGGTGCGCTGTCTGAACAGGCGATCCTCTTCGTCCCGCATGTCGCGACCGACATTGGCGATGGTCTGGACCGCGCTCATCGAGGTGCCATTGCGCAGCACGGTCACGCTGCTCGAGACGTCGTTGTTCGGGACCCGTTCGACGGCGCGGGCAAATTCCGACAAGCGCTGCTCGACGGCCTGTCGCAGCTTCGCGATGTTCTGGAGCTGATTGGGATTGTCCTGCGTGCTCCTTGTCAGGTGGTCCAGCGCAGGCGGGACGGCCGCGGCCGCAGCCTGGTATTCCGCGAGGAATTGGGGAGCGGCTGACAGCAGATACGCCCGCGTCGCACTCTCGGCGCGGCGGACTTCGAGCAGCACAGTCGAGATCTGGTTCTCGGCCTCGACGGTGTGGACGACCCAGGCATTGTCCTCGCGCGCTTTGTTGACCAGCAGCACCGAAGCCACGCTGATCGCAACCAGCACCAGGAAGCCCGCCGAGAGCAGCAGGATTTGCATCACCGTGCGGTGGCGCTGTGCGTCAGCCGTCACGATGATTTTGCCTTGTTACGCGGAATGACGTGCAAAATAGCCCCTTGGAACTGCCCCCAACCGTCCAGAACGCGATCGGGGCCAAAGGGTTCCTCGGTCGAGCGAATTATTTCGCTGAAGGTTCCGTCTTACCGGCGAGGTACTGTTCCAGCCAGTGAATGTGGTAGTCGCCGTTGATGATGTCGTCCTGACGCACCAGGTCGCGGAACAGGGGCAGGGTGGTCTCGATACCATCCACCACCATCTCGTCCAGGGCCCTGCGCAGCCGCATCAGGCATTCGGCGCGGGTCTTGCCGTGGACGATCAGCTTGCCGACCAGCGAGTCGTAATAGGGCGGGATCTGGTAGCCCTGATAGACCGCCGAATCGATGCGGACGCCGAGCCCGCCGGGCGGGTGATATTGCGAGATCCGACCGGGCGAGGGACGGAAGGTTTGCGGGTTCTCCGCATTGATGCGGCACTCGATGGCGTGGCCGATGATCTGGACCTCGCTCTGCTTGGCCGGCAGCTCGCCGCCGGCAGCGATGCGGATCTGCTCCAGCACGAGATCGATGTCGGTGATGCTCTCGGTGACGGGATGCTCGACCTGGATGCGGGTGTTCATCTCGATGAAGTAGAACTCGCCGTCCTCGAACAGGAACTCGATGGTGCCGACGCCGAGGTATTTCATCTCGCGCATCGCCTTCGCACAGGTCTCGCCGATCTTGGCGCGCGCAGCAGCGGCCAGCACGGGCGAGGGACCTTCCTCCCAGACCTTCTGGTGGCGCCGCTGCAGCGAGCAATCGCGCTCGCCGAGATGGATGGCGCCGCCGCGGCCGTCGCCGAGAATCTGGATCTCGATGTGGCGAGGCTTCTGCAGGTATTTCTCGAGGTACACGGAGGCGTCGCCGAAGGCGGACTTCGCTTCGTTGGCCGCGGTCGACAGTGCGATCTGCAGATCGGCCTCGGTCTGCGCGACCTTCATGCCGCGGCCGCCGCCGCCGGCCGCCGCCTTCACCAGGACGGGAAAGCCGATCTTCCTGGCGATCGCCAAGGCGTCGTCGTTCGGACCAACCGCACCGTCCGAGCCAGGCACCACGGGGATGCCGAGCCGCTTGGCGGTCTTCTTGGCCTCGATCTTGTCGCCCATCAGGCGGATATGCTCCGCCTTGGGGCCGATGAATTGCAGATTGTGCTCGCCGAGGATCTCGGCGAAGCGCGCGTTCTCCGACAGGAAGCCGTAGCCGGGATGCACGGCATCCGCGCCGGTGATCTCGCAGGCCGCTAGCAGCGCGGGGATGTTGAGATAGCTGTCCTTCGACGGTGGCGGCCCGATGCAGACGCTCTCGTCCGACAGGCGCACATGCATGGCGTCGGCATCGGCGGTGGAGTGCACGGCGACCGTCGCGATCCCGAGCTCCTTGCAGGCGCGCAGGATACGAAGGGCAATCTCGCCGCGATTGGCTATGAGGATCTTGTCGAACATGGTGCCTCAGCGGGCGAAATTCGCCACTCGCTTATTTATTCAATGATGACCAGCGGCTCGCCGAACTCGACCGGCTGGCCGTCTTCGATCAGGATCTGCGTCACCGTGCCCGATCGCGGAGAGGGGATCTGGTTCATGGTCTTCATGGCTTCGATGATCAACAAGGTCTGGCCGGCCGAGACCTTCGAGCCGACCTCGACGAACGGCTTGGCGCCGGGCTCGGGCGACCAATAGGCGGTGCCGACCATCGGCGAGGTCACGGCACCCGGGTGCTTCGACAGATCGGGACCGGCGGCCGCAGGCGCGGCTGCTGCGGGCGCTGCGACGAGCGCGGGGGCTACGGCTGCGACCGGCATCGGCATGGTCGCGGCGACGCTAATGTTGCGGGCGACGCGCAGGCGCAGGCCCGCACGCTCGATCTCGATCTCGGTGAGGCTGGTCTCATCGAGCAGCAAAGCGAGCTCGCGAACGAGCGCGGAATCCTCGCTGGAAAACTTTGCGGCTGCTTTGTCGTCTGGCTGGCGCGCCATGTTCTTTGATCCGAATGTTCTGTGTGAAGAGGGAGCGTCAGGCTTTGGGCTTGATGCCGAGCTTGGCGGCAAGGCCCTGGATGGCGAGGCGGTAGCCCTCGATGCCGAAACCGCAGAGCGAGGCGAAGGCCGCGCGCGCGGTGTAGGAG
>JAEWHT010000394.1 GCA_023387695.1 Pseudomonadota bacterium | reverse complement strand
GCATGTTGGTCGTAATGACTGCGATCGCGCCTGCGGCGCATGCTGGTTCCTACAACCTCACCATTGATGGCCACCGAATCCACATCGAGGCACCGCGCAATTGCCGATCGATGTCGTGCGTTTCGATTTCCACCGGTCGCAGTGTTCGGACGGCCGGCACGCCGACTTCGCCGCCCGCTCCTCCACCGGCGCCGGTGGCCCAGGCGCCACAGCCGGTTGCTCCCGTCATCCCTGTTCCTCCGCCACAGGCGACGGTCGTCACGCCGCCTCCGGCGCCGCCGGCTCCCGTCCTTGTTGCAGCAAGTTCACGGCCGGTTGAGCCGCCGCAGCCGCCGAAACTCGAGCGACCAAAAATCGAGCTCCTGAGTCTCAACCCGCCGCATGTTGATCTCTCGGGCACCGATACGCCGGTCGTCGTGCCGCTGCCGGAGAGCAAGCAGGTCGTGGGGATCGCGCCGCGCAGCGACGACGAACCGGCTTACATGCCGCTCGGCGAATGGAAGGTGAGCGGCGGCAAGAGCACGGTCCGGATCGAACGCTGCGGCGTCGCACTGTGTGGGTACGCGCTGACGGAGAAGTCGACCCGAGGCGAGAATGTGCTGGTCAACATGAAGCAGGAAGCGCACGACGCCTGGACCGGCACCGTCTATAATCGCCCCAGCGATAAATCCTACTATGGGACGATCACGCTGGACGGCTCCGACAAGCTCCACGTCGAAGCCTGCGCGATCGGCCGCTTCTGGTGCTCTACCGATGACTGGACGCGGATGGAGGGGGGCGGCAGAAGTTGATCGCGACAGCGGTCGCGAGTCCTCTGTCCAATTTGTAATCCGCACCTACCGAACCTGGTGCTCCCTTGCGCGCGACCGATGGTTGACGACGCGCAAGGAGATTGCACATGAAACGTCTCGCCCTCATCACGGCGCTGCTGATCGGCAGCGCGATCTCGGCCCATGCCGACACCAATATCTGGACCAATGTCCTGAAACAGAAGCGTGGCGACGACGCGCTCAATGTCGATAGCTCGTTCTGCGATGCGCAGCTTGGCGCGCCGAAGGACGGCACACCGACATCAGCACAGTACAAGCGTTGCATGCGCGCTCGCGGTTGGCGCTTTAGTCACACCGTGCACGAGAAGGACGATCGCTATCCCGATCCCGATGATCCCGGCATGATGTGCCGCGATTTCAAGATTGGCGGCATCACGGGGTCGGAGTGCTCGAACTACGAATGACGTATGCCGACCATCACGACCGGGCTGCGCAGCCGGTATGGTTAAGGAATGCTGAAATCATTGCGTTGAAGAGTCTTTAAGTAAATTCACCGAACGTGCGCGCATGACGCGCGGAGTTCGTTTGTATCTCGTCGGCTCCATCGTCCTCGTATCGCTCGCGGGTTGCGGACGCGGCTTGTTCCAGGCCGAACGTGAACCGTGGCGGGCCGAGGCCGAAGCGGCGTGCCTGAAATCAGGCGCCGTGAAGGAGAGTGCCGACATCGTCCGGATCGATCCGATCTCCGGCCCCGGCATGTGCGGCGCTGAATTCCCGCTGAAGGTTGCAGCGATCGGCGAAGAGTCCAGCAGCTACGGTTTCGCCGATGAAACGTTGCGTCCGCCCGGCAGCGTCGGCAACCAGCCGCGCTGGCCCGTGACGCAGCCGCAATCGAATTACCCGGCATCCTCCTATCCGCAGCGGTCGAACTATCCGGAGAGCGCGGTGCGCCAGCCCGCGGGATATGGCGCGTCGTCCGGTCCGGTGTCGCTCAGCGCGCCCGGCGTGGCGCCGCAGGAAGACGAGATCGACCTGCCGCCCGACGGCACTGACGCTGCGGGTGCCGCGCGCTACATGAACTCACCGAGCTATCCGACGCGGCAGCCCGCGCGCGCGCCGTATTCGCAAGCTCCCGCACAACAGCCGCTGCCGCGACTGGGTCCGGCGCAGGGTAATCCCGTGACCGCCGTTGGTCCCGTCGCGGTGAAGCCGACGGCGACGCTGGCCTGTCCCATAGTCTCTGAACTCGACCGCTGGTTCGCCGACAGCGTGCAGCCGTCCGCGATGCGCTGGTTCGGCGCCCGCGTGGTCGAGATCAAGCAGATCTCCGCCTATTCCTGCCGCGGCATGAACGGCAATCCGCACGCCCATATTTCGGAACACGCCTTCGGCAACGCGCTCGACGTCGCCGCCTTCGTGCTCGCCGACGGCCGCCGCATCACCGTCAAGGACGGTTGGCACGGCATGCCGGAAGAGCAGGGCTTCTTGCGCGACGTGCAGTCGGGCGCTTGCGCGCATTTCACCACCGTGCTCGCGCCGGGCTCGAACGTCTATCACTACGATCACATCCACGTCGACCTGATGCGCCGCGCCAGCCGCCGCCTGATCTGCCAGCCGGCCGCGGTCTCCGGCGAAGAGGTCGCCGCGCGCGCCCAGCAGCGCAATCCGTATGCGAACAATCGCGATCCTTCCGTCACCGGCTCGCTCGGCGCGCGCAAGAGCAAGCGCGAGAAGATCAACGAGGAAGACGAGTTCTCGGACGATTGATTATTATCTTGCACAAATCGTCCTCCACCGTCATTGCGAGCGTCGCGAAGCAATCCAGTCTGTCACCGCGGCGGTAATCTGGATTGCTTCGTCGCAAGGGCTCCTCGCAATGACGAGGTGAGTTAATGACCGCTGAAATCGTCCGCTATCTCACCCATCCGCAAGTGCAGATCGATCCCGCCGTGCCGGTGCCGCAATGGGGCCTGAGCCCGGTTGGGCGCGCGCGGACTGAGGCCGTCGCGAACGCGTCCTGGCTTGCGCGCACGACGCAGATCGTCTCCAGCGGCGAGCGCAAGGCGATCGAAACCGCCGAGATCATCGCGGGCAAGCTCGGCGTCATGATCGAGATCCGGCAGGCCATGCACGAGAACGATCGCTCGGCAACCGGCTTCCTGGAGCCGGCCGAGTTCGAAGAGGTCGCCAATCAGTTCTTTGCGGAGCCGCATCTCAGCGTTCGCGGCTGGGAGCGCGCCATCGATGCGCAGGCGCGTATCGTGCGCGAGGCCGAAGTCGTGCTGGCGCGCAACCAGCCGGGCGATGTTCTCTTCGTCGGCCACGGCGCCGTCGGCACGCTGCTGTTCTGTCACACTGCAGGCCTCGCCATCGATCGCGTTCACGATCAGCCGGCCGGCGGCGGGAATGTCTTCGCGTTTTCGCGGGAGACGCGGCAGGTTCTTCACGGCTGGCGCAGGATGGAAGAGAGCGGGGCGTAGCTCTCGCGCTTCTGATCAGAACACGTCGATGGTCGGGAAGCGCGGCTCTCCGGTGATGCAGTCCCAGAGGTAGATCGCAAGGCCGATGTCGCCGGTCCAGAGCGAATAGCGTCCGCGGCCCACTGAAGCCTTGGTGCCGCGATACTGGACGATGGCCGTCATGGCGAATTGACGCGCACGGTCGAGCCACAGCGGATCGCTCGTGCGACGATGCAGTTTAAGGAACGCGTAGCCGTTCCCACCAGTGCCGTGGCACAGGTTCGAGCCCTTGGTCAGGGGGCCCGTGGTCCAGGTATATCGGCCGGCATCCAGCAGAAGCTGGTCAAAGTCGGGGGCCGCAAACGGCGCGTCGGCAAATGTCGTCGCCATGCCGGGAGCGCCGTGGCAGTGCTGGCACAAGGTCGGGACTGTCTCGCGCTTGCTTCGCGCACCCCAATTCGCCCCGTGCTCGGATGACCACGCATTCGCGGCCAGCGTCTTCGGCACGAACTCGGCCAATTGCGCTTGTTGTGCCGGCGTCAGCCAGTCCCATCCGCGCAGCAACGGAATGACATTGCCGGCGAAACCATGGACCGGCCCAAGCCAGCGATCCTTGGCGCCGTAAAGATCCTGGATCCAGAGCCGGCCTTGCGGCGTGTCCTCCAGGTCATCCAACAGTCGGGCCGCCTGCGCTTCGAACAGGCCACGCCAACGCTGCTCGCCTGTCATCTCGGCCATGTGGACCGCAGCCAGCATGGATCCGGGCATGCCCCACATCAGTTCGCGGATCGGGAGCCCGATATTGGCTTCCGCGCGCAGATGCACGAGATCGGCCATGCCTGGAGTGGGATCAAGCCGCATGGCGAGCAGAGCGGCGCCCATGTCGCCGAAAAGCAGCGAGCCGTGTTTGGCATAGTCGGGCGGCGAGTTGCTGTTGAACCGGGCGGTCGTTCGTTCGAGGAGTTTTGGCAGCACCGGGCGAAAGTCTTTCGCGATGGGGCTGGCGCCGACGCGATGCAGATAGTCGAGCCCCCAGATCACACCGGCCGCACCAAAATAGAAGCTGGGGTTGCCGTCTCCCACCCCATCGTCGCCGGGGTGACCGGGCCAGAATGTCTCGGGATCGAAATCCGCGATCGCCTCGGCAACGATGTCTGCAATCGCGGCGCGGACCGCCGGCTCGCTCCAGGCGTCGTGTACCCGTGCGCGATGGCGACCGAGGGTGATCATGACCTGCGTTTCGCGCCGTCCGTTGGCGGCGCCAGCCCCATGCAGAGCTGCACTTCGGCCGGAACGTTGTAGGTTCGCATGATGTGGCGGCTGTCGCGCAGGCCCGTCGCCTCGCGTTGCACGACGAACATCCAGAGCGCCTGGCCTGCTTCCAGCACCAGCTTGCGCCTGGCCGGCTGCATCGCGGCAGCTGTCTCAGAGGCTGCGTGCGCGGCGTCGAATTCGCGCAGTTGCGCGAGCGCCTGTTCGAGCGTGCGGCCCATCCGTCCAAGCGCTGAAGCCTGTTCCTGGACGATCTCGTAATGGAGGATATCGACCGGCGGGCGAAGATCACGGGACATGGCACTCACTATAGTGCCGCGGCCGCCGCGCGCGCAACGCGTGGGCCGATTGCGGTTACTTCGCCTTGTATGAGGCCAGGAACATCCGCGTCGCGCTGTCGATCACTTCCGCCATGCGCTCTTCCGACGGCGGCGGCGCGGCCTGGAAGACGAACGGCAGGAACAGCGAGGCCTTGCTCAGCTCCATGAACTGCGACGCCGCAAGGTCGCAATCGTCGATCGCGAGATCGCCGGAGGCGACGTGGGCTTTGAGATAGTCAGACAGCCGGCTGATGGTCTTCTCCAGCACCCGCACATAATAGCGGCGTCCGACGTCGGGCATGCGCTCGGCGATCGCCATGACAGTACGGATCGCCGATCCGCCGCCGGGCCGGCAGAGCAAATGGAGATAGGCCTGGCCAAAGTCCTTCAGCGTGGTCTCGACGTCACGGGCGGGGTCGAAATTGAACACGACCTGGCCGTGGAAGAGCGCTTCCTCCTCGAGGATGGCTTCGAACAGCGCATTCTTGTCCGCGAAGTAGACATAGAGCGTGCCCTTGGAGACGCCGGCCGCACGCGCGATCTCGCCCATGCTAGACCCGTCAAACCCTAGATCCATGAACACCTTATGGGCGCCGGCCAGGATCTGGCGGCGCTTGGAGCTCTCCTCCTCCTGGAGGACGTGCAGATGTTCGCGGCCGGCTACAACCATTGGTTCAGCGTCTCGGAAGGTTTTTGGGTCGGTCGGGACCCATGAAACCCAAATAAAGGATTCGGGCCAGTACGGTCCGTTCGGGAATAATATGTATATTGACCGAACCGTTCGGTCAATGGTATTTGGGATGGGTGAGCGGGGCAGTGGCCGTGTGACGGCTGCCCCTGATCGCGTTTTTATTGGGGAGGCCTTTATGGCCACATCGAGAGACCAGGCTGCGCGCGTCCTTCGCCAGGAAGCGGTGGAGACGACGACGGCAAATGATGAAGCTGCGACCGAGAAATCCGCAGCTCTCGCCGAGCAGTTGCGCTCTCATGTTGCCGAAGAGACCAAGCGCCGCCCCAGCGAGGCGCCGGAGAAGCCCGTGACCGATCAACCGGCCCCGACTGCATCCGCGCCGGCCGCGCCGAAACCCGGCAAGCGCAAATTCGTCATGATGGGCATCGGCCTCATGCTGGCGCTCGCGGCGGCAGGCTATGCCAGCTATTACACGCTCATCGGCCGCTTCTACGTGTCCACCGACGATGCCTATGTTCGCGCCAACAACACCATGCTGGGCGCGCGCGTGGCCGGCCACGTCTCTTCGATCCTCGCCAGAGACAACACGCTGGTGCATGCCGGCGACACTGTCATGCGCATCGACGACGGCGACTACAAGATCGCGGTCGACGCTGCCGCGACCCGGATCGCAACCCAGCAGGCTACGATCGACCGCATCGGCCGCCAGATCGCGGCGCTCGACAGCCAGGTCGCGCAGGCCAAGGCGCAGCTCGTCTCGGCGGAAGCCGGCCTCAAGCGCGCCGATCTCGACTATGAGCGCCAGCAGGCGCTGAGCAACAAGGGCTTTGCCTCGCGCGCCACATTTGAAACCTCGGAAGCCGGTCGTGACCAGGGCGCCGCCGCGGTCAAGGCCGCGCAGGCCGCCTACGACGTTGCGTTGAGCAATGTCGATGTTGCCAAGGCTCAGCAGGCCGAGGCCCAGGCGCAGCTTGCCGAGCTCAAGACCACGCTCGCCAAGGCTGAGCGCGACCTTTCCTTTACGGCGGTGCGCGCGCCGGTCGACGGCACCTTCTCCAACCGCCTCGTCAACGCAGGCGACTTCATCGCGGTCGGCCAGCGGCTCGGCAATGTCGTGCCGCTCGACGACGTCTATATCGACGCCAACTTCAAGGAAACGCAGCTCAAGCGCATCCGTCCCGGCCAGCCGGTGACGATCAAGGTCGATGCCTATGGCATGCGCAAGTTCGCCGGCGTCGTCGACAGCATCGCAGCGGGCTCCGGCTCGGTGTTCACGCTGCTGCCGCCTGACAATGCCACCGGCAACTTCACCAAGATCGTGCAGCGCGTCCCGGTCCGCATCCGCGTGCCGAAGGCGGTCGCCAAGCAGAACCTGCTCCGCGCCGGTATGTCGGTCTATGCGACGGTCGACACCAACAAGGGTGCCGCCGACGCCGACAGCGAGATCGATCTCGACGATCCAACCATGATCCATCCGCAGTAAGCGCGCCTCTTTAGCGCTGCGAGGTCAGACCATGGCGAACGCCACGACTGCAACACCAGCCATGATGGCATCAGCCGATTCGGATCGCATTGCGCCGAAGCGGCTGTTCGCCTTCATCATCATGGTGTTCGGGATGTTCATGTCGATCCTGGACATCCAGATCGTCTCGGCATCTCTCAGCGAAATCCAGGCCGGCCTGTCGGCGAGTTCGAGCGAGGTCTCCTGGGTCCAGACCGCCTATCTGATCGCCGAAGTCATCGCAATCCCGCTGTCGGGATTTCTGTCGCGCGCCTTTGGCACGCGGTTGCTGTTCGCGATCTCCGCGGCGGGCTTCACGATTTCGAGCCTGCTCTGCGGTTTCGCCACGACCATCGAGGAGATGATCCTCTGGCGCGCGCTTCAGGGCTTTCTCGGCGCCGGCATGATCCCGACGGTGTTCGCCTCGGCCTACACGGTATTCCCGCGTTCGAAATTCCACATCGTCGGTCCCATCATCGGTCTCGTTGCGACGCTGGCGCCGACCATTGGACCGACGGTCGGCGGCTACATCACGGACCTGATGTCGTGGAACTGGCTGTTCTTCATCAACGTCGTGCCTGGCATCGGCATCACCCTCGGCGTCTGGGCGCTGGTCGATTTCGACGAGCCGCACTTCGAATTGCTCGACCGCTTCGACTGGTGGGGCCTGATGTTCATGGCCGGCTTCCTCGGCACGCTGGAGTATGTGCTCGAGGAAGGTCCGCAATATGAATGGATGCAGGACACGTCTGTGGCGATCTGTGCCTGGATCTGCGCGATCTCGGCAATCGCCTTCTTCTGGCGCGTATTCACGGCGGCTGAGCCGATCGTCAATCTGCGCACCTTCGCCAATCGCAACTTTGGGGTTGGTTGCGTGCTCCAGTTCTGTGTCGGCATCGGCCTCTACGGCCTGACCTACATCTACCCGCGCTATCTCGCCGAGGTGCGCGGCTACAGCGCGCTCATGATCGGCGAGACCATGTTCGTCTCCGGCATCACCATGTTCCTGGTTGCGCCGCTGGTTGGTCGCCTCATGGTGAAGGTCGACATGCGCTACATGATCGCGTTCGGTCTGATCGTGTTCGCGCTCGGCTCCTACCAGATGACCTGGATCACCCGCGACTACGATTTCTATGAACTGCTCATCCCGCAGATCCTGCGCGGCGTCGGCATGATGTTCGCGATGGTGCCGACCAACAACGTTGCGCTCGGCACGCTGGCGCCCGAGAAGGTGAAGAATGCCAGCGGCCTGTTCAACCTGATGCGCAATCTCGGCGGCGCCGTCGGTCTTGCCGTCATCAACACCGTGCTCAACGACCGCACCGATCTGCACATCACGCGCCTGCAGGAGCGCGTGACCTGGGGCAATGCGACCGCCACCGAAACCCTGACTATGCTCCAGCAGAAGTTCCAGGGGCTCGGCGATGCCTCGTTGATGGCGATGAAGCAGCTCAGCCAGATCGTGCATCGCCAGGCCGCTGTGATGAGCTATGGCGATGCCTTCTTCATGCTGACGCTGTTCTATATTGGTCTCAGCGTGCTGGTCACGCTCCTGAACAAGCCGGCCCCGATGACGAGCGGCGGCGGCGACGCGCACTAGCGTTGCAAGCTCGGTGTCGTCGCCCGGCGTGATCGAGCGATGGCCGCACCAAAATGCAACACTCGTGCGTGATCTCGCGCGAGCCCCGTTGCAAATCGCAAATGTCACATCTATAAAGCGCACCTCATTCAATCGAACCGGGGAGAGATTTGCATGATTTCGTCGCATTCGCAGATCGCGTTTCCGCGCTCGATGATGGTCTGGCTCGGTATTTCGTCGGCCTGCTAAAGGCCACTTCCGCCAGCTTCGATTGGGCCAGGGTTTCGCCCAAACGCCCCAATCGTTCCGCTTCCCACGTCAAAGTCAGTTTTAAGTGACGCCGTCTCGGCCCATGCGGCCGGCCTGCGTCCACCAATGGAGCCGGCCCGCGGCAAAGCGGCCGGATGACGCCATGACCGCTCTTTCAAAGAAACCCGCGGCTATACGCGTGGTCTTGCCCTTCGTGTTCCGGCACTGGCTGAAGCAGCCAGGGCGGACGCTTGCCATCACAGCCGGTCTGTTAGGCGCGACCGTCGCCGATCTCTTCATGCCGGTGTTCTCGGGACATCTGGTCGACGCGCTGACGCGCGGCCCGTCCGATCCCGATGCACGTCACGCCGCGCTGGTGGCCTTGGGCGGAATCGTGGCGCTGGGCGCGGCCTCGATGGTGCTACGGCTGGCCGGCCTGCAGGTGATCGTGCCGTTCACGCTGAAGATCATGTCTGACGTCGCGCAGGATGCTTTCCTGCGGGTGCAGCGCTTCTCGACGGACTGGCACGCCAATTCCTTTGCGGGGTCGACCGTGCGCAAGATCACGCGCGGCATGTGGGCGCTCGACCTCCTCAACGACACCATCCTGCTGGCGCTGGGGCCGTCATTCTTCGTGCTGATCGGCGCGATGATTTTGCTCGGCGTGCACTGGGCTTCGCTCGGCGTGGTGATCGCGCTTGGTGCAGCGTCCTATGTCACGATGACGGTGCTGTTCTCGACGCGCTACATCGCGCCGGCCGCGCGTGTCTCCAATGCGTGGGACACCAAGGTCGGCGGCACGCTGGCGGATGCGCTGACATGCAATGCGGTGGTGAAATCCTTCGGCGCGGAAATGCGCGAGGATGCGCGGCTTGCCCGCGTCATCAAGCGCTGGCGCACGCGCGTGCGTCGCACCTGGCTCCGCTACAACTACACCGCCATGGCGCAGTTCTCGCTGCTGCTATGCCTGCGGGGGTCCGTGATCGGTGGCTCCGTGCTGCTGTGGATGTCGGGCCGTGCCTCGCCCGGCGACGTCACCTACGTGCTGACGAGCTATTACGTCATCCACGCCTATTTGCGTGACGTCGGCATGCACATCAACAACCTCCAGCGTTCTGTGAACGACATGGAGGAGCTGGTGGCGATCCATGACGAGCCGATCGGCATAGCGGATTCCGTCGATGCGCGGCCGATCGCGATCGAGGGCGGTGAGATCGTGTTCGACGATGTCACGTTCCACTATGGCGGCCATCGCGCGCCGCTGTATGACGGACTGTCGCTCAAGATCCGCGCCGGCGAGCGTGTTGGTCTCGTCGGTCGCTCCGGCTCCGGCAAGACGACGTTCGTCAAGCTGGTGCAGCGGCTCTACGACGTCACCGGCGGTCGCGTGCTGATCGACGGGCAGGATATCGCAGAGGCGACGCAGCAATCGCTGCGAAGCCAGATCGCGATCGTGCAACAGGACCCGATCCTGTTTCACCGCTCGCTCGCCGAGAACATCGCCTATGGCCGGCCCGGCGCCAGCCTGGAGGCGATCGAGCAGGCGGCGCGACTGGCGAACGCGCACGATTTCATCCTGCGCCTGCCGAAAGGCTACGGCACGCTGGTCGGCGAGCGCGGGGTGAAACTGTCGGGCGGCGAACGGCAGCGCGTGGCGCTGGCGCGCGCCTTCCTGGCGGATGCGCCGGTTCTGATTTTGGACGAGGCAACATCGAGCCTCGATTCGGAATCGGAGGCACTGATCCAGCAGGCGATGGAGCGGCTGATGAAAGGCCGCACCTCGATCGTGATCGCGCACCGGCTGTCGACGGTGAAGAGCCTCGATCGCATCCTGGTGTTCGACCGCGGCGAGATCGTCGAGCAGGGCACGCATGCCGCGCTCGCGGGCAAGCCCGGCGGGATCTATCGCAGCCTGTTCGAGCGCCAGGTCGTGGAGCTCGGGCATATCGCAGCAGCGGAATGAGGCGCGCGGGCCGCGGGGCGAAAGCTCCGCGGTCACGCCGTCAAGGGTGGACTGAGATGAAGGACCTGACGCGCGGCTCCATCGCGGGCCACATCGTGAGCATGGCGCCACCGATCGTGGTCGGCATGATCACGATCATGATCTGCCAGCTGGTCGACCTGTACTTCGTGTCCGGGCTCGGCGACGCCGCCGTTGCCGGCGTCGCTGCGGCCGGCAATGCCGGCTTTCTCGTCAACGCGCTGATGCAGATGCTTGGTGTCGGCGCGGTTGCGCTGATCTCGCATGCTGTCGGCCGCAAGGATCGCGACGACGCCAATCTGGTGTTCAATCAGGCGGCCGTCCTGTCGGTGCTGTTCGGGTTGTTGACGTTGCTTGGCGGTTTCGCGCTGGCGCGCCCCTATATGCGCGCGATTGCGACCGACGAGGCCACGATTGCGGTCGGGACCACCTATTTTCTATGGTTCATGCCGGCGCTGGCGCTGCAGTTTGTCACGCAGGTGATGGCGGCTGCGCTGCGGGCCACCGGCATCGTGCGACCGAGCATGCTGGTGCAGGTGCTCGCCGTGCTCATCAACATTGCGCTGGCGCCGGTCCTGATCTCGGGTTGGGGCACCGGGCACGCCTACGGTGTTGCCGGAGCGGGTCTTGCAAGCACGATCGCTGTCTTCATTGGCGTGCTGGTGCTGCTCGCCTATTTCCGCAGGCTGGAGCGCTACGTCGCCTTCCGTCCTGCGCAATGGCGTCCGCAACTGCGGCAATGGAAAAGGATCCTCGCCGTCGGCCTGCCCGCGGGCGGTGAGTTCGTGATGATCTTCATCTTCATGGCCGCGATCTATTATGTGCTGCGCAACCTCGGTCCGGCGGCGCAGGCCGGCTTTGGCATCGGCACGCGCGTCGTGGGCCTGATCCAGATGCCGGCCCTTGCCATCTCGCTCGCGGCGGGACCGATTGCCGGCCAGAATTTCGGTGCGGGCAATTACGAGCGGGTGCGGGAGACGTTCGTCAAGGCGGCGTCGATCGCGACCGTCGTGATGGTCTTGCTGACGATTTTCGCGCAGCTCGAACCTGGATTGTTGCTCGCCGGATTCTCGAATGATCCGGAGACGATGAAGGTCGCGTTGCTGTTTCTGAAGATGATCTCGCTGAACATGGTGGCGCAGGGGTTGATCTTCACCTGCTCCAGCATGTTCCAGGGGCTCGGCAACACCACGCCGGTGTTGTGGAGTTCTGCGACGCGCGTGCTGACTTACTCCTTGCCGGCGATCTGGCTGTCGACGCAGCCGGGCTTTCGGATCGAGTATGTCTGGTACATGTCGAATGTGGCGACGACGCTGCAGGCCATTCAGAGCCTGTGGCTGCTGCGCCGCGAATTCAGAAAGCGGCTGATACCGCGTCGACAGACCGATACTCCGAAGCAGGCGGCGGCACCCGTCGCACCTCCGGTGCGCGAGCCGGCGTAGCGAACGCCCCGCACTAGAGCTGGGGCCGGTTATGGGGCAGGGCGCTTTCGGAAAATGAAATTGTTGTAATAGTCCTTTCGCTTCCAGAACCACTCGCCGTCCTGCCGCTGATGGATCGCCGCATTGAACTGAGAGATCGGCAGCTGCCGGTGTCCGCATACGAAGCTTCCCTCGTAGCCAAGGCCCTTGAGAAAGGCGAAGACGTCCCCGACATCGCCGTGCAAGAGGTGGCGGTTCTCGCATTCGAAGACCAGGAGCGGCCCATCGTTGCGCAGGATACGCTCGGCGCCGCGGAGGACGTCGAGCTCCGCACCCTCGACGTCGATCTTGAGCAGGGCGACCTGCTCGGACGTCGTGAAGTAGTCGTCCAACGCAACTGTCGGCACCGACAGCACCGCGAAACGTTCTGCCTTCGCCTCCTTGTAGAAGAGTGAGGCGCCGGGCCGATGGCCTTCGGGTACGTACAGATCCTGCGCGCCGGAGCGGGAGTATGCCGCCTTGGCTTCGACCGTGACGTTTGCAAGCCCGAACAGGTCGCAAAGACGCGAAAGATCGCGCGCATATTCCGGTTGCGGTTCGAAGGCAACGACCCGGCCATGACGGACCCATCGCGACAGCCAATAGATGAAGCTGCCTTTGTTGGCGCCGATGTCGCAAGCAATGTCGCCCGGTCTCAGATGCCTTCGAATTGCGGCGAGCTCGGTTCTCTCGTTGCGCAGCCGCGCCTTCAAGTTACGAGCGAGAAATCTGATGCCCGCCCCCGCAAGCCGGTCACGGAAATTGGACATCGGACAATATTTCCTTTGGCAACGGTCGAAGCGACCTGGTCCAATGCAAATCTGTTCGAGTGACGTCCGTGGCGCCTGAAGCGCCTGTATCAATCGTTCTGAGTAATCAGCAAGCGTAACCCGGAAACGAGCTCGGCGTAAACGACCTTGCCGGCTCGCGCTCGGCTTTCGGGCACGCCTAAAGCGCGCCGATGCTATTCCAGACGAGCGTCAGGCCCGACAGGAACAGCAGGCCGAGCACGACATCACCGAAATGCTTGTCGCTCAGCGCGTGATAGACGCGCGCGCCGGCCCAGGCGCCGATCAACGTGCCGGGAAAGGCGACCATGGCGAGCCAGACCACCTTGAAGGCGACGAGGCCCGAGGCCGTCTGCACCACCAGCGCGGTCGCGAGCACCGTGAAATTGAACAGTTGGAAGATGCCGCGCCGCTCGTGCTTGTTCCAGCCACGGATATTGGCCCACAGGATCGGCAGCGGCCCGGACAATCCGGCGAGGCCACCGAGGATGCCACCGGCAAAGCCGATCGCGCCATCGGCGATGCGGCCGCCGAAGGTGACGGCAAATTGCTTCTTGTTGAAGTACAGCGCGCTCGAGAAGATCAGCAGCAAGACGCCGACGCTCAGCTTGAACACCTTGGGATCGGCGGAGGCAATCAGCGTGGTCCCGATCGGCACGCCGATCAGCCCGCCGATCAAGAACGGCCACACCAACGAGAGATCAAAACTCTTCCACATCGATGGGAGCGTCGAGGTCTGCGCGATCACCGAGCAGATCAGCACCAGCGGCACCGCGAGCGAGGGCGGCAGCACGTAGAGCCAGATGCCGAGCGCCATCAGCGCCGTGCCGAACCCTGCGAGCCCCGAGACGAAGCCGCCAGCCAGCGCGCCGAACAGGAGCAGCGCGTAAGTGAACGTTTCCACCAGTGAATTCCCGTCGTTACCGGCGATCCCTGGGCCGCGATCGCCTGATGGCGCTTAGCACAGATGCGGCGGGGAAGGTCAACTTCCGGCCGCAGGCTAAACGATCTGCCTGGTATCGACGGGCTTGTGCAGCGCGCCGACGAGGATGCGCAGGGCCTCGGTCAATTCCGATCTGTTGCGCGCAGCGCCGAGCGAGACGCGCGCTGCGTGAGGCGATGTTCCGTCGACCGTGAAGGCGTCACCGGCAACGATGGCGAGGCCGTTACGCAGCAGATGCGCGGCGATATCAGGTCGCTCGTCCGGCAAGTGAAGCCACAGATGATGCGCGGCCGGCTTTGCCTGGAACCGAAATCCCTTCAGCGCGCGCTGCGCCAATTGCTGGCGGCCGATCGCCTCGTTGCGGATCGCGGTGATGATGCGGTCGGCGACGCCGCTCTCGATCCAGTGCGTCACCAGCGCGACCATCAGCGGCGCCGGCATCTGCACGGTCGCCTGCAAATGGCCGCGCATCTGAAGCTGCGCACCGCTATCGGGCGCCAGCAGATAGGCGACGCGCAGCGCCGGTGCGATGCATTTTGACAGCGTGGTCGCGAGATATGTCCGCTCCGGGATGAGGTGTGGCTAGGAGTGAAAAGCTAATCGAACCCGGAGATAGCTGGTTCTC
>JAEWHT010000279.1 GCA_023387695.1 Pseudomonadota bacterium | reverse complement strand
TCGACCTGCTTCAGGCGCGAAGCAGGCAGGCCCTTGGCCAGCTCTGCATTTTCTTCCGCGACCAGCGCGGTCAGGATGTCGATCAGCCCGATCAGCGACTTGATCCGTGCGTCGCTGCTTGTGGCGTTGGCTTTCGTGGCTTGAGCTATACTCATGGTCATCGCCTTCTTCTAATTATGCCGTTTGCCGCGCTGAACTTGCGAAGTGCGCAAATACGCGCCGATCGCGGTCGTCCTGACGGTCGCCTGCCTCATCTGCCCTTCGACCTCGGCGCATTCCTTCACCAGGCCGCGGCGGGTCGTTTCGAGATCGTCGAGCAACGCAACGAGCTGCTTGTGATCGCTGTCCTTGACGCTTGTTGCCCGCGCCACCAGCCGTCGCAGCCGCCGCAACAACGCCTCACCGGTCGCGCTCGCCTTATCACCGCGCATTGCTCACCTCATCGCCGAAATGAGCGTGTCGTACATCTTATTGACGGTGGAGATGACCTGGGAGGCTGCTGAATAGGCCTGCTGCGCCGAGATCATGCTGGAGAACTGGCTGGAGGTATCGGTCGTCGAGGACTCCAGCTCGCTGCCGTAGATCGTGCCCGCGCCGTTCTCGCCGGATGCCTGCAGCGCGGCGTTGCCCGACGCCACGGTCGCGGAATAGAGGCCGTCGCTGGCGGCAGAAAGCCCGGTCGGATCGGCAAAGGTCGCCACCGCGATCTTGTAGATCGCAATGGTCTGACCGTTGGAATAGGTGGCGTCGACGATGCCGTTCTTGCCGATCGAGATGCTGGACAGCTTGCCGTAGGACAAACCGTCCGAGGAGATGCTGGTGACATTGACGGTCGGCGTCGTCTCGCCGGATGAATATTGCGTCAGACCATCAGTCTTGCCGGCGGTGCCGAGATTCATCGTGATCGTGCTGTCGGTTGCACCATCGGTCCAGCCCGTCACCGACACTGTCGCGGGGCTTGGGCTGGTGCTGGCAAGCGAGCCATCGCTGTTGAAGGTGATGTCGATCGTGCCCGAGGCCGTACCGGTCGCGGTCGTGGTGTCCGATGTCGAGGTCGGATTGGCGAAGCTCGCGCTCCAGGTGTTGGTCCCGGTCTTGGTCCAGGTGACCTGCATCGAGTTCGCGGCGCCGAGCGAGTCATAGACCGTCATCGAGCTGGTGTAGGTATCGCCGGTCGCGGCATCCGACGGCAGATTGGCTGCAATCGTCGTCTTGGTGGTGGCGCTGCCGCTGGTCGAGGCGACCTGGGTGTTGATGGCCTGGAGATTGCTCGCCGATTCATTGCCGACGACGTTTCCGTCTGCGTCAGTGCGCCAGCCCTCGAGGTAGCTGCCGTTGTTCTCGAGATAGCCGGCGTTGTCGGTCGAGAACGCGCCGTTGCGGGTGTAGGACGTGGTGCCGCCCGAGGTGGCGCTGGTTACGACGAAGAAGCCCGAGCCCTGGATCGCAACGTCGGTGGCGTTGGAGGTCGTCGCAAGCAGACCCTGCTGCGTGATGTTGGCCCGGCTGGAGACCGTGACGCCGCCCGATGCATAGGTGGTCGTGTTGCTCGATGCTGTGACGAGATCATCGAACATCGCCGACGTCGTCTTGTAGCCCGTTGTGCTGGAATTGGCGATGTTGTCGCTGATCATCGACAGGGACTGGCTCTGCGCGCTGAGCGCGGAGATCGCGGACGAGAGTGCACCGGTGAGACTCATGATGAAACTCCGAGAAAATCAGGCCGAGCGGTCAGGACGTCACGCCGATGATGTTGGCCGCGCTGACGGAGACGCCGTTCACCGTGAGCGAAGGCGTGGACGTCGATGTGTCGATGCCGGTCACGGTGCCGGTGACGGTCGTGTAGTTGAGGACCGAGTTGCCGGCCGAGTCCGTCGCGGTCACCGAGATGGTGTACTGTCCACCGTCGGTGAGCTGGGTGCCGCTGGAATTTTTGCCGTCCCAGGTAAAGGTGTTCGATCCGGCATTACCGGTGCCGGTGCCGGTGTAGACCGTGTTACCCGAGGAGTCCTTGATGGTGACCGCAACATCGGACGCGGCCGAGGACAGCGAGTAGCCGAAGGTCGCCGAGCCGTTTGTGAGGGTCGACGTATCGGTCTTCGCCTCGACGGTGTGCCCGATATAATTTACCGAGTTGAGCGTCACGAGGCTCGAGAACGAGCTCGCCAGCGAGGAGAGATTGGTGTTGATCGTCTGCTGCTGGCTGAAATTGGCATAAGACGTCAGCTGATTGATGAAATCCGTCGTCGAGGTCGCGTTCAGCGGATCCTGGTTCTGAAGCTCGCTGACGAGCAGACTCAGGAAGTCGCTTGAGGTCAGCGTCGAACTGGCCGACGTGCTCGACGATGACGACGACGTCGTCGTGGTCGCAGTCGTTGCAGAACTCGTTGCGGAAACTGTCATCAGAAACTCCGGCTTTCCCGCGCGGCCGGCGACCAGAGAAGTCAGTCGGCGCGCTTGAAATCTGTGTGCTGATGAAACGCGTGGGCACGTGGATTCAGGCGGGGATTTGCCGCTGCGAAATCCGCTTTCGATTGGGCAGAATCTGCCGTGTGGAAGCGCAAAGATGTTGAGCGGATTTCAACCACGATGGCGGTGCGCTCCCTCGCCCCGTTTGCAGGGCGAGGTGAAGAGGCACAAATCAGAATGCAGAAAAGGAGCCGTTCAGCTCCCCGCCGTCTCGCCTTCGATGCGCGGCTCTGCGGTGTCGCTCTTCATTTTCGCGGCCGCAGCGGCGATACGGTCGGCGAGGCCCGCGGGTGCCCGCACCGGAGCGGCGGCGAGCGCCTGGCGCAAGGCGCGCATCTCTTCCAGTAGGGTCTGGGCGGCGGAGGAGTGCTTCAGCAGCTCTTCGGCAGGCAGACGCCGATCGTCGGGCCAGCGCGAGAGATCCTCGCCCAGCCGGTCGATCAGTTCCTCAAATTCGGTGACGTCCATCGCCCGCCGATCCCGCCTCGGTCAGGCCCGTCATAAAGCATTGCAGGCACGGCGGAAACCGGTTTCAGGCGGCTCGACGCGCCAAAAGCGCCCGGACCACTACGGATTCCGCCCAACGGACATGGCCGTTGAGACCCGGAGCATTCCCGGGATCAGCGTCGGCGACCCGCTAACCGGTGCGGCCCGAATCAGCCCCTGCGAGTTTGGCGCTTCGCACCGTCGCGTCGACATGCTCCCAGGCGTCCCGCAGCTCGGTCACGGCCACGATGATCCGCCGAAAGCTCACCCCGGCGTGCGGCCGGCCGAACGCCTTGTGGCTCACCACGATCAGGCTGTTGTAGGTCTGGAACAGCCGCTCGGCCACCGCTCCGCCCTTGGCGAAATCGAGATTATGACTGAGCCCGCGCAGGATCGCGGTCGCCTTCAACAAATATTCGTGCGCTTCCTCGAAGCGCCGGGCCTCCTGCGCGGCCAGCGACTTCTGATAGAAGGTGATTGCGCCGCCAAGCAGCATCGAGATTGCCTTGAGCGGCGGCACGCTTGTGGCCGCGCCCCGATAGGCCTGATTGGCCATGTACGCCATCGGATTATGCATCATCAACTACTCGAGCTGGAGTTAAGCAAGGCCTTGAGATAGGTGAGCGTGTTGTTCGCGCTCGTGATCGCGGCCTGGTAATTCGCGTATTGGGTCTGGAGCTGCGTCTGATAGGCGGACGCAGCGCTCTCGATGTCGTCGACCTTCTGCTGAAGATCGGTGTCGCGATCGGTCAGGTTCGTAATCAACGTCTGCAGCGAGCCCGTGCTCGACGAAGCGGTCTTGGACAGCTGGTAGAGCTGGCTGGCGATGCCTGAAGTCGAGGTCACCGTGATCGACTGCGACGTCGTTCCCGAATAAGTGAAGGCCATGCCGGCATAGGCAGTTCCGGCCGCCCCGATGATCGTCGTGCCGCTCACCGTGAACAGCGAGGAATCGCCACCGACCGAGGCCGACGTCAGATTTCCGGACGAGTCCACCGAGAGGTCGAGCGTAAAGGATTGCGGCGACGTTCCGGTGTTGACGACGCTGAGCTGGCTCGACGAGGTCTTGGTCTGCGCCGACAGCAGCGTGGTGACGCCGCTCAAATTCGTGCTGAGGACGTTCGACAGCGTCGAGGTGTCGAGCTCGAGCTCATTCTTCTCGTTAAAGGACAGGCCGAGGTCGGCCATGGTGAGGCCGCCCACGGTGCTGTTGAGGGCGTTCTGCAGCGAATCCATGATATCGCGCATGGTGCCATCGCCGAACAGCACCGCGCTCGAATCCGCCGTGCCGTCCGAGGCGGTCGCCTGCTGTGCGATCACCGCATCGCGGAACGTGTTGTAGTTGGTAACGAGACTCTCGACCGCCGTCTCGATCTGGCTGGTGTCGGGCTCGATGCTAATGCTGAGCGACGTCCCGCTGGGCGTCGCCTGCAGCAAGTTGAAGGTCACGCCCGTGAGCACGTCGGTGATGTCGTTAGTATCTCGCGTCATCGAGATGCCGTCGAGCGAGAATTCGGCTGCCTGCGACGTCTGCAGCACGTCGGAAAAGGCGCCGGTGCTATCGGTGACGCCGAGCTTGTTCAGGATATCGTCGCCGGACGTGCCGGAATAGCTGATGTCGGCGGCATCCTCGGTGCCCGTCAGTACCATCTCATACGACCCGCTCGAGACCTGGACGATCGAGGCCTGAACGTTGGTGGTCGAGGTCTGCGCGTTGATGGCGTCGACGACGTCCTGCATCGACATGGTGCTCGTGACGGTGATATCAGCCGTGCTGCCGCTGCCGAGACCAAGGGAGAACGTTCCGGAATAGCCCAGCGCGGAGGTCTGGCTTGACTGCGCGGTGCCGACCACCTTCTGCGCGGTCGCGACCTGACTGATGGTCAGCGTGTGGTCACCCGTCGCCGCGCCATTGCTGACGGACATCGAGAGCGCGGAGGATGCGCTGACGTCACCGGTCGAACTGATCGTGGCCGAGCGCGTGGCAAAAACGTTGGTCGCGAGCGAATTGACAACGGCGGTCGCGAGCGAAGACAGGCCGCTGGAGAGCGTCGAAAGATCGGTCTGCAGCGTCTGGTAGGCCGAAATCTTGGCTTCGTTGTTGGTGATCGAGGTCGAGATCGTGGTCGCCGCCGTCAGCTTGGCGTTCACCGCGGCGGTGATCAACGCACTCCAGTCGACGCTCGTCGATGTGGTGGTGCCGGTCGTCGTCACCGTGGAGGCGCTCGACGTGCTGGTGCTCGCGGTGCTGCTGGTGCTCGAACTGACTGACGTCACTATGCTGCCCGATCCATCCCAGGGTGGGCCGGGCCGGCATCAAGCCGGCCCGGCGATCGTTGGTCTAAGCGCTTAGCCGAGCAACTTGAGCAGGTACTGCGGCATCTGGTTCGCCGCGGATTCCGCGGACACCGCGGCCTGGGTCTTCACCTCCGCCGAGGACAGCGTCGCCTGCTCGGAGGCGATATCGACGTCCTTGATCGCCGAATTGGCCGACTGCAAGTTCTGGGTCTGGGTCGAGATCGAGTCCGACGAGAAATTGAACCGCGATTCCTGCGCACCGATGCTGGCGCGGGCGGCCGAGACCGTGTCGATCGCGGTATCGAGCGTGTCGAGTGCCGAAGCCGCATCCGACAGCGAGCTGACGTCCAGCGAGGACACGCCGAGCGAGGACGCGGTCAGGTTGGACAGCGTGATGGTGATGGTGTCGGAGCCGGAGGAGCCGACCAGGACCGAGACGCCCGAAGAGAACACGCTGGAGCCGTCGAGCAGGCTCTGGCTCGAATAGCGCGTACCGCTCGCGATGGAATCGATTTCGCTCGTGAGCTGCGTGAATTCCGAGTTGATGTAGGCGCGGCTGGAATCAGTCGTGGTACCCGAGGCCGACTCGGAGGCCAGCGACTTCATACGTGCCAGGATGTCCGAGATGTTCGAGGCGCCGCCATCGGCGGTCTGGAGGATTGCCGTCGCCTGCGAGGCGTTGGTCGCAGCCTGCTGCAACGTCGTGACGTCCGACGAGATGCGGGTCGAGATCGCGAGGCCGGCGGCGTCGTCGGAGGCCGAAGTGATGCGCGAACCGCTCGAGAGCTTGGCGAGCGCGCTGCTCTCCTGCGCGGAGTTGATGTTGAGGTAACGGACCGCAGAGTTCGCCGCGGTGTTGGTCGAAATTGCTGGCATTGGAAACTCCTGTGCTGATGGGCAAGGCGTGCCGCATCGTTGAAGACGACTGACGACGCAGACCGCAGCCCCGTCCGTTCGCTCAAACGGTGGAGCGCTCGGAGATCAGGCGCAGAAATTTCGACGACGGAGATTTTATGGTTAGCAATCGGTAAACGCGGTGCGGATGTCGCGTTCGTGCTTGCGCAACAGCTGGCGCAGTTGCTGACGTCCACGCTTGAGCAGGGACTCCACCGCAGCCACCGTGGTGTCCATCACCTGGGCGATCTCACCGTTGCTCATGTTCTCGTGGTACGAGAAGATCACCGCAATGCGTTGCTGCTCGGGCAAGCGCTGCATCGCAAGCTCCAGCATGCCGTTCAACTCGTTGCGCTCGATGATCTCGACTGCGCCGGGCTGGCTGTCGGCGACTTCGGGCACCGTCTCGACGTTCTCGTTGCGCGGCTTGCGGCGGAGATCGATGCAGCGGTTGGAGATGACGCGATAGAGCCAGGTCGAGAATTTTGCGCGGCCGTGCTGCCAGCGCCCGCGATGGCTCCAGATCTTCAGCATGGTGTCCTGCACCACGTCTTCGGCATCGGCAGCATTGCCGACGATACGCAGTGCGATTGCGTAGGCGCGATCGATGTGTCGCTCAACCAGCATGCGGAACGCGACCTCATCGCCTGTCGCGAGTTTGTCGAGGAGCTCGCTGTCCTCATCATAGACGACGTCTGCGGCAACCGGCGTACTGTCCGGCGCCAGTGGCACCGACGGCATCATCGGCACGATCTCTTCAACCGGCAGCGTCGTCGTGATCTCGGCCTCGGCGGGAGCCCAGACATCAGCAGCGTAACTCATCCCGCAATCTCCAACCCGCAATGCCGGCGGCGCACATGCCACACGGCTTCCAGGCGTTGAACGCGGGGCCAAAACAATCCAGGCGGAGAATTTTTGTTATTTTTCAAGATGTTAGCCGGTATCTTTTGCCGAGTGTCGGGCAATAATTGCCGAGCACGCGCACGCTTCGCGCGTCCGTCCTGCAATCATCACATCGTCTCGCGCCATGGCGGATCAATCATCCTGAACAGATGTCGTGGAGAGAAAACGCTGACATTACGCGACGCTAGGTGATCAAACGCGACGCGCATTCTGCGCATCAGGAAGCGATTGTTTCCGAGTGTGAATGAACACCGGACGACTTTCGCGCTCGGCAATTTTTGCCGAATCACCTTTTTCGAACCTAGCGATTTTTTTGAATCTGTCAGTCGTGACGAATGCGTTTTTGAATCGCGCGTGAATTTTTTTCGCGCATGTGGCGCCTGACATCACGAGTACGCCCGTTAATTGATCTGATGGGCGGGGATTCCTGGCATGACGATCGCAACAGCTCGCACTGAACACCGCGCGCGAATTGTTTCTGCTTGGTCATTCGATGTTTTCGATACATTTCTTTTGCGCGCCTGCACCACGCCAGATGGCGTATTTGAAAGGACTTACGAGCTTTCGGGCATTTCACGGACTTGTCCGAATGTTTCCGCGAGTTTCGTTCAGCATCGCATCCAGGCCGAAGCACGTGCACGCCGAACCGCGAAAGAGAAGCGCGGCATAAGCGAAGTTCGCATCGATGAAATCTATTCTTGTTTTCCGTTCAGGCTGTTCGGCCTTGCGCGCCACCATCTGAACGATCTCGTCGAATCAGAGTTCGCAGCCGAACTCGAGCTCTGTCGCGCCAACCCAGACATCCTTCGGCAATATCTGGACATGAGACATGCTGGGCATCGTGTCGGGTTCATCTCCGACACCTATTGGGATTCCGACCGGCTGGCGCGGCTGCTGCGCGCGTGCCGCCCTAGGCTCGATTGGGACTTCCTCTACGCGTCCTGCGACCATGGCAGCGGCAAGAGCGAGGCGCTGTTCGCGAAATATCTGTCCGAGCAACGCATCGACGCGAGCGCCTCCTTTCACGTCGGCGACAACGAAAAGGCCGACATCAAGGGCGCGAAGCGCCACGGCATCCGCCCGCGCTATTATCCGCAGGCGACGGCGCAACTGGCCTCAAGGTTCCAGCGCGAGACAGCGCTGTTCGAACTGTTGTGCGGCGGCGCGCCGTCGAAACTCGACCAGGGCGCGCGGACCTTGCGGCGCATGGTCGCAGCGCGCGGCGCCGAGAGATCTCCGGCCTTTCATCTCGGAATGACCGTGCTCGGCCCGGTGATGACGGCATTCGGCGCGTTCATCGCCCGGCGCTGCCAGGAGGTCGCGAGCCCGAGCCGGAAGGTCGCCCTCGCCTTTCTCGGCCGCGACGGCTTCCTGCCGCATCGAGTCTGGCAGGAATTGCATGGCGCTACGTCGGCCTATCTGGAGATCAACCGGCGTGTGAGCCTGATTGCCTCGGCCGATACCATGCAGCCGCTGGTCGATCTCCTCAGCAAGGTCTTGAAGATCGACGCACCGACCTTCCGCGACATGATGAAGATACTGCCGCCGAAGGTCGCTGCGTTCTTTGCGGCTTATCCTGACGGAATTGCGCCCGGCGAAGATCTCGCCGAAGCTTTGCCAGAGCTGATGGACGCCAGCGAAATCGTCGAGCTCGCAGCCGCCCTGCGTGCGCGATTGCTCGCCTATCTGCGCCAGACAATCCCCGATTTCGACGCGTGTACCGACCTCGTGCTCGCCGATCTCGGCTATTCCGGCAGCGTGCAGAAGGCGCTGCGGCGTGTCTTCGAACTCGCAGGCCTCAGGATCCGCCTCCACGGCGCCTATCTGATCGCGCTCGATGATGCCTTTGACGACATCGCTGATCAGGATAGCGCGGCAGGCTTGATCTCGGACCTCGTGGTGACGCCGCATATCAAGCGCATGCTGATCCGCAACGTCGCGCTGCTGGAACAGATCTGCTGCTCCGCCGATGGCTCGGTGCGGGACTATGACGACGACCAGGTGCTCCGCGAGATCAATCCGCGCCCGACCAGCCAGATCGCGCTGGCGGCGGAGATCCAGGCCGGCGCCGTAGCATTTGCAGCGAGCGCCGAGGATGTCGCGCTCGATTTCTGCCTTGAGCCTTATGCCGTGCCGGACATTGCCGCGCGCTGGTGCACAGCGACGCTGGCCCGGTTCCTGCTACTACCTGATGAGGACGAGCTGGCGCTGCTCGGCGGATTGAAGCACGACGTCAATCTCGGCACCCATGCGCTGGCGCCGATGATCGACAGCGACTTCATTCGCCGGCAGATCACCGCCCGCGGCTTCTCCGCCGCCTGTACGTCGGCCGCGCCGCCGATGTGGCTCGCGGGCTGCTTCGCCCGGCTCTCGCCGTCGAACGCCTATCTCTACATGCTGTTCGGGGCCAACCGCCTGCCTGCCGACGTCTTCGAGGAGAGCCCCTATGGTCAGGTCCAGATCGGACTATTCCGCACCAAGGCCGATGCGACGCTGGAAACCGCAACCGTCTATCGTACGGGCCTCGGCGAGTTGCGCCTGCGTATTCCGGTTTCGCGCACCATGGGCGTCGCCATGATCGCGCTGCCGCTGCCGAAATTCGCTGTTGAGGGCATCCTGCATGGCGTGACCATCCAGTCCGCCGACGACATCAGAGACGCCTCCGAGAGCCACGATGTGATCGGCATCGCCGCCGAAGGCCTGGTCTATCCCGGCATCCAGCGCAACGGCGCCCATTATCGCACCGAGAACGACGACGCCTGCCTGCTGATCCCCGTCGCCCCGATGGCACACGACATCGCAATCTATTCGGTCGCGATCACCCCGCTCGGGCCGTCGCCCAAATAGTGCGCCTGATCGCGTCGCCCCGGCCGTTGAAGTCCAAGGGCCGGTGACGCGAGGGGCACGGAATTGACCGACGGGACGCACGCAAATCTTGATGACCTCCTGCAATCCGGCGGCCTCCGGCTCGGCCGGGCCCAGCGCGACCGCCTCGACTGGCTGACCAGCCAGTATGGCGCGCCGACGCTGGACGACGTGATTGGGAGTCGGCGCAGTGGTGTCATCATCCTGAAGGAGCCGCCGAGCGGCGCCGCGGCCGAGTTGCTCTATCGCTCGCTCAATCCCGGCTGCGCCGTTGTCATCCCCACGAGCGAAAATCCCGGCTTCGATTTCCTCAAGTCCAAGCTGACCGAATTCGGCACCGTCGGCCCTTGCGGCGCGGACGGCCCGCACGAGATGTGGTGGGGCGGCATCGGCTGGTCGAAATTCCTCACCGCCGCCGCAGACGCATCCACCGTCCGCCCGCGGATCGTCTCCTGTTACCCGCGCGGCGGCGACGCAACGGCCGCCTTCGCACTCCGTCACTCGCTCGAGCGGTTCGATCTTGCCTGCCACATCGAACCGATCGACACCCAATTCAGCGACCGCCTGCTCTGCTTTGAGAAGGCGGAATTCCTGTTGCGGATGTGGAACAAATTTCGCGAGCCGCTGCTGTTCGTCGAAGCCGGCGCCGTGCTCCGCGAGGCGCCGCTGCTGCCGTCTTTCCTCGACTGCGACGTCGCACTCCACAAGTGGAATCGCTGGGAGATGTCGGCTCGCACCCTCTATCTCGGCCGGACCAGGGCTACGGAAATGTTGCTGCGCACCTGGCAGCATCTCGCCGCATCGTATCCTGCGATCTGGGAGGGCTATCTGCTCGACCAGGCCTGGAGCCTGACCTCGTCGCAGGTGCCGCTCGATACGGTGTGGCTGCCGCGATCCTATCACGCGCTTGCGGGCGATCTCGGTGCGATGCGCGCCACGGTGCTGCACGGCCAGCCAACGACGACGCTGGATCTCGGGCCCGATGCCGCCTTTGCAGGCATCGTACGCACCGCGCGCCGTGCCGGCCGCACCGGCTCGCGCGATGCCTTCATGGTCATGACGTCGAAGGCCGAGAAGAATAACGGCATCGCTGTGATCCTCCGCGACATCTCGAAGAGCGACGCCGGCGCAGTCGCCGCCACCGTGGAGGCCGTCACCGGCGCCTACGCCGCCGATTGCGGCGGCTATGGCCGCCTCGAACTGTCGCTGTGCGCCTGGCAGGACGATGTTGGTGCCGCGCGTGATGCCGCAGCGCTGGCGCGCTACCGCATCCTGGAGATCGCGCCGGGACAGCGCATTGCCAACGACTTCTTTTCCCACTGCGCGGCCGACGACGCCGTCATGACCGCACGCCAACTCTTCCCCTGAGGACATCACCCGATGCTCAAGACCATCATCCTGCTCACCGACACCGTGCAACAGCAGCAGCCGCTGGCGAACCTCCTCCGCGAGCACAACAGCGAGCTCGTCTTCCGCTCTGCGCTCCGCGCCCAGGACCTCAGCGCCATCGATCCGGAGATTTTGAGCGAGGCGCGGCTGGTGTCATTTGCCGCCGATGTCGCCGTGCCCGAGAAATTCCTGTTGCAGCTCGGCTATGGCGCCTACAAATTCTACGCCGCAGCGACGCAATATCCGGGCCTGCCGTCCGCGCCCGACGAGAGCGAGGAGGCCCCGAATTGCTACTCCGTGATCGCACAGTCGATGATGATCTGGCCGGACTTCAGGAAAGTGGTGGGCCTGGAGACCGTGACGATCCCGGATGGCACCGCGCCCGCCGAGCGCGAGAAGCTGGTGTTCACCCGTCTTGCCCATCTGTTCTGGCGGATGTCCGACATGATTGCCGGCGGCGCCGAAGAGCTCCCGGGAATCATCGGATCCAACGATAGCCAGCGGCCGGCGCTTTCGATGTTGAACTAAGAGCGAAGTTGCGCCGATAGCCCGTCGCGGTGCTCGGGCGCCGCGATCGCAATCATGCGGCGCGCGCGCTCGGCAAGCCCGCAGCCGCGCAGCTCGGCGATACCCCATTCGGAGACGATCGCATCGACATCGGCCCGCGGCGTCGTGACCGTCTCGACTTGCGCAACGATGCGGCTGGTTCCATCGGAGGCGGTCGCCGGGAGCGCGATGATCGCGCGCCCGCCGGCGGACGCATTGGCGCCCCGCACGAAGTCGAGT
>JAEWHT010000375.1 GCA_023387695.1 Pseudomonadota bacterium | reverse complement strand
TGAGCTTGATGACGATGCGGCCCTTGGTGGTGTCGATGACGAGCGCATTGGCCTTGTCGAGATTGGCCGGCAGCTGCTGCGCCACGGCGGGGACCGCACCAATGAGCGCGACGAACATCGTGGCAAGAATTGCGAGACGACGGATCATGGAAACTCCGGATCAGGTAAGATGAAATTGCGCGCCGTTTTCAGGCGAATTTGGCTTTGAGCTGTGCCGCAACCTGCGGCGGGACGAAGGCCGAAACGTCGCCGCCCATCGCCGCGATCTGGCGTACCAGTGTGGCGTTGATCGGGCGGACCATTGGGGACGCCGGCAGGAAGACGGTGTGCACCTCCGGCGCCATGGCTTCATTCATGCCGGCGAGCCGCATTTCGTAGTCGAGGTCGGTGGCGTCGCGCAGGCCGCGAATCATGATGGTCGCGCCATGCTTGCGTGCAGCCGTCACGGAAAGATCGTCAAAGGTGGTGGCCTCGAGAGTACATCCGGCCTGGGCTGCAATCGGCCCGCAGACGTCGTGGAGCATTTTCAGGCGCTCCTCGGTCGAGAACAGCGGCTTCTTGCCCGGATGGACCCCGATCGCGACAACAAGCCTGTCGCATAGGGGCACGGCATGCCGGACCACGTCCAGATGGCCGTTGGTGATGGGGTCGAAGGAACCTGGGTAGAAGGCAATGCGCGGCATGGCCACGTCCTACCGCGCCCTGCCCGGCCCGGCAAGCCAGACAGGTTCCCTGTCAGTTCCCTGCCGGTTTTTCCATCAATCCCGGTCGAACGCGCCTGATTGTTTCGTCCTCGGGGCGTGCACGAAACACAACGAGGCGCGGATGAAACCATTTCCAGTATCGGCGAAGACGTCCGGAAACTGGCCATGGTTACTAATCCGACCAACGAATGACGGGCCGCAAACTGGGCGTAGCGGCCGCATCACAGGGGATTGTCAAATGATCAAGGCTCTTTCAGCGATCACTCTTGCTGCGTGCGTTGCTGCTACCCTCACCCTCCTGCCCGGCTTCGCACCGACCGTCGAAGCGAGCGTCCCGCAGCCGCTCGCAAAGGCCGACCGGCTCGACATCAAGACCATCGGCAAGGATTGCTCCCAGCAGGCCTGGCCGAATTTTGAGGCATCCTGTCTGCGCCGCGCTGGCACTAAGGCCGACGTACGCGTCGCCCGTCTCGTGACGGCGGACCGCACGCCGTAGTCGATCTGTCAGCTCAGCGTCATAAAGCTCAGCACAAACCCCATGGATATTTGCGACGTCTCGTCGCAGACTGTGTGACTTTCGCGCCCCTCGGAATGGCCCGACGGGCACGGTCCCAGTGAGGGGTTGCCATTGTCCAGTACGCCCGCGGTCGCTTCAGGCCATCATCCCGCTCCGCTTCCGATTGCCATGACCGTTGGCGCCCTCGGGGTGGTCTATGGCGATATCGGCACCAGCCCCCTCTACGCCCTGAAAGAAGCGGCCAAGGCGGCCGCGCATGGCGGCGCAGTCACGCCCAATGCGGTCCTGGGCGTTGCCTCGCTGATCCTCTGGGCGCTGCTGCTGATCATCTCGCTGAAATATGCCCTGCTGATCCTGCGCGCGGACAATCGCGGCGAAGGCGGCATCGTCGCGCTGCTGGCACTCCTGCATGCCCGCCACGCGCAAGCAGGCACCTGGCGCGCACATCTGCTGGTCGTTGGCCTGGTCGGCGCCGCACTGCTTTACGGCGACGGCGCAATCACACCGGCGATCTCGGTGTTGTCGGCCATCGAAGGCCTCAAGGTTGACGCACCGTCGCTCTCGCCGGTTGTGGTGCCGCTGACGATCGTCATCCTGATCGGCCTGTTCTTCATGCAAAAGCAAGGCACGGGCTTCATCGGTCGCATCTTCGGACCGGTCATGCTGACCTGGTTCGCCGTGCTGGCCGCGCTCGGCATCCATGGCATCGTCAAGGCGCCGGCGGTGCTCGCGGCACTCAGCCCGTTCTATGCCCTGGACTTCCTGATCCACGAGGACTTCGGAGTCTCTTTCGCGATCCTCGGCGCCGCCTTCCTGGCGGTTACCGGCGGTGAAGCCATGTATGCGGATATGGGGCATTTCGGCCGGCTGCCGATCCGGCTCGCATGGTTTGCAATCTGCCTGCCGGCGCTGGTGCTGAACTATTTCGGGCAGGCCGCGCTGCTGATCACCGATCCCACCATGATCGAGAATCCGTTCTTTCAGCTCTGCCCCAACGTCCTGCACTACGCCCTGGTCGCGTTCTCGGCCGTTGCCACCGTGATCGCCTCGCAGGCGATCATCTCCGGCGTGTTCTCGCTGACCCAGCAGTCGATCCAGCTCGGCTTCCTGCCGCGCATGCAGATCCGCCACACCACCAGCGATGCGATCGGCCAGATCTACGTGCCGCTGGTGAACTGGCTGCTCGCCGCCGCGACACTCGGCGCGGTCCTGAGCTTCGGTACCTCCGACGCGCTCGCCGGCGCCTACGGTATCGCAGTCTCGCTGTTGATGGCGATCACCACGCTGCTCGCAGCCCTCGTTGCGATCCAGTGGGGCTACTCACCCTGGCTCGTGGTCGCCGTGAACGGCTTCTTCTTCGTGATCGACGTGATCTTCTTCTCGGCCAATTCGATAAAGCTGTTCGAAGGCGGCTGGTTTCCGTTGCTGCTCGCGGCCTTCGTCGCTTTCCTGATGCTGACCTGGCGGGCCGGCGTGAAGCTCGTCGAGGCCGCGCGCGCCAAGCTGCGCCAGCCCGAGGAAGATCTGATCGAGACTGCGGTGAACAAGTGCAGCGCGCGCTTGCCGGGCACAGCCGTGTTCCTGGCGTCCGCGCCGAAAGGCGTGCCGCTGGCGCTGACCCAGTTCGTCAAGCACAACCACGTCCTGCATGAGCGCATCGTCCTCGTCACCGTGCTGATCGAGGAGATGCCGCATATCAGCGACGAGGACCGCACTGAGATCATCGAGATCATTCCGGGTATCACCCGCGTGGTGCTGCACTACGGCTTCATGCAGAATCCGACGATCTATGAAGGCCTGACGCTCGCCTGCCGCCAGGGCAAGCTGCCCGGCATCGACCTCTCCGACATCACCTATTATGTCGGCCGCGAAACCATCATTCCGCGTGAGGACATTCCGGGCATGTGGGTCTGGCGCGAAGGCCTGTTCGCCTTCCTCCAGCGCAACGCCGAACGCTCGGCGGCCTTCTTCGGGGTACCGACCAAGCAGGTGGTGGAGTTCGGCACGGAGCTGGAGATTTAGGAAGGCCCACCATCCAGCTTGGCACTCAGTGCGCCGGCAAGGGCTTCAATCCGTCCTTGGTGATCACCGCTGCCGCGTCTGCGGAGGAGAGAAAGTGCAACAGCGCCATCGCGGCGTCGGGCTGTTGTGAGTTCGTCGGAACAGCCCCGACAAAGAGCGTCGGCGGCTGAATCTCGGACGGTACCGTGCCGACGAAATCGATGCCGGGCACGTGGATTATTTCCGCGACTTGCTGGAATCCTATCTCGGCCTCTCCGCGAGCGACGACGGCAGCGACTGGCTCGCCTGACGGCGGACCGCGCACTTTGCGCGTCTTGCCCGCAATCTCTTCGGCGATGCCCAGTTTCTTGAAGCCGATGTTGGACAGGTAAGTGCCGCTCGAACTGTCCGAATAGGCAATGGACTTGGCTGCCAGCAGCGTCTTGCGCAGCGCATCCACCGTGCTGATGTCGGGCTTCGGTTGCCCGGCCCTGACCACCACGCCGATGAAGGATTCCGCGAGCGGTACCCGGCTGCCAGGCCGCGCCAGATTGCGCTGCTCCAGCAAATCCACGCCGCTGCCATCCATGATCACCACGTCGGCAGGCTCGCCATGGGACAGACGCGTCGGAATCGCTTCCGGTGAATCGCCGACCGAGGGACCGCGCGTCGTGATGAGCTTGTGCCCCGTCGATTTTTCGAAGGCCGGACCGAGCTCCTGATAGACGGCAAAGAACCCGGCGGAGATCATCACCTTGACGTCAGCGGCGAACGCGCCTGTCGCACAGGCGATGTTGAGAATGAGAGCAAAAAGGCAAGCAAAGGCGCGCATCATGGAAGTCCCCAATGGCTGACGCCAGTGTCCTCCCAAAGTCCGCCCGCGTCCAGATCGGCCCGTAGAACGCCCGGGAAGAAACGAGCTTATTCGTTTCCGCCCTCGCTGTTGCCGTTACCGCTCTCGGCCTCTTCGGTGATGTGCTCGACCGAGACGACGTGCTCGTCCTCCGCGGTATCGAACACGATCACGCCTTGCGTCGAGCGGCCGGCGATACGGATGCCTTCGACCGGGCAGCGGATCAGCTGGCCCTTGTCGGTGACCAGCATGATTTGATCTGGATCCTCCACCGGGAAGGACGCGACCAGATTGCCGTTGCGGTTGTTGACGCTCATCGCGACGATGCCTTTGCCGCCGCGGCCCGTGGTGCGGTACTCGTAGGATGAGGTCCGTTTGCCATAGCCGTTGACGGAGACGGTCAGCACGACCTGCTCGGCCGCCGACATCTCGGCATAGCGCTCCTGCGCCAGCTGGAAGCTGCCGGAGGTCTCCTCGGCCTCGGCATCCACTGGCGCCTCTTCGGTCGCGGCTTCGCCGGCAACCGCGCGGCGCATCTTCAAATACGCAGAGCGTTCGTCCGAGGTGGTTTCGACATGACGCAGGATCGCCAGCGAAATCACCTTGTCGCCCTCGCCCAGCGCGATGCCGCGCACGCCCATCGAGGTGCGCCCGGTGAACACACGCACGTCGGTCACGGGGAAGCGGATACACTGGCCGCCGGCGCCGGTCAGCAGAACGTCGTCGTGCTCGGTGCAGATCTGCACGTCGACGATCGCTTCGTTCTCATCGAGCTTCATGGCGATGATGCCTGAGCGGCGGACGTCGACGAAATCAGAGAGCTTGTTGCGCCGGACGTTGCCGCCGGTGGTGGCGAACATCACGTCGAGATTGCCCCAGGTCGATTCATCCTCGGGCAGCGGCATGATGGTGGTGATGCGCTCGCCCTGCTCCAGCGGAAGGATGTTGATCAGCGCCTTGCCGCGCGCGTTCGGCGCGGCCATCGGCAGCCGCCAGACCTTTTCCTTGTAGACCTGGCCGCGGGACGAGAAGAACAGCACCGGAGTATGCGTCGATGCGACAAAGAGCCGGCTGACGAAATCCTCGTCACGGGTCTGCATGCCGGAGCGACCCTTGCCGCCGCGGCGCTGGGCGCGATAGGCCGACAGCGGCACGCGCTTGACGTAGCCGGCGTGCGAGACGGTGACGACCATGTCCTCGCGCTGGATCAGGTCTTCGTCCTCGACCTCGCCTTCCTGCTCCATGATCACGGTGCGGCGCGGCGTGGCGAACTCGGCCTTCACCTCGGCAAGCTCGGTCTTGATGATG
>JAEWHT010000243.1 GCA_023387695.1 Pseudomonadota bacterium | reverse complement strand
CGCCTTCGTATATTCGCGCTTCACGGTGCCCTTGGTACCGAGCACCGAGACGCGGCGGGTCTTCGAGCGGGCGCAGGCCGGCTTGATTGCCGGCACCGTGCCGACGAAGGGCACGGAATAAGCGGCCCGCAGATGCGATAGGACCAGGGTGGACGCCGTGTTGCAGGCGATGACGACGAGGTCCGGATCATGGGTGCCGATCAGCTCCCCCATCAGCGGCACCACGCGGGCGATGATCTCGTCCTCGCTGTGATGGCCATAGGGGAAGAAGGCGTCGTCGGCGACGTAGGCATAATGCGCGTCCGGGCGCGCGGCCACGACCTCGCGCAGCACGGTGAGGCCGCCAAGGCCGGAATCGAACACCAGAATCGTCGGGGAATTGGTCACGTCGCTACCCTAGCCCGCCATGGTTACCATTCGGTTTTTTGGGCGGTTTTGCGGCGGGAACGGCCAAAGCCCAGTTTGGAACGATTCAATTTCGTGTTTGCGCCCTGTTGCCGCTATCAGCCGTGCTGCGCTGCGGTTGGGACATCCGCAAATTTTCGGGAGCCGACATGATCAGAAACACGAGGAACGGCTGGGGGAGTGTCGCCCGGTATTTTCACTGGGGCCTCGCGCTGGCGATCATCGGCATGATTGGCTTCGGCTGGTGGATGAATCACATCCCGGCCCGCGCCGACAAGTTCTTCTACCGCTCGATCCACGCGGACATCGGCTATGTGATCTTGCTGCTCACTGTGCTGCGGCTCGCCTGGCGCGCCATCAACCCAACGCCCGTGCTGCCGGCCGATTCCCTGCGGTGGCAGAAGATCGCGGCTCGTGTCAGCCATGGTGCGCTCTACCTCGTGGTCATCCTGGTCGCGATGCTGGGCTGGGCGCATTCTGGCGCGCGCGCGACCAACTATTCGGACTTCTTCGGCCTGTTTCACGTGCCGCAATTCACCACGCCGGACAAAGCGGCGGCGGACGCCTATGAAGATCGGCACATCTTCTTTGCCTATGTGCTGCTGGCGCTGATCGCGGTCCACTTCGTCGCGGCCCTCTGGCACCAATTCATCCGCCGCGACCGCGTCGTGGCGCGCATGGTGACGGACGAGGCGGCGTAGGAAAGCGCTCTCTGTCCCACTCGTCGTTGCGAGCGCAGCGAAGCAATCCAGAATCTTCCCGCGGAGGGACTCTAGATTGCTTCGCTGCGCTCGCAATGACACATGAATGTCGTTGGTGTCGTGCCGGGTCACGCCGCCGTGACCCAAGGCCGCGGAACTTCCACGGCACCCCAAGCTTGTCAAATGCATTCCACACGCCGCCGTCATCGCGCCGCCGGGGCGCGCGAGCGGTGCGGGGGTAAGGCATCATCTCATCGAACGCACGATCCGAGGCTGGTGGCGAACGCAGCCAGGTGGCAGATTGCGCAACGAACTTCTCACGGCGTCGCAGGCGTAGACAGTGGACGGGCAAATCGAAGAGACAGCGAAGCCCGTCGTGCTCGTGGTCGAGGACGACCCGCTCCAGATGATGATGGCTGGCGACCTCGTCGAGGACGCCGGATTGACGCCGATCTTCGCAGAGAATGCGGACGAGGCGATCATTGTGCTGGAAAGCCGCAACGACATCCGGATCGTCCTGACCGACGTCGATATGCCGGGGTCGATGGATGGCCTGCGCCTGGCCGCTGTCGTGCGAAAGCGCTGGCCCCCGATTCAGCTGGTTGTCGTTTCCGGCCATGTGCTGATCGAGCATGCCGAGCTTCCGGAGCGCAGCCGTTTCTTCAACAAGCCCTATGCGCCGGACAAGATGATCGGAGCGCTGCGCAGTCTCGTTGCCTGACGACAGGCCTTGGCTTCCAGATATGCCTTCGCGCTATACTGGCTTGGGCGGATCGCTGCCCGCAGGAGACGCCCATGCTCACCGTCCATCATCTCGGCAAATCGCAATCCGAACGCATCGTCTGGCTCTGCGAGGAGCTTGAGATTCCCTATGAGCTGAAGCGCTACGCACGCGACTCCGTCACCATGCTGGCGCCGCCCGACTACAAGGCGCTGCATCCGATCGGGGCGGCACCCGTCGTCACCGACGGCAATCTCGTGCTCGCTGAATCCGGTGCGATCGTTGACTACATCATCGCCAAATACGGCCATGGCCGCCTCGTGCTCCGCGCCGACGATCCCGACTTTGCGCAATTCCTGTACTGGTTTCACTTTGCCAACGGCACGCTGCAGGCCGGCATGGGTCGGCTGATGCTGCTGAATCGGCTGAAGCTGACTGATGACAATTCGCTGCTGGCGGCGATCAAAGCGCGCGTCAATCTCGCCTTTGACCTGGTCGACGCCCGCGTGCGCGATGCGGAATATCTGGCTGGCAGTAGCTTCACCACGGCCGACATCATGGCGGTCTTCTCGCTCACCACGATGCGCTACTTCCAGCCCTACGATCTCGCGCGCTGTCCGAACGTGGTCAAATATCTCGGCCGCATCGCCGCGCGTCCGGCCTATCGGCGCGCGATGGAGAAGGGCGATCCCGGCATGGCGTTGCTGCTGAACTGAGCAGCTAATCAGGCGATCTTGTTCGTGGTCGCTGACCGCGCCGAGGCCAGCTGCTTCTGCAGGCGATCGATGTTCTGCAGCAGGCGCTGGCTGGTCAGCACCAGAAAGTAATAGCCGAACTGCGGATCCTGGAAATAGATCTCGAGCAGTCGGTCATAGGTGATTGTGAGCACCTGGCCGTCCTCGACGCATTCGATCGTCCCGGTGCGCCGGTTGTCCGGTGTCAGGAAGCCGAGTTCGCCCATGAGCGCGCCGGGGCCGATCTCGACACCGATCTCCTTGACCAGGAATTTGCCGGTGACCGTAAGGAGCATCTCCTTGGCGGGGTCGCCCAGCTTGAACAGCGTCTCGCCATGGCGGTATTTGCGCTCGGTCATGAACGGCTTCAGCCACTCGATCGACATGTCGCCTTCGGCCGCGTGTCGCGCCTTCTTGACCAGCTTGAGCATCTGCCGCAGCCTAATTGCGTTGATCGGGAGCATCAGCAGATAGAGCAGGAACGTCGAGACGTTGGCGGAGAGCGCGCCGAAAATGGCAAAGAACGCGCAGCCGATCATGTTGGCCACGCGCAAGGGCACCATCGTCCGCATCAGGAGGGTGGCGACGAAGAAGCCGGCGCCGATCGTCGCGAACAGATTGGCCAGCGTGATGTTGTGGACGAAGATCTCCAGCAGCCGGTTGAAGATCGCGTCGTAAGTGACGTTGTTGGGATCGAGGCCCATCTGGACCAGGATCTTCGCGATCCTGAGATTGTCCGTGGCCGCATCGAGAATGCGGTCAAGGATCGAGGAAACGTCTGCGCTGCCGGACGGCATGGTACTAACCCCGCGTAAGGCCTTCAGTCCTGGTCGGTATGCTCGACACGTATAGCCGAAATCGAATGACGACCGCTTGAATGAAACTTCCGGCCGCCCTTCCGCAACAGGCAAATTTTAGCCCGAACCGCGGTTTCGGCAATTGCCCGTTCGTTGTGCGCATGATCCGGCGCCCCGTGATTCGGGGCTAGCGCCACGGGCGGACTCTGGCGCCCGGAGAGGCGCTGGGCGTCAAAAAGGCAGGTCAGCCCTACGGCTTGGCGCCGGGCTGGACAACCTGCTGCTCGACGAGGGTCAGGTGCCCGGGCAGCGACCCCGAGCGCAACTGCATGGCGACGCTGTTGGCCTCTTCGAGGGTAAAATTGCCCGAGATTTGAACCGAGCCGCCGGTGATGGGCTCGCGGATCACGGGGGCGGAGATCACCTTGCCGTCGAGCGCAATGGCGATGGGCTTGCCGATATTCGCTTCGGTGAGATGGGCGAAACGCCGCGTGCCGCGTCCGTTGAAGTGGAAGGAGACAACCGGATCCTTGGTGCCGGGGGCGAAGCTGGGTGCGGCATCGCTGATGTCCTCGCCGTCAAGCGCGCTCTCCTTGGTGACCAGATAGGGCTTCTTGTCCTTGAAGCCGAGCAGGACTTCGGTGCCTTCAGGCGGCGTGCCCGATTGCGCCTGCTCCGGGGACATCGAGACATCAACCTGGCGGAGGCTGACCTTGACCCTCCGCGAGAAGATCGCGCTGACGCGCTCGGGATCGGTCACGCCGGGCAGGAAGATGCGAATCCGGTCAGTGCCGTCAGGGGCGACACTGACAAGCTTGATGTCAGCGTCCTTGAGGCGCTGCTCGATCATGGCGATGGAATCTTCGACGAGGTCGTGCAGCCGGGCCGCGGCTGCGGCATCTGTCGGTGCGAGCCTGGTCGCTCCGTCGCTGCCGTCGGCCACGGAGATCGCACGCGACGGCAGTCCCTCCGCGGCGGCGGCGAGCTTGCGCGCGAGCTGGTCGCGACCTTTGGCATCAGCGATCTTCACGTCGACGCCACCATCGCGGATCGCCAGATTTGAATAGGCGATGTGGCCGTCGTGCAGGTTCTTGTAGACGTCGTCACGCAGATCCGTAATGGCGCTCTCGCGCAAGCCCTCGCTGTCGACCTTGTAGATGATGCGCGATCCGCCCTGCGACTGCATCTTATCGCCGATGAAAGCCGTGATCTTGGCGCGCATCTTGTCGAGCTGACTATCGGCGAGGGCGACCCTTGGCAGGGCAATCGTCGCGGCCGAAATCACCGATGTCATGGCGAGCGCGAGGATCAGTCGCGTGGCGCGGTCCCGCTGGGGCATAGTCATGATCACCTCACGTCTTGCGGCAGGACGCTGGCAGATGAGTCCGATGCCAGTCCTTGGTCCCTGGATCGGCCGCTGAGGTTCAAAGGCCGCTCAAGCGAGGTTTATCGCCGCAGCTGCTAGGCAATGGACGAACGCCAAATCATCCATCATTGTGCTCCTGCTTGGCCGGCATTCGGCCGAGGCCCCGCCGTACCAAATGTCGAAAAGACGGACGGCGAGGAAGACATCTGAGGGAGGACGGAATTCCATGGCGGGCATCCACGCGCTCGATCGATTCATCGGCAACGACTATCCAGAGCTTCTGACGGACGCGGAGGTTCAGGCCTTCGAACAAGTCCCGTATGCCGATCGGGTCGCGGCCGAGAGCACCTATGACGCCATCAAGCTCGGTGCCGCGCGGAATCCCGACGGTGCGGCGATCCAGTTTCTGCAAAATGCCGATCCGGCCGACACGCCGCTCGTCGTCACCCATCGCGACTTCATAGCGCGCGTGACGCAGGCCGCCAATATGTTTCACGCGCTCGGCGTGGAGAAGGGCGACGTCGTCTCCTTCATGCTGCCATTGCTACCCGATGCCTTCGTGACGCTGTTCGGCGCCGAGGCCGCCGGCATCGCCAATCCCGTCAACCCGCTGCTCGAGCCGCACCAGATCGCGGAAATTCTCGAAGCGGCGAACACGAAAATCCTGGTGACGCTCGGGCCAATGCCGGGCACCGACATCTGGCAGAAGGTCGAGCAGATCCGGCCGCAGCTGAAGCACCTCAAGGCGATCGTGCAGGTGGGTGGCGGCGGCGATCCCGAGAAGGGCATCTTTGCGTTCAACGATCTGATTAAGCAGCAGCCGGCAGACCGGCTTATCAGCGAGCGCAAGATTCTCGGCAGCGACATCGCGGCCTATTTCCACACCGGCGGCACCACCGGCACGCCGAAGCTGGTGCGCCACACCCACACCAACCAAGTCTATCAAGCCTGGGCGCTGAACCTGCTGTTGAAGGCAAAGCCCGGCGCCAACATGCTGTTCGGCATGCCGCTGTTTCACGTCGGTGGCTCGCTGACGCAGGTATTGCTGACGCTGTCTGCGGGCGGCTCGCTGGTCGTGCTGTCGCCGGGCGGCTGGCGCAATCCGAACGCCGTGAAGAACATCTGGGGCCTGGTCGAGCGCTTCAAGGTAGAAGCGCTGTCGAGTGTGCCGACGGTGCTCGCCGCAACGCTCGCGGTTCCGCGCGGCAATGCCGACATCTCGAGCCTGAAATACGCGGCCGGCGGCGGCTCGGCGATCCCTGTTGCGGTGGGCTCGGCAATCCAGGAGAAGCTCAATCTGCCTGTGGTCGAGGTCTACGGCATGACCGAGACTTCGAGCGTGCACACGCTCGCTTATCCGTCGCGGCCGATCCGGCTCGGCTCGGTCGGCCTTCCCATGCCTTACGCGCGTGTGCGCATCGTGCAGTTGGATGCCGATGGCAATCTGATCCGCGACTGCAAGCCGGACGAGATCGGCGTCGTCATCATGGCTGGGCCCGG
>JAEWHT010000202.1 GCA_023387695.1 Pseudomonadota bacterium | reverse complement strand
GCTCTCCACCTCTGGACAGGAACATTAGGCGCGAATAGCATTCTCGAAAAATGAATTCTAGCGAACGCTGCCATCACAAAAGCGAAACGACGCCATGGAACTGAGCGACATCCAGACCTTCGCCACGGTCGCGCGCACCGGCGGCATCACCCGCGCCGCGGAAGAGCTCAACACGGTGCAATCCAATGTCACCCAGCGCATCAAGGCGTTGGAAGCCGAGATCGGCACACCGCTGTTCGAACGCCATAGCCGCGGCATGGCGCTGACCGGCGCGGGGAAACGTCTCCTCCCCTATGCGCAGCGGATGGCCGCGCTATCGCGCGAAGCCGTGCTCGCCGCACGCGATGATGGCGAGCCGAAGGGGCCGCTCTCAATCGGCTCGATGGAGACCACCGCCGCGGTGCGGCTGCCGACGCTGCTCGCCGATTTTCACCGCCGCTTTCCGGCTGTGAAGCTGAGCCTGCGGACGTCGCCGACTGCCGATCTCGTCGCCGGCGTGCTCGAAGGCACGCTCGATGGCGCCTTCGTCGCCGGCCCCATCACGCACGCCGACCTCACTGCGACCAGCGCCTTCCGGGAAGAGCTGGTGCTGGTCAGCGCGCGACGCTGGGGCTCACTCGCCGAGCTGCGCGCCGGGACGCCCGAGTCAGGCCCGACCGCGCTGGCGTTCCGCACCGGCTGCACCTATCGTCAGCGGCTCGAGCAAATCTTTGTCGAGTTCGGTTGGCCTTCGGCCGCACGCTTCGAACTGGGAACGCTCGACGGCATGATCGGCTGTGTCGCCGCCGACATGGGCGTCACCCTCCTGCCCCGCGCGGTGGTCGAGCGCAGTGCGATGAACGGCAGCGTGACGATGCACGCGCTGAGCCCGTCACATGCCCGCGTCGAGACGCTCTTTATCCAGCGCCGCGCCGGCCATCAAATGAGCGCGCTTCAAGGCTTCCTGTCCTGTCTCACCAGGGACGACGAAATCATCGCGGCCTGATCCACCACCGCCGCAGCGCAACGACGGACCAGATCGCCTCGACGAGACCGAACGGCCAGGCGCCCTGCAGGAAACCATAGGCCGAGCCAAGCGCGCAGGACCCAGCGAACATCAGCACGAACCAGTGGCTGCGGTCTTCGAGGGCATAGCAGACCAGCATCGCGGTCACGGCAAACAGGCCGAATAGTGTCAGTGCATCCATGGTTCAGGGTTCACTCCGCGGCGCGACGCATGATATGCGCTAGTCCATGCCGGCTCTTATCCTGCCCCTCGTCGATGCTGCAACCCACTGGCCCGAACGCGGCGGGTTGATCGGCCTTGACCTCGGTACCAAGACCATCGGCGTTGCCGTCTCCAATCCGGACCGCCGGCTTGCGACCGGTGTCGAGACCATTCAGCGCAAGCAGTTCAAGCAGGACGCCGCCCGCCTTCTTGCGATCGCCGCCGAACGCAAAATCGTCGGGTTCGTACTCGGCCTGCCCATCAACATGGACGGCAGCGAAGGCCCGCGCGCGCAATCGACCCGCGCCTTCGCCCGCAACCTGGCCAATCTGACCGCGCTCCCAATCGGCCTCTGGGACGAGCGCCTCTCGACAGCCGCCGTCGAGCGCGAACTGATCGGCATGGATGTCAGCCGCGCCAAGCGCGCCGAGGTGATCGACGAGCACGCCGCCATCTTCATCCTGCAAGGCGCGCTCGACCGGCTCGCCAATCTGCGGCAAGGCTGACTGGAAGCGACGAATGCCCCTGCCGACAAGAACAAGAATATCGATCGGCGCCCTCCTCCTTGCTCTCCTCGCCGTCCAGGGTTCGTACGCTGCGGAGGATCATGCGGCTTCGGAGCTCAAGGGCATCTGGTCCGGGACGTTCAATCAATATTCGCACGACATCAACGACAGCTTCGCCGTCAAGCTGACCATCGACGCGATCTCGGGCAATGAATTCACCGGCATGATGGAGTGGCCGACCTTCGACACCACGACAAAAGTGAAGGGAGCGCTCGAGGGCTCGCTGATCAAATGGACCGAAACCGGATACATCAAGGGCGATGATGCCGTTCTCAATGGGCTCTATGTCGCAAGGTTCAGCGCCGACAAAGAGATCACCGGCGACTGGATGGACCCCAAACACACCATCACGCCGAAAGGCCCGCGCTTCGGCACGCGCGGAGCCGATTTCGTGCTGAAGAAGGAATAGGCGCATGGCCGTCGTGATCGCGGCGCTGCTGCCGGTCTTCATCCTCATCGTGCTCGGCGTGGTGCTCCGGCACAGCCTGATGCGGCTCGACACGCAATGGCACGGGCTCGAGCGGCTGACCTATTTCGTGCTGTTCCCGATGCTACTGATCCAGACATTGGTGAAGGCCGATCTCTCTAAGGTACCAGTTGCCGGCGTCGGCGGCGCCCTGCTGCTCTCGGCACTGGCGATGTCGCTGCTCTGCCTCGCGCTCCGCCCGGCCCTATCGCGGCTCGACATCGACGGCCCGGCCTTCACCTCGATCTTCCAGGGCGCGACGCGCTGGCAGACCTACGTGGCACTGTCCGTCTCCGCCAATCTCTACGGCGATGTCGGGCTGGCGCTAGCCTCGGTCGCGATGGTCGCGATCATCCCGCTGGTCAACGTGTTCAGCGTCGCCGTGCTCGCGCACTATGCATCCCCCGAGAAGCAGTCCGCGCGCGCGATCTCCATGACCGTGATCCGCAATCCCCTGATCTGGGCCTGCGTCATTGGCCTCGCCATCAACGTCGTTCACGTGCCGCTGCCAAAGATCTGGCACGAGGTCGCCGACGCGCTCGGCCGCTCCTCGCTCGCCATCGGCTTGCTCGTCACCGGCGCCGGCCTGCAGCTCAAGGGCCTGCTTCGCCCGAGCGTGGGTGTGACGCTTGGCGTGGCGTTCAAGCTGGTGCTGATGCCCGTGCTCGCACTGGCGCTTGCCGTGTGGTTCGGGCTGACGGGTACCAACCTCGCGATCGTCGCGATCTGCGGGGCCGTGCCGACCTCGCCAAGCGCCTATGTGCTCGCCCGCCAGATGGGCGGCGACGCGCCGCTGCTGGCGCAGATCATCACGCTGCAAACAATTTTGGCAGCGATCACGATGCCTGTCGCAATCGCGCTAGTGGCTTAACGCTTGTCATTGAGAGCGCACTGCTCTCACCGCCGTCATTGCGAGGAGCTCTTGCGACGAAGCAATCCAGAGTCCCTCCGCGGAAAGACTCTTGATTGCTTCGCTACGCTCGCAATGACGGAGCGTGGAGCGAGGGCCGGGCTACTCCCCCAGCCACATTGTCAGCACCACCGCCGTCATATTGTTCAGCGCATGCAGCATGATGGTGAGCCAGAGCGAATTGGCGCGGTGGCGCATGTAGCCGAACCAGAGGCCGATCGAGATGACCTCGGCGAGGAAATACAGATCGTATTGCAGATGCACCGACGTCCACACCAGTGACGACAGGATGATCGCGCCGGGAACGCGCAGGAAGCTCGCCGACCACCCGCGGAACAGGAAGCCGCGCGCGAGCACCTCCTCAGACATCGGCGCGGCCACGCTAAAGGCAAACAGCAGCAACAGCGCCGCGCCCTTGTCGCGGCCAGATTTCAGGAGATCGGCCATGAAGCCCGGCGTGGCCGCACGGCCGAGAGAGCGCGAAACAACCTCCCAGGCCAGCACGGTCAGCAGAAGTCCGCCGGCGCCGAGCAGGAATTGCTTCCAGGTCGGCCAGCGCAGCGCGAGGTAATCGACGAAGGATGCCTTCTTGACGCCAATGGCGAGCCACACCGCAGCTAACGTCGCCGGCAGGCCCATGATCACCGACAGCGCCAGCGCCTGCGGCTCGCGGCCGACCGACTGGATCGAACCCATGTCGAGCGGCAGCCCGCGCATCACGATCAAGAGCAGGATCGCCCCGACCTGGCCGACGAACATTGCGACGAAGATGAGCAAGCCCCACAGCGCCGTGCCCCAGAACTTCCAGACGCGCAACGGCGCCTGCTCCGCTGAAGTCACAGCGAGCGGCGGAGGAGCGGAATTAAGAGGATTGACGTCGTCAGTGGCGATCGCGGGGTCTGTCATGGCGCTTCCTGCGGCCGGAATCAGTTCCGCCGCGGCTGAATGGGGAAATCATAGGCCGCCCCGCCCGCCCCCGGCAGGGAAAAATGCCACCACTCCTTCGAATAGTTCACAAAGCCTTGCTTCGACATCGCAGCCACGAGCCGCTTGCGCCAGGCACGTTGATCCGGCGAAATCGATGGTGCTGCGGTATGCCCCATTGCATCCGTGCAATCATAGCCGGTGCCCATGTCCACGCTGCCCTCCGGCAGCCGCGCCGCGACTGGCGCCGTGCAATCGGCATAGGATTTTGCGGGATCGATTTTGGCGGAGTTATCGGCCTTCAGATCGACCAGCGTGAGATCCAGCGCCGCACCCGTCGAATGCTGCGAGCGGCTCGCGATATAGCCAAGGCGAAACAACTCCGACTTGGCGATATGCGGATTGTAGCGCCGGTCGGCCGCGGTCTCATGCCCATTCTGCGACCATCTCACCATGTCGAGCGAGGCGCGCGCCGGCCGGTAGCAGTCGAACATCTTCAGCGACAGGTTCTGTGCCGCGAGATCCTGCTGCACAGCTTTTAGCCGCAGGCCGACTTCGCGCTTCACCACGCACTCGCCGGCGCCATAACCGGCCAGCGGACGGCCGATGAAATTGTTCGGCGTGGCGTAGCGGACGTCCTGGATGATGCTGGGATCGACATCGCGCAGATAGACGAAGCCGCCGGGGAAAGACTGGGCGTTGGCGGACGAGAGAGCAACGATTGATACAAATGCAGCAAAAATTGGTTTCACAATGCCTCCCAGATTTCGTCATTCCGGGGCGATGCAAAGCATCGAACCCGGAATCTCGAGATTCCGGGTCTGGCGCTTGCGCGCCATCCCGGAATGACGGAGCGGGAGACAGATCGGGGGATAACTCCCCGCTCCGGCTTTGGCCCTTGCTCCCCCCGCCGTCCGCGCCTATAGCTCTCGCTTTAATGACATCAAAATCGACCTTCGTCCTCGGCCACCGGCATTTGCTGGGCATCGAGGGCCTTTCCGCGGCCGATATCACCGGCCTCCTCGACCTGTCCGAAGAATATGTCGAGCTCAACCGCCAGGTTGACAAGAAGCGTACCGTCCTGCGTGGACGGACGCAGGTGAACCTCTTCTTCGAGGCCTCCACCCGAACCCAATCCTCGTTCGAACTCGCCGGGAAACGCCTCGGCGCCGACGTCATGAACATGTCGGTCTCGTCCTCGTCCATCAAGAAGGGCGAGACACTGGTCGATACTGCGATGACGCTCAACGCCATGCACCCGGATATCCTGGTGGTGCGCCATCACGCTTCCGGCGCGGTGGAACTGCTGGCGCGCAAGGTTGACGGTTCCGTGATCAATGCTGGCGACGGTGCACACGAGCATCCGACCCAAGCGCTACTCGACGCGCTCACCATCCGCCGCAACAAGGGCCGGATCGAGGGCCTCGTGGTCGCGATCTGCGGCGACGTGCTGCATTCACGTGTGGCACGCTCCAACATCATCCTGCTCAACACGATGGGCGCCCGTGTCCGCGTCGTCGGCCCCTCTACGCTGCTGCCGCCCGGCATCGAGCGGATGGGCGTCGAGGTCGCGCGCGACATGCGCGAGGGCCTCAACGGCGCCGACATCGTCATGATGCTGCGCCTGCAGCGCGAGCGCATGAACGGCTCTTTCGTGCCGTCGACGTCGGAATACTTCCACTATTTCGGGCTCGACCAGAAAAAGCTCGGCTACGCCAAGCCGGATGCGCTCGTAATGCATCCAGGCCCGATGAACCGCGGCGTCGAGATCGACACGGCCGTTGCCGACGGCGCGCAGTCCCTGATCCGCGAACAGGTCGAGATGGGCGTGGCCGTGCGCATGGCCGTGCTCGAAGCGCTCGCCCGCAACCTGCCGAACGCGTGATGCCCATGCTGACCGACCGCCGCCCGATCCTGCTCGCCAACGCCCGCGTCGTCGACCCCAGCAGGGATTTCGACGGCCCCGGCGACGTCCTGATTGCCGACGGCATCATCCGCGAAACCCGCCGCGGCATTGGCGCTGCCGGCGTCCCCGAGGGAACCGACGTCATCAACTGCTCCGGCAAGATCGTCGCGCCCGGCCTGATCGACATCCGCGCCTTTGTCGGCGAGCCCGGCTTCAGCCATCGCGAGACGTTTGCGTCGGCGAGCCAGGCGGCCGCGACCGGCGGCATCACCACCATCATCTGCCAGCCCGACACCTCGCCTGTCATCGACAACTCGGCCACCGTCGATTTCGTGATGCGCCGCGCGCGCGACACCGCGATCGTCAACATCCAGCCGATGGCAGCGCTCACCAAGGGCATGCGCGGCGAGGAGATGACCGAGTTTGGCCTGCTCAAGGCCGCCGGCGCCGTCGCTTTCACCGATAGCGACAAGAGCGTCACCAATTCGCAGGTGATGCGTCGTGCGCTGACCTACGCCCGCGATTTCGACGCACTGATCGTGCATCACACCGAGGATCCCGATCTCGTCGGCGAAGGCGTGATGAACGAGGGCGAGTTCGCCTCGCGTCTCGGCCTGATGGGCATCCCGAAGGCCGCCGAGGCCGTCATCCTCGAACGCGACATGCGCCTCGTCGCACTCACCGGCGGCCGCTATCACGCGGCCTCGCTGTCCTGCATCGAGTCGCTCGAAATCCTCAAGCGCGCCCGCGAAGCTGGGCTAGCCGTCAGCGCCTCGGTCTCGATCAACCATCTTGCGCTGAACGAGAACGATATCGGGCCCTACCGCTCGTACCTCAAGCTGTCACCGCCGCTTCGCACCGAGGACGACCGCCGTGCGCTGGTGGAGGCGGTGTCCTCCGGGCTCGTGGACGTCATCATGTCCGATCACAATCCGCACGACGTCGAGGTCAAGCGCCTGCCGTTCGCGGAAGCCGCGCCCGGCGCGATCGGGCTCGAGACCATGCTGCCGGCCGGCCTGCGGCTCGTCCACAATGACGAAATCAATCTCAAGACGCTGGTCCGGGCGATGTCGACGCGGCCGGCCGAACTGCTGGGGCTTGCAGGCGGAACCCTGCGCAACGGTGCTCCGGCCGACGTCGTCGTGATCGACCCCGATGTGCCCTGGGTGGTTGATCCCGCCGACCTCAAATCGCCCTGCAAGAACACGCCGTTCGACGAAGCCCGCTTTACAGGTCGCGCGGTGAGGACCATCGTCGGCGGACGGACGGTTTATGAGCATGTCTAATGGGCGCGGGCTATGTCAGCCATGGAGACACCGCCATGGGGCTTGATGCATTCCTGCCGGTGGCCTTCGTGATCGGCTATCTGCTCGGCTCTATCCCGTTCGGGCTGGTGCTGACCAAGCTCGCCGGCACGCAGGATATCCGCTCGATCGGCTCCGGCAGCATCGGCGCCACCAATGTGCTCCGCACCGGACGCAAGAGCCTTGCCGCGGGGACTTTGCTGCTCGACGCGCTGAAGGGCACCGTTGCCGTGGTGATCGCCGGCTATATCGCCGGACCCAATGCCGCGATGATCGCAGGGCTCGGCGCGTTCCTCGGTCATCTCTTCCCGGTCTGGCTCAAATTTAAAGGCGGGAAAGGCGTCGCCGTTTATATCGGTATTCTGCTCGGCCTGTTCTGGCCGGCCATGGTCGTTTTCTGCCTGATCTGGCTGGCAACCGCTTTTACCACCCGATACTCCTCGCTCTCGGCGCTGGTAGCGTCCTTTATCACGCCGCTGTTCCTGTGGTGGTTCGGCCATCTCGCTTTGTCTGCGCTGGCCGTCGTGCTGACGCTGCTGCTGTTTTATGCGCACCGCGAGAACATCAAGCGGCTACAGTCCGGCAAGGAAAGCCGCATCGGCGAAAAGGCCTGAAACCGTATAGAATACGGATACCGCCGCGGCCCTTGCGCATTATATGCCAAATCC
>JAEWHT010000139.1 GCA_023387695.1 Pseudomonadota bacterium | reverse complement strand
TCTCGGCGCGTCCCGGAATGACAATGCCGATCACAGCTTCGTCGCGGAGCGCGACAACAGCTTCCATTCGTTGCCCTGCTTCAGCCAGTTCATCAGGATGTGAAGGCTGTTTGCCACCTTCTTTCCGTCGGTCATCATCTCAGCCATCCAGTGGAAGCGCACGATGGCGGCGGGGCCGACGATCTTGATGGTCGGATCCTTGTACGCGATCGACAGGAATTCCGTCTTGCCGTCGGTGGCGTTGGCGACGAAGGCCGCCTTGTCCTCGAGAAAGCCGCTGGAATGGCTATAGCTCAGATCGTCCGAGCACAGCGCGCTGAGTGCCTTCGGATCGGCCGCGATCTGGGCGAGGCGAAAGGCCTCGACATTTCTTGCCACAGCTTCATGGTCCGTCGTCATCATTTTCTCCTTCTTGATCTTGACACTGTCGATCACAGTTTCGTCGCGGCGCGCGACAAAAGCTTCCACTGATCGCCCTGCTTCTGCCAGTTCATCAGGATGTGAAGATTGGTCGGCACTTTTTTCCCATCGGCCGCCATCTCCTGTTCCGCGACCCAGTGAAAGCGTACGATCGCGGCGAGGCCGACAACCTTGATGGTGGGATCCTGATACGCGATCGACAGAAACTTTGATTTGCCGTCGGTGGCGTTGGCGATGAAGGTCGCCTTGTCCTCGACCTTGCCGCTGGAATGACTGTAGCTGAGATCGTCCCAGCACAGTGCGCCGAGTGCCTTGGGATCGGCTGCGATCTGCGCGAGGCGGAAGGCCTCGACCTGCTTCGCCACGGCGTCTTCGCCGGCGGAGGCCGCGATCGCCGGCGTTGCGAGAGCGACCGCGGAGACGGCAAGAGCCGACAGAGCCAGATCGCGTCGGTTGATCGTCATCATTTCCTCCTTTTTGATCTTGCAGGGAGTGTTACAGCGGTGCGCAGCTTTGTCGAGTGGTGCTGGTCGCCATGCGCGTGCGTCATTGCGCGCGCATGGCTCTATTGATACGTCTTCAGCATTGATGCGCCGCGCATTTAGGAAAGTACGGACATGATCGAAGCTATGGGCAGGGCGTTGCTGTTCGACATCGACGGCACGCTTGCCAACACCGACCCGCTGCATTTGAAGGCGTTCAACCAGGTGCTCGGTCCGCGCGGTCATGTTTTCGACCACGCGCGCTTTTCGAAAGAGCTGCAGGGCTTCGCCAATGTGTCGATCGGCGAGCGTTTTTTGCCTGGCGAGACGTTGGAGCGGCGAGTTGAGATTCTCGGCGAGAAGGAGGAGGTGTTCCGGACCCTGGTTGCGGGGCAGATCGAACCGCTGCCGGGCCTGATGGCGCTGCTCGACCGCGCGGATCGCGCCAACATTCCCATGGTCGCCGTCACCAACGCGCCGCGTCTCAACGCCGAGCTGCTGCTCTCCGGTCTTGGCATCACGCACCGCTTCAAGGCGCTCGTGATCGGTGACGAGCTGCCGCACGGCAAGCCGCATCCGCTGCCCTATCAGGAGGGGCTGCGCTTCGCTGGCGCGAGCGCGGCGGCCTCGATGGCGTTCGAGGATTCCCGTTCGGGCGTGCAATCGGCCGCGGCGGCGGGCATTCCGACCGTCGGTATCCGGACCAGCCTCAGCCACGCTGACCTGGTTGGCGCCGGCGCAGTTGCCTCTGCGAGCGCCTTCGACGATCCGGCGCTGCTCGCACGGCTCGCCACCTCAATGGCGTGGTGAGAGATTCGTCCATTAACCGTGATCGGCGTGCGCATTGACCGCGCGCCCGAACCGCCGCACCATGCATCATTCTGATTTGAGGCCATTGCCGTGACCGGATTGACCCACCGCCAAGCTGAAATCCTCAACATCGCCCGCGCCTCCGGCCGCGTCATGGTCGAGGAACTGGCGCGCAAGTTCGAGGTCTCGGCGCAGACGATCCGCAAGGATCTCAATGATCTCTGCGAGCGCCGTTCGCTGACCCGCGTCCATGGCGGCGCGATCATCGCCTCCGGTGTCGAAAATCTCGCTTACGAGGCGCGCCGCTTCGTCGCCGCCGACGAGAAGAAGGCGATCGGCGCTGCGGCTGCCTCCCTGATCCCGAACGGTTGCTCGCTCTTCATCAACATCGGCACGACGACGGAGGAGGTGGCAAGCGCGCTGACCTCGCACGAGGATCTGCTCGTCATCACCAACAATCTCAACGTCGCGATGCTGCTCTATCGCCATCCCCGGATCGAGGTGGTGGTCGCCGGCGGCACGGTGCGGCGCGCCGACGGCGCCGTGGTTGGCTCGACCGCGACGCAGCTGATCGGCCAGTTCAAGGTCGACTACGCCATCATCGGCGCGTCCGCGATCGACGAGGAGGGCGCGTTGCTCGACTTCGACTATCGCGAGGTGCAGGTGGCGCAGGCCATCATCGCCAATGCCCGCAGCGTCATGCTGGTCGCCGATTCCACAAAGCTTCGCCGCAGCGCGCCGGTCCGTATTGCCCATATCAGCCAGATCCAGACCTTCGTCACCGATCAGGATCTGCCCGAACGCCTCGCCACGATCTGCCACAGCAAGGGCATCGAGGTGATGGCCGCGATGCCGAAGGGCGCAGATATCGATGATAGCCAAGCGGATACGCAGGACGCTGCGCCTGAGGCAGCGCCGGTGGTCAGGCTGCGATAGACCTCTTAGGCGTCGCTCCAGGGATTGAGCAGCGGCACGCCGAACGCGGCAAAATCTTTCACGTTGCGCGTGACGAGCGTGAGAGTGTTGGCGAGCGCAGTCGCCGCGAAGAATCCATCCATGACAGACAACGCAATGCCACTGCGGCGGCTCTGTGCCATCAGATCACCCCAGTGCTCGGCGACGGCGTGGTCGATCGGCAGGATGCGCTCGGCAAACCGGGCCGGCAAATCATGGGTGAGCCAGGCGGCCAGTGCCGCGCGCCGGCGGCCGTCATCCAGCAGTGCAATGCCGCGGCGAAGTTCGGCGATCGAAGCAACGCTGATGAACGTGCGATCCTCGTCGACCGTATCAAGCCACGCCAAAACTTTCGGAGAAGGCGCCGGCCGCTGAACTTCCGACAGCACGTTGGTGTCGAGGAGCAGGTTCACGGCATCTCGTCGCGCGGTTCGTCTTGCACGCGCTCGAGTTCGAGCCCGGCGCCCCGCAACGGCGAAGCGAGCAGGAATTCGGCGAGCGTGCCCTTGCGCGCGGTCTTTCGTGCCCACTCCTCCGCAGAAACAATCACTGCGTTGGCCTTGCCGTGACGGGTGATGATCTGGGGGCCTGTCTGGGCGCGATCGATCACCTCGGACAGGCGTGCCTTTGCCTTGGCAAGCGTCCAAGTGTCCGCCGGGGGCGAATCGGGAGCGGCGTTGTGATCGGTCATGCAGACCAAAACCAATATGACTACTATGACTATATAAACTTAAAGCAAGCTTTCAAGCGTGGCGCAGCGCCTTGGGCCGACATTTGGGGTGCCCATTTGGGCAGCGAACTGCCCCCAAAAAAGTTCCGCTTTCGCTTCTTTCCGTCTCTCTTTCGTCTTGCTTTCGTTTTTTGGTGTGATCTAATCAAAAACGAAAGTAACCGCTCGATTGAACGAGTGGTCGCCGGGGGAAGCGTCTGTTGGAGCGTATTTTCGACCTCGCCATCATTGGAGGCGGTGTTAACGGTTGCGGCATCGCGCGCGACGCCGTTGGCCGCGGCAACAGCGTTTTCCTGTGCGAAATGAACGATCTGGCGAGCGGGACGTCGTCCTGGTCGACCAAGCTGGTTCATGGTGGCCTGCGCTATCTCGAATATTACGAGTTTCGTCTGGTCCGCGAGGCGCTGATCGAGCGCGAGATTCTCTGGGGTATCGCACCCCACATCATCCGCCCCCTGCGTTTCGTTTTGCCGCATCATGCCGGCCTGCGCCCGGCCTGGCTGCTGCGTCTCGGCCTCTTCCTCTACGATCATATCGGCGGCCGTCATTTGCTGCCGGCGACCCGCTCGGTCGATCTCCGGCGTGATGAGGTCGGCAAGCCGCTGATCCCCAATCGCTATGGCCGCGCGTTCGAATATTCCGACTGCTTCGTCGATGACGCCCGCCTCGTCGTGCTCAATGCGCGCGACGCTGCCGACAAGGGCGCCGAGATCCGTACGCGCACCCGCGCGACGGATATCAAGCAGTCCGACGGCGTCTGGACCGTCAGCATGGTCGATACGCTCACCGGCGAGCGCTCACAGATCCAGGCTCGCGCGCTGGTGAATGCCGGCGGCCCCTGGGTCGAGGACGTGCTCGGACGCGGCGCCGGCGTCAACGCCAAGGCAAAGGTGCGCCTGGTGCAGGGTTCGCACATCGTGGTCAAGAAGCTTTACGACCACGACCGCGCCTACATGTTCCAGAACGCCGACGGCCGCATCATCTTCGTCATCCCCTATCAGGACGATTTCACGCTGATCGGCACCACCGACCGCGACTATGACGGCGATCCGTCCAAGGTGAAGGCGACGGCGGAGGAGATCCAGTATCTCTGTGCGGCCGCGAGCGAATATCTCGCCAAGCCGGTGTCGCCCGAAGACGTGGTCTGGACCTATTCCGGCGTTCGCCCGCTTTATGACGACGGCGCCAGCGAGGCCAAGGCAGCGACCCGCGATTACGTGTTCGAGCTCGATACGCCCGGCGGTTCGCCGCTGCTGTCGATCTATGGCGGCAAGATCACGACCTATCGTCGTCTCGCCGAAGAAGCGCTGGAACGGCTCGCGCCCTATCTTCGCAGCTCGAAGGCGCGCGAGGGCTGGACCGCCAAATGGCCGCTGCCTGGCGGCGACATGGACGTGTCAGCCGTCGATGGCCTGATCGCCGAGCTTCAGCGCGGCTATCCGTTCCTCAGCCATGAGCATGCGCGCCGTCTCGCGCGCGCCTACGGCACCCGAGCCATCAAGCTGCTTGGTGACGCCAAATCGGCCGCCGATCTCGGCCAGGCCTTTGGCGCAACTCTGACCGAACGCGAGGTCCGCTACCTGATGACTAACGAATGGGCGGTGACCGCCGAGGATATTGTCTGGCGCCGCTCCAAGCTGGGCCTGCGGCTATCTGCCGACGAAATTGCTGCCCTGGACGACTGGATCAAGACCCATCATGTGTCGCAAAGTCCTCTGCTTGAAGCAGGAGGACGCTCATGAGCGTGACACTCGATCACGTGACCCGGACCGTCGATGGTATCGAGCACATCCGCGACGTCTCGCTGACGCTCGAGAGCGGCACGCTCAATGTGCTGCTCGGGCCGACGCTGTCGGGCAAGACCTCGATCATGCGGTTGCTGGCCGGCCTCGACAAGCCGACCACGGGAAAAGTGCTGGTCAACGGCAAGGATGTCACCGGTGCCGACGTGCGCCAGCGTTCGGTCGCGATGGTCTATCAGCAGTTCATCAACTACCCCTCGCTGACGGTCTACGAGAATATCGCTTCGCCGCTGCGCGTGCAGGGCAAGCCGCGTGCGGAGATCGAGACGCGCGTCGCGGAAGCGGCCAGGCTGTTGCGGCTCGAACCGTTCCTGAAGCGCACGCCGCTGCAGCTCTCCGGCGGCCAGCAGCAGCGCACCGCGATCGCGCGCGCGCTGGTCAAGGGCGCCGATCTGGTGCTGCTCGACGAGCCGCTCGCCAATCTCGACTACAAGCTGCGTGAAGAGCTGCGCGCCGAACTGCCGCGCATCTTCGAGGCCTCCGGCGCGATCTTCGTCTATGCCACCACCGAGCCGAGCGAGGCGCTGCTGCTTGGCGGCAATACGGTCTGCATGTGGGAAGGGCAGGCGCTGCAGATCGGCGAGACCGCCAATGTCTATCGCCGGCCGCAGACGCTCCGCGTCGCCCAGGTCTTCTCCGATCCGCCGCTCAACCTCGTCGGCATCGAGAAGAAGAACGGCTCCGTTCAATATGCCGGCGGTGCGTCGTCGCCCGCCTCCGGCCTTTATTCATCGCTTGCCGACGGCGCCTATCGCGTCGGCTTTCGCGCCCATCAGCTTGGGCTTGCCAATGGCGAGGCCGATCGTCACGCCTTCCATGCCACGGTGACGGTGACCGAGATCACCGGTTCGGAGAGTTTTGTGCATTTGACCCGCGACGGATCGAACTGGGTTGCGGTGCTTCATGGCGTGCACGAGTTCGAGCCCGGCCAGACGCTTGATGCCGTGCTCGATCCCAACGATGTTTTCGTCTTCGATGCGGCCGATCGCCTCGTCGCGGCTCCTGGCTCGTGAGGGAGGTGCGCCATGGCTCGCATTGACCTCGTCGACCTCGCCCATTCCTACGGTGGCAATGACGCGCCGCAGGAGACGTTTGCGCTGAAGCCGGTCACCATGACCTGGCGGCAGGGTGGTGCCTATGCGCTGCTCGGCCCGTCCGGCTGCGGCAAGACCACTCTGCTCAACGTCATCTCCGGCATCATCACGCCGTCGCGCGGAAAAATCCTGTTCGACGGCCAGGACATCACACCGCTGTCAACCCAGAAGCGCAACATCGCCCAGGTGTTTCAGTTTCCGGTGATCTACGACACCATGACGGTGGGGCAGAACCTGGCGTTTCCGCTGAAGAATCGTGGTGTGCCGAAGGCCGAGATCGACAAGCGCGTCGCCGAGATCGGCCGCCTGCTCGACCTCGAGCCCTATCTGAACCGCAAGGCCACGCGGCTCACGGCGGATGCCAAGCAGAAGATTTCGCTCGGCCGCGGCCTCGTTCGCTCCGACGTCGCCGCCGTCCTGTTCGACGAACCGCTGACGGTGATCGACCCCGAGCTGAAATGGCAGCTCCGTTCCAAGCTCAAGGCGCTGCATCGCGAGCTCGACCTCACGATGATCTACGTCACCCACGAC
>JAEWHT010000116.1 GCA_023387695.1 Pseudomonadota bacterium | reverse complement strand
CGCGTGATGCATGTCGGCGCGCCCATGATCCTGATCGCGGTCGCGCTCGCCATCTCCAGCTACATCACCGATCCCACCATGACGATGGTGGCGCTGACCTTCGCCGCGATCGGTGTGTTCTGCGTCTTCGGCGTGTTCTGGACCTTGCCGACCTCGTGGTTGTCAGGCACAGCGGCGGCCGGCGCCATCGCGTTGATCAACTCGATCGGCAATCTCGCAGGCTTTGGCGGTCCGTACCTGATCGGTTGGGTCAAGGAAGCTACCGGCCAGACCTCGACCGGCCTGCTCGTGCTCGCCGTGCTGCCACTGCTCGCCGGCATTTTGGTCTTTATCGGCGGCCACGAGACCAAGCACGAGTTCGCCGGACAGGGGCGGTAGAGCCGCGCGCACGACTGCGTAGCCCGGATGGAGCGAAGCGAAATCCGGGCTCGCACCCTGTGGCTCGAGGACCCCGGATGGCGCTGCGCTCCATCCGGGCTACGGCTAATCCGCGGCGGCGTTTTTCTGCGAGCCAGCTAATCCGAGAAACACGAGCATCGCGCGATTGAGCCGCAAGAGGTCCTCGTCATCAAGGTGGCCGATCAGCTTTCCGATCTTCGACCTGGGCACAGTGCTGATCTTGTCGACCATCAGGCGGGAAGGGATCCGCAGGCCGTTGCGTTCCGTCTGGCCGACCAGCAGGCGAAACAGCGGTGCTTCGGTCTCGTTGGTCGTGAAGGCACAAACCGTGACTGAGTTCGCGGTGTCGAAGCCGTCATCCTGAACGATGACCACAGGCCGCGGCTTTCCCGCGTAGTCTTTGCCCCCTGCGAGCGTCCAGATCTCGCCGCGCTTCATTCGTCGTTCAAAATGGAAACGGAATCGATGAATGCCTGATCGTCGTATTCCTGCGGGCTCGTCGACACCGCCAGCGACTGTCGATGCGCTTCTGCCTTGAAGGCAGCAGAACGCACATCTGGAACCCAGATCTGGATTGGACGAAGCCCTTGCGCGCGCAGCCGCTCGCGGTGCTCGCGCACCTTGGCTCGTGACGACTTTGGCTTTGAAGAAGAGGACATCGGTCTCTCCGCTTGGTTACATGTAACCTTAGCACGAAATGAGATTTCGCCCAATTCAATGCCGCAACCACCCCTTAACGATCACGCTTTCCTGATGACTGACGATTATTGACTTTTATCAGTGATTAGTCGACATTCCTCTCATTGCAGACGCAGGAGTGTCCTCCGATGTTCGTTCGGTCGGTTTTGTCCAGCTATTCCAGGCTCTTGGCGGGTGTGTCGCTGGCCCTGATGGCCACCGCACTGGCTGGGTGCAACGATACCGTCGCGCAAAAGGCCGAGCCTCCGCGGCCGGTTCTGGTCGCGACCGCCCATTATGATGCCGAGACCCCGGAGCGCAGCTTCGTCGGCACGGTCAGGCCCCGGATCGAGAGCGATCTCGGTTTTCGCGTGGCCGGCAAGGTCGCCAAGCGCCTCGTAGAGGTCGGCCAGACCGTTGAAGTCGGCCAGGCGCTGGCCACCCTCGACGAGGTCGATCTGAAGCTGCAGGCCGCGCAGGCCGTAGCCGAGCAGACCGCCGCCACCGGCGTGCTCGCCCAGGCGGCCGCCGCCGAGCAGCGCGCCAAGGATCTGAAGGCCAAGGGCTGGACCACGGATGCGGCGATGGATACGAGCCGCGCCGCCGCCGATGAGGCTCGTGCGCGCCTCGACCGTGCCGTCCGCTCGGTCGAACTGACCAAGAATTCTCTTTCCTACGCGACGCTCAATGCCGACGCCCGTGGCGTCGTCACCGCAACGCTGATCGAGCCCGGCCAGGTGGTCGCCGCGGGCCAGGCTTCGATCCGTGTCGCCCGCTTTGCTGAAAAGGAAGCAGTCGTCGCGATCCCTGAGACGCTGGTTGGACGCGCCAAGTCGGGCGTCGCCAGCGTCACTCTTTGGTCTGAGCCCAACAAGAAATATACAGCGAAGCTGCGCGAGATCGCGCCGACGGCTGATCCGGCCACGCGCACTTATCTGGCAAAGTTCTCGCTGCCCGAAGCCGATGACAAGGTCGCGCTCGGCATGACCGCGACGCTGACGCTGTCGGACGCCGCCACCGAGCGCGTTGCGCGGCTGCCGCTGTCGGCGCTGTTTAACGAAGGCGGCAAGCCGTCCTTCTACGTCGTCGACGACAATGGCGCGGTCACGCTGAAGCCGGTCGTGGTGAAGTCCTACGACAGCAACGATGTCGTCATCACCGCTGGTGTCGACGAGGGCGCCAAGATCGTCGCCCTCGGTGTGCAGAAGCTCGATCCCGGCCAGAAGGTGCGGGTCGTATCGGCGCTGTCTTTCTAAAAATTTACGCGTCCGTTGTTGCAAGGCGAGTTTCGGCCCACGCGCAAATGCGAGGGCTGAAGCGGCGAAGCGATCCAGAACCTGCCCAGCCCCCTGGATTGCTTCGCTGCCTCGCGACGACGCCTTGAACAGAGCGGCTGTCGTTTTGGCAATTGGATCGATTTTCCGGAGAGTGCGATGAAGCGCTTCAACCTTTCGGCCTGGGCCGTCAGCCATCCGACGCTGGTCCTGTTTCTGATGCTGGTGCTCGGCGTCGCCGGCTTCTTCTCCTATCAGAAGCTCGGCCGTGCCGAGGATCCGTTCTTCACCGTGAAGGTGGTCAACGTCTCCGTGCTGTGGCCGGGTGCGACCGCGCAGGAGATGCAGGCGCAGGTCGCCGATCCCATCGAGAAGAAGATTCAGGAGCTGCCCTATTTCGAGAAGGTGCAGACCTACTCGAAGCCGGGCTTCACTGCGCTGCAGGTGACCTTCCGCGACTCCACGCCGCCGAAGGACGTGCCTTATCTTTTCTATCTGCTGCGCAAGAAGCTGGTCGATGTGCAGGGCCAGCTGCCCGCAGGCATTCTCGGCCCCGTTGTCAATGACGAATTCTCGGACGTCGATTCCATTCTCTACATGATGACCGGCGACGGCGCCGATTATGCCCAGCTCAAGAAGGTCGCCGAAGGTTTCCGTCAGCGCCTCCTGAAGGTGCCGGGTGTGACCAAGGTCGACATGTACGGCAATCAGGACGAGCGCATCTTCGTCGAGTTTTCGCACGCGAAGCTCGCCACCCTCGGCATCACGCCGCAGGCGCTGTTCGATTCGCTCGCCAAGCAGAACAACGTGACGCCGGCCGGCACGGTCGAAACCTCGTCGCAACGCGTGCCGCTGCGCGTCACCGGCGCACTCGACGGCGTCAAGGCCGTGGCCGAGACCCCGGTCGAAAGCAACGGTCGCGTGTTCCGTCTCGGCGATATCGCCACCGTCACCCACGGCTATGTCGATCCGCCGAGCTTCATCGTCCGCCAGGAAGGCAAGGCCGCGATCGGCATCGGTGTCGTCACCGCCAAGGGCGCCAACATCCTCGAACTCGGCAAGGACGTCGAGAAGGCGACCGCCGAGTTCATGAAGGCCGTGCCGCAGGGCGTCGACGTGTCGCTGATCGCCGATCAGCCCAAGGTGGTCGAGCACGCCGTCGGCGAGTTCGTGCACTCCTTCATGGAAGCACTCGTCATCGTGCTGTTCGTGTCGTTCCTGGCGCTCGGCTGGCGCACCGGCATCGTGGTGGCGATGTCGGTCCCGCTCGTGCTCGGTATCGTCTTCATCGTCATGAACGTGATGGGGCTCGACCTGCACCGCATCACGCTCGGCGCGCTGATCATCGCGCTCGGCCTGCTGGTGGATGACGCGATCATCGCGGTCGAGATGATGGTGGTGAAGATGGAACAGGGCTGGGACCGCATGCGCGCGGCGTCCTTTGCCTGGGAATCGACTGCGTTTCCGATGCTCACGGGAACGCTGGTCACGGCCGCTGGCTTCCTCCCCATCGGCTTTGCCAATTCGGCGGTCGGCGAATATGCCGGCAGTATCTTCTGGATCGTGGCGATCGCGCTGGTCGCCTCCTGGTTCGTGGCGGTGATCTTCACGCCCTATATCGGCGTCAAGTTGTTGCCCGAGATGAAGATGCACCTCAACCACGATCCGCATGCGGTCTATGAGACCCGCATGTATCGTGGTCTGCGCGCCATCGTGCAGTGGTGCGTCAATCACCGCATCACGGTGGTGGTTGCAACTGTCGGCGTCTTCGTCGCCTCGATCGTGGGCTTCGGCCATGTCCAGCAGCAGTTCTTCCCGCTCTCCGAGCGGCCCGAACTGTTCCTGCAACTGCGTCTGCCCGAGGGCACCGCCTTCAACGTCACCGAGAAGGCCGTGAAGAAGGCCGAGACGCTGCTGAAGGATGACAAGGATATCGAGACTTATACGTCCTATGTCGGCCAGGGGTCGCCGCGCTTCTGGCTCGGCCTCAACCCGCAGCTGCCGAACGAGGCCTTTGCCGAGATTGTCATCGTCGCCAAGGGCGTCGAGGCGCGCGAGCGCATCAAGGCCAAGATCGAGAACGCGGCTGCCGACGGCATGCTCACCGAAGCGCGCGTCCGCGTCGACCGTTTCAATTTCGGCCCTCCCGTCGGCTTCCCCGTGCAGTTCCGCGTGATCGGCCCCGACGCCAACAAGGTGCGCGAGATCGCCTACCAGGTTCGCGACGTCATGCGGCAGAACAAGAACGTCAAGGACGTCCAGCTCGACTGGAACGAGCAGTCACCTTACCTCAAGCTCGTCGTCGACCAGGATCGCGCCCGTGCCATGGGCCTGACCCCGCAGGACGTCTCGCAGGCGCTGTCCATGCTGATCTCCGGCGCGCAGGTCACGACCGTGCGTGACGGCATCGAGAAGGTTGGCGTGGTCGCGCGTGCGATCCCGTCCGAGCGTCTCGATCTCGGCGGCGTCGGTGATCTCACCATCACCTCGAAGAACGGCGTTGCCGTACCGCTGCAGCAGATTGCCAAGATCGAGTATTCCCACGAGGAGCCGATCATGTGGCGGCGCAACCGCGACATGGCGATCACCGTGCGCTCCGACGTCGTCGACGGCGTGCAGGCGCCCGACGTGACCAGCCAGATCACGCCGAAGCTGCAGCAGATCAAGGATTACCTCGAGCCGGCCTACCGCATCGAGCCGGGTGGGGCATTCGAGGAATCCGCCAAGGGCAACGCCTCGATCTTCATCCTCTTCCCGGTGATGGTCATGGTGATGCTGACGCTGTTGATGTTCCAGCTGCAGAGCTTCTCGCGGCTGCTGCTGGTGTTCCTGACTGCACCGCTTGGCATCGTCGGTGCCTCCCTTGGCCTCAACGTCGCCAACGCCCCGTTCGGCTTCGTGGCCCTGCTCGGCCTGATCGCGCTCGCTGGCATGATCATGCGCAACACGGTCATCCTGGTCGACCAGATCGAGACCGATGTCTCCCATGGTCTGACCCGTCGCGAGGCGATTGTGGAGGCGACGGTCCGCCGCGCTCGTCCGGTGGTGCTGACGGCGCTCGCCGCCATCCTCGCCATGATCCCGCTGTCGCGCTCGGCCTTCTGGGGACCGATGGCGATCACCATCATGGGCGGACTGTTTGTCGCGACATTCCTGACGCTGCTGTACCTGCCGGGCCTCTATGCACTTTGGTTCAGGAAGAGCCTGGATGAGGCCGGTACTCCGGAACAACCTGCCGCGCCGCAGCATGGGAGCGATGACCAGCACGCAATTCCGCTTGCTGAGGCGGCTGAATAAATGAGAAGACTAGCGACGAACGAGTCCTGACACATGACACTGGTTGCGGAACATATCGAAGGTGACACCCGGGATCGTATTCTCGAGGTGGCCGAACGGCTGTTCCGCCAGATCGGCTATCAGAAGACGACGGTTGGGGACATCGCCAAAGAGCTCCGGATGAGCCCCGCCAATGTCTATCGCTTCTTCGAATCGAAGAAGGCGATCCATCAGTCGGTGGCCCGTTCGCTGATGGGCGAAGTCGAGCTGGAAGCGCAGCGGATCGTAGCCAGACCCGGTCCGGTACTCCCGCGCTTCCGCGAGCTGCTCACGACCATCCATCGCATGAACACCGAACGCTATGTCGGTGACAACAAGCTGCATGAGATGGTCGAGATCGCGATGCAGGAGGACTGGGACGTCTGCGTCAACCACATGGAGTGCATCGCCGGATTTGTTGGCCAGATGATTGCGCAAGGTGCTGCTTCCGGCGAGTTCGAGGCGCCGGACCTGCAGCTGGCCTCGCTCTGTGCCTGCACCGCCATGATGCGCTTCTTCCACCCCCAGATGATCGCCCAGTGCGCCACCAAGCCGGGCCCCAGCATCGACCAGATGATCGATTTCGTCATCGCCGGTCTGTCCCCGCGCCACTGACGGGCGGGCAAATCTCTCCTATAAGCAAGCTGACGTAGCCCGGATGGAGCGAAGCGCAATCCGGGATGGTTCAGCGTTGCGCTGGCGGCCCCGGATTACGCTTCGCTCCATCCGGGCTACCAGGACCAGGAAAGATCCCGCGTGACCGACAAAGACCTCCATTTTTACGAACCCTCCAAGGGCCACGGCCTCAAGCACGATCCCTTCAATGCCATCATCGCGCCGCGGCCGATTGGCTGGATCTCCTCGCGTGACACCAAGGGCCACGTCAATTTGGCGCCCTACAGCTTCTTCAACGCGTTCTGCTACGTGCCGCCGATCATCGGCTTCTCCTCGACCAACTGGAAGGACTCGGTCGAGAACATCAAGCAGACCGGCGAATTCGTCTGGAATCTCGCAACGATGGACCTGGCCAAGCACATGAACGCGACCGCCGCGCATGTCGCTCCGGAAGTCGACGAGTTCGACATCGCTGGCCTCACCGCCGTGCCGGGCAAGCTCGTCAACGTGCCGCGTGTCGGCGAGAGCCCGGTTGCGTTCGAGTGCAAGGTGTCCGACATCCTCCGCCTCAAGGGCGCCAACGGCAAGGAAGCCGACGCCTGGTTGACGCTCGGCGAGGT
>JAEWHT010000390.1 GCA_023387695.1 Pseudomonadota bacterium | reverse complement strand
GTACGGGGATCGTCGAGGTAGCGCAGCGCAATCCAGCCGCACATGAATTGGTAGTCGACGCGGTAGACCTCCATCGCCGGCACCGCAGCCGCGCGCACCACGTCGTAAGCTGTCTGGAACTTGCCCTGGTCGAGCAGTTTTCGCGCCAGCAGGCGGCGCTCGCGCCACCAGGCATCGGTATCCTGCGCGGCCATGGTGTCGGGCGCAGCGGCGAGGATCACCTCGGCCGCATCGTCGATACGGTCCTTCTGCAGGTGCCATTGCGCGCGGCAGAGGACATAGCCGAGATCGCGGCGCGCGTCGGACGACACGTCGTCGAGATAATCCTTGGCCTTGTTTTCCTTGCCGTTCACCGCGGCGCAGGCCTTGACGATCGCCAGCGCATCTTCGCCGAGACGTTTTGCGGCGCGCCTTGCGCCGGAATAGTCCTTGGCGCCGAGGCGCTTGTCCATGCGGGCGCGATGATCGTCAGCGGTCAGGAGATCGTGGAAGGCTTCATAGGAATCTTCCTCGCTGCGTTCGGACAATTCCTCCGAGCGCCAGGCCTCGCGCACGAGGCGCGTGGCTCTGTCAGTGTCGCCCTCGGCGATCAGCACACGCGCGAGCGCGAAATTGCCCTTGGCGCTGATCGGCTGATCCATCGTGAAGGCGTGCACAATGGCCGCGTCGCTCTTCTCCTGCCACAGCCGTGCCTCGGCGCGTTTGCGCAGCAGTACGGCGCTCGGCCAATCCGGATTGGCGGCGAGGAAGGCGGCATAGCGCTTGAAAGGCGCAGTGCTCTCGGAATGGCGCAGCATGAACCAGTCGGCGAGCTTCTGGCCGGCGGGATCGGCGATGCGGTCACGCGCCGCGGTCGCGTCATCGGTCTTGCCCTTGCGCGCAAGATCGATCGCGTCCTTCAGCGCGGCGAGGTCGCCGGTCAAGGCCGGTGCTGCGGGCTTGTCGGAATCCTCGTCGTCTTGCTTCTTCGATTTGCGCTTGGCCTCGGCATGTTTGCCGTGCTTGCCGGAAGCCGCGTGCCGCTGCTTGCCAGCCGACTTGCTGCCGGACTTCGCCTCGTGCGTCTTCTTCGGCGCTGATGACTTGCTCTTCGCGGCCAGCTCCGTCGGAAGGAGCGCCAAAGCGGCCATGGCAACGACACACGCGAGCGAGCGTAGGCACTGGTTCATTCCATGGTCCCCCTGCGAAACCACTACAAACCAAGGTCCGCGATCGGAATGCGGCTTGAGACTCAATCGATGCCACAGATGATGGCATGGCATCGTTTCGCATTTGTCACGCTGTCGCAACAATGCGGCAAAATACGGATAGAGCGCGGGAACTCTTGCAATGGAGGATAGTGCAGGGGCTTTAACCTTTATTAACGACTGAGCCTCGCGCGACGGTTGCGGGCGGCTCCCGGCGCCACGAACGGCTCGATTGCGCGTGTTCCCGGGCCGAAATCCGGTATATTGAGTTCCCGGACCCTTCCTTTCAGCCTTTGCCCCCGCACCTCATGCCAATTTTCAACCAGTCGATCCGGCGCAAGATCGTCGGTATCGCCCTCGGATTGATCGTCCTGATGCTCATCACCTCGATCCTGTCGATGGTGATGTCGAGCCAGGTCGGCGTTCTCCTGGACGAACTGACCAACCGCTACATCCCCGCCTATGGCGACCTGGCGCGCGCCAATATCCGCTCGCTGGAGCGATCGGTAGCGTTGCGGCGGATGGTGATGATGAAGATGCAGGACGCTCCCGACGAGGACGCCTATGCCGCGCGCCTGAAGGAATTCGAGGAAGCCGACAAGAAAATCGAGGAAGAGACGTCACGCGCGCGTGCGTTGATCAATGCGATCATCGACGACACCAGAACGCCGTCGGACAATGCCACGCTGGCGCGGATCGACACCCGCATCGAGACCGCAGTCACCGAGCTACGCCAGAGCATGAACGAGGATCATGCCAAGCTGCTCAAGCAGGTCGACGGCAAGCAGATGGCTGACGCGCGCGCGACGCTGGAGCACATCGACGCCATCAGGGACCAGTTCAACCAGAAGATCGACGGCGTTCGCGCCGACATGCTCAAGCAGGTTTTCGTCAGCACGTCGCAGGTGATCGGCCATCAGCGGCAGGCGATCATCATCTCAGGCATCGTGACGCTTCTTGCAGCCATCGTCGGATTTGCCTTCGCGCTCCTGGTCTCGAGCGGCATCACCCGTCCGGTGCGGTTGCTGCTCGCCGGCGCCCGCGAAGTCGAGGCCGGCCGCTTCGACAAGAGCATCACCGTCTCGACCCAGGACGAGATCGGCGAGCTTGCCGCGGCCTTCAACCGCATGATCGAGCAGTTGCGTCATAACGAGCGGATCCGCGAGACCTTTGGCCGCTACATCGATCCCAAGGTGGTTCAGGGCCTGCTCGACCGGCCCGAGGTCGCCGTCGATGGCCAACGCCGGGTGATGACCATCATGTTCTGCGACATGAGCGGCTTCACCTCGATGAGCGAGGGCATGACCCCGCGCGGCCTCGTCAAGGTCATGAACCACTACTTCACGGTGATGTCCGGCCCGATCCGCAACAACCGCGGCGTCATCGACAAATATATCGGCGACGCCATCATGTCCTATTGGGGCCCGCCCTTCATCGAGGAGGACGAGCAGGCGCTGCTCGCGGGCCTCTCCGCCGTCGAGATGGCTGACCAGGTGCCCGCCCTCCAGAAGCAACTGCCGGATCTTCTCGGCATCCGCGCGATGCCCGCGCCCTGCGATCTGCGCATCGGCATCGCCACCGGCGAGGTCCTGACCGGCAGCATCGGCTCCGAGCTGATGATGAGTTTTACGGTGATGGGTGACGCGGTGAATCTCGCCTCGCGTCTGGAGGGGGCGAACAAGATATACGGTACCCGAATCCTGATTTCGCAGGCGACCGCCGAGGCGATCGGATCGCGGCTCGAATTGCGCGAGATCGACCGCCTGGCCGTGGTCGGCCAGAGCGTGCCGCAACCGGTGTTCGAGGTGATGGGCCGGGCAGGTGGGCTTGGCCCGCTGCAGGAAAGCCTGCGCGCGCACTACGCCGAAGGCCTTGCCGCCTATCGTGCATGCCGCTTCGCCGACGCACGGACCGCGTTCAACGCTGCGCTGGAGAGCGCCCCCGGCGATGGTCCTTCGCTCGCCATGCTCGCGCGCATTGCGCAGTTCGAGACGGCACCCCCGGCGGCGAATTGGGACGGCGCCTGGCGGCTGGACAGCAAATAGCAGTCCGCGGGGAGAATAATTGATTCTAGTCCATAACGATGTTTGCCGTGACTCATTTTACGTGCGTAGGTTTGTTGTCCCAAGGGCGTTTGATGGGGACACGCCGATGACAGAACTTGAGGACAGGCTGGAACGGTTCGAGACGCTCACCGCCGAATGCGAACTGATTGCCAAGCTCGCGACCGACAGCAACAAGCGCGAATTTTACCTGAAGCTTTCGGAGCAGTACCGCCAACTGGCGGTGGATATGCGCCAGGCGATCGCGACCAGGGCTGCTGCCTGACGGCAACCGGAGACGCGGCTGAAGACAAGACACGATGTTCCGCATCCGTGTCTTTGCGAGGCCTCGTGCGGTCGCAATCCGTTCTTAATAATTGAACCGCATCCTATGGGAGAAGCGGGGAGTCGCAATGCGGTTCCCGGCGATGGGAATGCCTTGGGCAAGGTTGCCGTGCAATTTTGCCTGCGAACGTTGCTCGCTTGATGGTTTGCATCCCATGCGTCTGTTGGTGGTGGCCCTGTTTGCGTTAATGACGGCAGCCTGCAATCAGGAGCAGGACGTCACGGGCTCGACCCCGATCTGCGCGATGCGCAGTTACAGCTCGTTCAATCCCCGCGACATGAACCAGTGCGTTGCCGCCTGCAAGTCGTGCGACCACGGCAATACCGTCACCTGCACCACCGCCTGTACGCTCAGGGGCGCGCACTGAGGACGGGCGCGTGACGCGCCCCATCAGCTGCGCGCAGCCTCGCGTCGCAGTTCCGGGAAGATCGCTTCATCCTGAAGGATGACGTCAGCCGTTCGCTGGTAGTGTGCCGTCAGCAGCTTCACCGCCGCATCGGAATCGCCGCTCAGCACGGCTTCCGTAATCGCAGCATGCTCGTCTCCGACGTGGCGCGAGGGGAAGGCCTTGCTGATCGACAGGCGACGGTATCGGTAGAGCTGGTCGGCAAGCTGGCCGCAGAATGCGATCAGCGATTGTGAGCCACATTGGCCGATCAGGGTGCGATGGTAGATCCGGTGCAGCTTTTCCCATTCGGGATTGTCAGCGAATTCGGTGGCGCTCAGCGACCGCGGCACACGGCTCAGGCGATGTTGGGACAGGACAAGCTGCTCCTCCCAGGCCGGCGTGGATGCTGCCATGGACTCGCGTAGCGCCAGGGCCTCGACCCAGCAGCGCGTCTTGGTCAGCTCGGCAAGCTCGGCACGGCTGACATCCTTGACGTAGAAGCCGCGCTGCTCGCGGACCTCAACCAGACCGTCGGCGGTCAGGCGATTGAGCGCCTCGCGCAGCGGCGTTTGGCCGGTCTGATAGGTCTCCGTGAGAAATCGCATCTGCAGCTTGCGCGACGGGGCAAGGCGTCCGGACAGCAGGTCCTCGCGCAGCCGGTCGTAGACGTGACTCGCCTGCGTCGATGGCGCGGGTAAGGGGGACCCTACAGTCAATTCCACCGCTTAAGTCTCCGTTGTTCGCTCAGCTCGCGGTCCGACATCATATACATCTGATCATGATTTCAAAAAATGTATAAATTTTAGTTGCAGCGAATATTTTGTGTAATTAAAGAGGACTTATCGGTCGTGACGGTGCGATCGCGATCAAGAGAGCCACGCCCGGTCTGCCCGGGCAGTGGCCTGGCGGAGGAGTGCGTTCATGGCCCGGTTTCCGGTGACAGCGCTGCGCAGCGTCGATCTCGGCACGCCGGACCTCGACCGTTCCGTAAAATTCTATTGCGAGACCTGGGGCCTCACGCTCGTCACGCGGGCGGCTGGCATCGTCTACCTGCGCGCGACCGGCAACGATCATCACGTCGTCGCGCTCTATCAAAGTGAGCGGCCGGAACTCGGCGCAGTCACGTTTCGTGTGGCAAGCGCGGACGATCTGGAATCCATCGCCATCAAGGCGGTTGCCGAGGGGGCCCAGCTGGTCTGCAGTCCAGTTCCCAATGACGCGCCGGATGGCGGCGTGATGATGGCCTTTCGTGCGCCCGAAGGCGGCATCCTGCGCTTCGTTCACGGCGACATCCGTCACGCGCCGGAGCCATCGCAAGGCGATCGGCCCGAGCGGCTGGCCCACGTCAATCTCAACAGCACGGATGTCGATCGCTCCGCCGCGTTCTACGAGCGGGCGCTCGGCTTTCGGCTGACGGATCGCTCCAAGATGATGGCGTTCGTTCGCTGCAACAGCGACCACCATGCGGTCGTGATCGCCGACGCCAAAATCAACGGACTGAATCACGTCGCCTTCCTGATGCCGAGCCTGGAGACGGTGATGCGAGGCTCCGGGCGCATGATCGATGCGGGCTTCCCGATTGCATGGGGTGTCGGTCGCCACGGACCCGGCGACAACGTGTTTTCCTACTTCATCGATCCCGTGGGCACGGTGATCGAATACACGGCAGAAGTACTGCAGGTCGACGACAGCTACGTCGTGCGCGGCCCGGATCAATGGGTCTGGCCGCCGGGCCGCACCGATCAATGGGGCATCGCGCCGCCCAAGGCTGAACACGTCAAAGCCGCGCAATTGTCCGTTCGTTACGCCGCGCGGTAGGGCGCGACGATCCATCGACACGTGAACGAGGTCTCGAAGTCAGTGGCCGGTCTAGATAGCGCGAACAAGTTTCAAGTTGCAGTGGTGGGCTTCGGTCCGTCAGGCGCGGTCGCCGCCAGCCTGCTCGGCGCGGAGGGCATCCGGACGCTGGCTGTCGACCGCGACCGCGCAGTCTACGACAAGCCGCGCGCGATTGCGCTCGATCACGAGATCCTGCGGGTGTTCGACAATCTCGGTGTTGCCGAACAGCTGCGTCCGCATATTGCGCCGTTCCCAGCGTCGGAACATTTCGGCGCGCGCGGCCAATTGATCCGCCGCATCGACATGGTGAGCGAGCCTTATCCGCTCGGCTACACGCCGACCATGGTGTTTACCCAGCCACCCGTCGAGGAGATCGTGCGCGCGCATGCGCGATCCTGGCCCTCGGTGGTCGTGGAGCTCGGCACCGAGCTCCGCCAGCTCAGCCAGACGCCCGATGGCGTGAGGCTAGAGCTTAGCGGCGACCAGGGTACGCGCAACGTCACGGCGGATTATGTCATCGCTTGCGACGGCGCATCGAGCACGATCCGTCGCCAGCTCGGCATCGGCTTTGACGATCTCGTCTTCGATGAACCCTGGCTTGTTGTCGACCTTCGGGTCAATGACGCGGGGCTTGCCAAGCTGCCGCAGACGGCCGCGCAGTTCTGCGATCCATCACGGCCGACCACCTATATCGTCGGACCCGGCTCGCATCGGCGGTTCGAGATCATGCTGCTGCCCGGTGAAGATCCACGCGCGATGGAGCTGCCCGAGCAGGTCTGGCGTCTCTTGGCGCGCTGGCTCACGCCTGATGATGCGACGCTCTGGCGTGCGGCGAGCTATCGCTTCCATGCCCTCGTCGCCAGCAAATGGCGCGAGGGGCGCGTCTTCCTCGCCGGAGATGCTGCGCACCAGCAACCGCCATTCATCGGCCAGGGTATGTGCCAGGGCATTCGTGACGTCGCCAATTTGGCCTGGAAGCTTGCGCGCGTCCTGCGCGGAAACTCCGGCGATGCATTGCTCGACACCTATCAGGATGAACGCAGCGCTCACGTCCGCGAGCTGACGACGCGCATCAAGGCAATCGGCCACGTCATCTGCGAGCGCGATCCGGACGCCGCTGCCGCGCGCGATGTCCGCATCCTCGCCGAAGGTGGCGGCGTGCCGCGCACCATCACCCGCCAGGAGATCGTGCCGCCGCTGAGCTGTGGCCTTCGCGCCGACACTCCGCATGCCTCCAACGGCACGCTGTTTCCGCAGCCATGGATACTCACCGCCGATGGCCGGCAATTACTCGACATGATGTCGGGCGCCGGATGGCGGCTCGTGCTCAAGGGCGACAGCGCCATGGCACGCTCACGCGCGATCGCGACACGCGCAGCGGAGATGGGCTTGCGTCTGATCGCCATCGCCAAGGTGAATCACGATCAGGGGCCGGACGTTCTGCGGGAAGAGAGCGGCGTGGTCACGGATTGGTTCACGCGACACGCCTGCGCCGCCGCGATCGTGCGCCCCGATCATTACGTCTACGGCGTCGCCGCAGACGAGGCTGGACTGGCGGCGATGCTGTCCGGTCTCGCCGCAAAGCTTCAATGAAAAAAGACAAAATTCAACAGGGGGAAATGATGCCATCATCGGAGAGCCAGACGACGGGACCCACGGTGCCTGCGCGCGCCTATGCCGTTCTCATCATGTTGTTTCTGTTCCAGACCATCAACTTCTTCGACAAGCTGGTCTTCGGCCTCTCCGCAGTGCCGCTGATGAAGGAGCTATCGCTCAGTCCGAAAGAGTTCGGCCTGATCGGCAGCAGCTTCTTTCTGCTGTTCTCGCTCTCGGGCATGGTGGTTGGGCTGTTCGTCGTCGGCCGCTTTCCCGCAAAGTGGATCCTGATGCTGCTCGCTGCCATCTGGTCGGCGACGCAGCTCCCCGTGTTTTTCTCGAGCTCCGTCATGGTGCTGGTCGCGTGCCGCATTCTGCTCGGCGCGGGCGAGGGGCCGGGCCTGCCGACGGCATTACACACTTGCTACAACTGGTTTCCCGCCGACAAGCGCAGCGTCCCGAGCGCCGTGGTCCTGCAGGGGATCAGCGTCGGACTATTGGCCGGCGGCCCGCTGCTGACCTACGTCATCATCAATCACGGCTGGCGCACGGGCTTTTTGGTGTGCGGCCTGCTCGGCATCGCCTGGATGATTGCCTGGAGCGTCATCGGCGGAGAGGGACCCTACGCCGCGACGAACACCGTCGATGATGCGCCCGCCGCTGCCCCGGACGTGCCGGCGCGGCTGTTGTGGCTGGATCCAACAGTGATCGGCGTCATCATCATGTCGACCATGTCGTACTGGATCGTCGGCATCTCCGCGACCTGGCTGCCGCCGTTCCTGCAGCTTGGGCTCGGTTACAAGCCGACCGATGTCGGCTGGATCATTTCGGCCATCTACATGTTCCAGTCGCCCCTGCTGCTCAGTGGTTCCTGGATCACGCAAGTCCTGCAGCGCCGAGGCTGGAGCCTGCGCGCGTGCCTCGGCAATGCCTCGGGTTTTGCGCTGCTGATCGCGGGCTGCGCGCTGTTGCTCAGCATCGTGACCTCGGGTGCACTCCAACTCGCCTGCATCGCGATTGCCTTCGCGGCGCCGAGCCTGACTACGATCTTTGGTCCGGTTGCGCTTGGCGCTGTGGCGGCGGCGACCCAGCGCGGCCGGCTGATCGTCGTGATCTATTCCGGCAATGCGGCCTCCGCGCTGTTCTCGAACGCGCTGACCGGGTGGATCGTGGGGGAGGCGGGCAGCAACAGCGCGCTCGGCTATGCCCATGCCATGACGTTTACCGCCGGTATTCTCATCGTCGGTGCGGTTGCCGCATTCGCACTCATCTTCCCGGAGAGGACCATCGCGCGTTTTGCGAAGACCTCTTCGCCGTCGTCTTCAGCTACTATTCTTCCCGCCACGTCGACCTGATCGGCCTATCTCAAGGACACCACATGAAATTCGCAAGCTTTGTCATCAACAATTCCGCCTCCTGGGGCCTGGTGGACGGCGACAGCGTGGTCGATCTTGGGGATCGTTACCCCGACCTGAAGTCGGCGATAGCGGCGGGCGGCCTGGCCGAGGCGGCCAAGTTCGCCGCGGGCGGCAAGCGCCATCCGCTGGCGAAGATCAATTTCCTGCCGGTCATCCCGAACCCCGACAAGATCCTCTGCATCGGGTTGAACTACGAGAATCATCGCAAGGAGACCGGCCGCACCGAGGTCGAGAACCCCACCGTGTTCGGCCGCTTCGCCAACAGCCAGACCGGACATCTCACGAATATCATCCGCCCAAAGGTCTCGACCCATCTCGACTTCGAAGGCGAACTCGCGGTCATTATCGGCAAGCCCGGTCGTTATATCCAGCGTTCTGAGGCGTGGGGCCATATCGCCGGCTATGCCTGCTACAACGAGGGCAGCGTGCGCGACTATCAGCGTCACACGCACCAGTTCACGCCGGGCAAGAATTTTCCGGCGACCGGCGGCTTCGGTCCGTTCCTGGTGACGCCGGACGAGGTCGGCGATGTCGGCCCGCTGCGGCTGCAGACCCGGCTCAACGGCGAGGTGGTGCAGGACACCACCATCGACCAGATGATTTTCGATATCCCGCACCAGATCGACTATTGCTCGCAGTTCACCCGGCTTGAGCCCGGTGACGTGATCGCGACCGGCACGCCGGGCGGTGTCGGCTCGCGGCGCACGCCACCGATCTGGATGAAGGCGGGCGATGTCGTCGAGGTCGAGATCGACAAGGTCGGACTGCTGCGTAACGGGATTGCCGACGAAGCCTGATGCCATTTCGATGCTTCCGGAAGTGACGACGGCCTACGCGCCGCTGCTGCGCAGGATTCACTGGGCAACAGCGGCGCTCTTCATTGCGGCCATGCTGATCGGTTTCTATTGCGGACTTCAGCCGGCGGGCACCTCGCCGCGCCGCGAGCTGCTGGAGGTCCACAAATCGCTCGGCATGACGCTGCTGTTCCTGTCGGTGCTGCGGCTGATGGTGCGCGCGGCGACAAAGGTGCCGCCGGAGCCGTCGACGTTCGGCGCGGTGGTGCGCTTCGCCGCACGACTCAATCATGTCGCGCTCTATCTCATCCTGTTCGCGATGCCGCTGACCGGCTACGCGTTCTCGGCGGCCGGTGGCTATTCGCTAAAGTACTTCTGGACGTTCAGCTGGCCGCGCCTGGTAATCAACAATCCAGAGATTGCCCATGCCGGCGAGGTCGCACACGACACGCTGGCGTGGTTCGTCTATGCCGTCGTGGCTCTGCACATCGCGGCGACCTTCTGGCATGCATGGGTCATGCGCGATGGAACGCTGGCGCGGATGTGGCCGCGAGCAGGGAACCGTGCAAGTTGACGGTGGTGGAGCACTGGAACGAATTCCGTGCAATGATCATCGGACGGACGACGCGGAGTCCCTCAGCTTGAGCAGTGAGGCCCATTGGCGCGACGACATCACGTCGCTGGTGTTTCCCGTGATCGGCCACGGCGCGATCTGCGCCGTGCACAAGGGTGCCTTCCGCACGCTCCTCGGCACCGAGCCCACGCCGGAGGCCTGCCTCGGCTATTTCCAGCGATTTGAGGCGACCTTTCGGGCCGCAGCCTCCGCCAAGATCGCCCGCCGAGGCATTTTGCCGGGGACAAGCCTGCATCTTACCAGTCGCGACGTCGGCCGGAAGCTGCTAGAAGAGCCGCAAATCGCAATGGAGAATAGACCATGAGCCAGTCCCAGCTCGCCACCGCCCAGACCCCGGTCACGCTTCCGGTCGCCGCCGGGCAGGTGGGACGACTGTCGCAGGCCGTGATGGCGATGGTGCTCGGCGTGTTCGTCATCGGCATGGTCGGCTTCTCCCACATCGACGTCATCCACAACGCGGCTCACGACGTGCGCCACTCCAACGCATTTCCCTGCCACTAACCGGGGTGGCATGAGCACGTTTCGCGCGATTGTCTTCGCGTCGGTCATCTCAGGTTTCATCGTCGGTCTCCTCGTCACCGTCGTCCAGCAATTCGGCACCGTTCCCCTGATCCTGAAGGCGGAAGTCTTCGAGAAGGCGGCCGAGTCGCACCAGCATGACGCTACGGCGCAGCCGGCGGCCGCCGGGCATGATCACGCCGACCACGACCATGCGGCCCATGATCACGGGGACCACGATCACGGAGCCGGCGCCTGGGAGCCGCGCGACGGTTTTGAGCGCAACGCCTACACCGCCGCCGCCAATGTCCTGACCGCGATCGGTTACGCGCTGCTGCTGGCCGGCTTCTTCGCCTTGCGCAGCGGTGCCACGGGCGCGAGCATCTCCTGGCACGAAGGCCTGCTGTGGGGGTTGGCAGGCTTTGCCGTCTTTACGCTTGCGCCCGGCCTCGGCCTGCCGCCCGAACTGCCCGGCGTACCTGCCGCGCCGCTGCTATCGCGCCAGATCTGGTGGCTGGCGGCTGTGCTGGCGACGGCCGGCGGGCTGGGTCTGATCGCGTTCCGCCGCACAGTGCCGGCAGCGATCGCGGGCGTGATCCTGCTGACGCTGCCGCACCTGATCGGCGCGCCTGACCTCGCCAACGTCGAGACCAACGTGCCGTCGTCACTGACGCACCAGTTCGTCACCGCCGTGACGGTGACGAGCCTGGTGTTCTGGACCTTGCTCGGCGGTCTGACGAGCGCGGTGTTCGCGCGGTTTGATCAGCGCGCTTGAAGCTTGCGCCACCGGCGCAACGCGGCGGCGGTCCAGATCGCGAGCCCATCCATCAGCCGGCCGGCGGCTTCGGCTTCTTGGCCACGCCGAGCGCGTGGAAGATGACAGGCTCCATCACCGGCCACAACGCGGCCGTTACGGTGAGCACGGTCGCGGCGCACATTGCGGCCATCACTGACGAGCGGATCTTCAAGCCCGTCCTTCGCGACCGCCACACGATCCAGCCCCAGGCGCCGACCACCACGGCTATCGACAGCTTTGTTATCCGCCCATGCGCGTGGTCGAGCACGGCGATCAGGCTTCCTGCACTGGCGAGCACGACAGCGGGCAATGTGAAGGGCAGCACGCAGCACGCCGTGCAGGCCGCCGCGACAATTGCGGTCGCGACTGCGGTGCCAGCGGCCTTGCCGCCGCCTGCCTCGGTCTTGGCCGCGCAGCCGCATTTAGGCGAAATTTTGGAAGGCAGGGTGCAGGACGGTCCAATAACGCTCATGTGATTCTCCTCATGCTTGTGCGTCTCGGACCCGATCGCTACGCCCTCAAGCCACTTGAGGTTCAAGCGAAAAGTGAGAGCTTCCATGAGAATTGGCGTCCTCGCCAAGGCGGCCGGCGTTTCCGTTCCGACCATTCGCTACTATGAAAGCATCGGCCTGCTCACGCGGCCGGCGCGAGAAGGTGGCCAGCGCATCTATGGCAGCGAAGACGTCAAGGCGCTCAACCTGATCAGGCATTGTCGCGACCTCGACTTCTCGCTCGACGAGATTCGAGACATCATCGCATCTGTGCAGCGGCGCTTGCCCTGCAGCGACACGAAGTCGTTTGCGGAGCAGCACCTTCGCTCGATCAGAAAGAAGATCGCCGAGTTGCGTGCGCTCGAAGCGACCGTGGCTGCGCTCGTCAGCGGTTGCGAGACGACGTGCTGCGGTTCCGTCGCGCCGGACTGCGTGATCTTGCAGCCCGGCTAAGCTTGTTGGGGTTGAACAGCTACGGTCTCGCGCCCATCAACCGCTCGCTCACCGTCCGCGCAATCGCGGCCGGTGCCTCGTCAGGAATTGCGAAGCACGAGCTCGCGTTGATCTCGCAGAGCACATAGGTGTCGGCGCCGGCGGCATCGCGTGGTCCGAAGAGGAAGTCTGCGTCCCAGATAACCGGCATCGACGCCTCGTTGATGCCCAGCAGGTTCATCATCTGCGGCGTCCATTCGTCCTCCATCAGCCTGCGCAACGCCTGGAATTGCGGCGCGTCCGGTCCATGCATGATGCGTGGCCCCGGTTGCGCCTCAGGCGCCTCTGGTCCTTGCGGCGGTGGCGGGATCAGGGCCTTGATCAATTGGTGCCCGAAGCCTGCGACTTTGGCGCCGCTCATGTAGCAGCGGATCATGCCGTCGGGGAGGCGAGGCTGGAACGGCTGATCGATGATGCAGCCGCCCCAGCCGAAGTATGGCGCGCATCGTGCGATGAAGGCATCGAGCGGCATGTCCTCGGGAAGGCTGCCCCGCAGCGCATGGAGCACGCGAACCGTCGGGGTCGCGTTCGGGAGCGCCTCGACCTTCCAGACGCCCTGACCGCCATTGCCGCGGTTCTGTTTGAGCACGCGCGGGCCTTCGGTCCGCAGGCGCTGCGGAAACTCCGCCGCGAAGGCGGCGGCGGTGTCATAGCGATGGGTGTCGGCGCCCCAACCGAGGTGGCGGGTGCGGTAGAGTACCTCCTTGACGCCCATCTTCAGGATAACATCAGGATGCGCGCTCACCCACGGTCTCTGCGCTGCGACGTCTCGCAGCAGCGCATCCAGCTCGGCGCGCGTCTTGCCCTGATGGATCGGATCGACCCAGACCAGAACGCCGTCAACCCTGAGCAATTGCTCGCGGACCGCATCGGCAAAGCTCTCGTCGTAGATCGCCGGTTGCGCTTCGATGCCGATCGACGCCAGCGCTTCGAAGACGCGAGCGAAGCGGCTGTTCTGTGGGGTGGTATCGCAGCGCGCGTTTGCGTCGCCCCGCGAAACAATGGCTACGGAATATCGGTGAGGGGATTGAGTGTCCATGCGCTAGCTCCACGAAATGCGTGCTGCGCAGACTTGGACCGAAGTCTCACGGGGAGTCTGCTTCGTCCCCACGGGTGCATCTTACGCGGGATCGTCCGGAGACCGCAAGATCCTCAGCGCTCAGGTCATCAGTTCGTGCAAGCCTGTCCAACCGGTGTAGAGGCCGACGAAAACGATCAGGGCCGCCGAGATGTAGGGCGCGCGGTGGGCGTAGCGGCTGAAGCCGCCCCAGTGTCGCTCGACATGCCGCAGGCTCAGCGCGGCGAGCACGCCCGCCGACACCATGGTGATCGCGAGCCCGATGCCGAAGGACAGCACCAGCACGAAGCCGAGGCTGAATTGCTTCAGCTGAATACACAGCAGCAGCACGGTGATCGCGGCGGGGCAGGGGATCAGGCCGCCAGTGAGACCGAACAGCACGATCTGCGTCGTCGTCACGCTGCGCCCCGCAAAGCGCTTGCGGATATCGGCCGCATGGGCACGCGCATGCGCGTCGTCCTCGTCGCCGAGATTCATGTGGTCGTGATCGTGCGCGTGCTCTTCGAAGATGAGCTCCGCCGCGTCAGTGCCGAGGGTCACGCGCGCCTTGAACGCATGCGGCTCCGGAATCTCCTCGATGCTTTCGAGGTAACCGTCCCGGGCCGCGAAGCCGAATGTCTGCTCCGAGCCATCTTCGCGGATCGTGGTCACCTTGATATCGCCGGCAGCGGGAAGCGCGCCGCTCTCGTTCCGGATACGCCAGCGCGGCGGCACGCCGTCCTCGAAGACTTCCAGCAACAGCGACGATCCCGCGAGCGTGATGGATTGCGACTCGTCGTGGTGGTGATGGTGATGATCGTGCTCGTGGTTCTGGTCGCGCCATGTGCGCCAGATCATCCAGCCGGCGATGCCGACGATGATGACGGCGGACACCAGCTGCAGCCAGGCCTCGCTGCGTTCGCCGGATAATTCCTGGCCGAAATAAAGCCCCGCGAGCGCGACCGCCCAGACGATTGCAGTGTGCGAGACGGTCGCCGACAGACCGAGCAGCACGGCCTGAAAAACCGTTCCCCGCACAGCGATGATGAACGCAGCCATCATCGTCTTGGAATGACCGGGTTCGAGGCCATGCAGTGCGCCGAGCAGGATGGCGCTGGGGACGAACAGCCATGCGTGTGCGCTGCTCTGCTGGAGCAGGTGAGACAGGTCGGTCATGCGTTCACTTCAAATAGGTTCGGACGACGTCGATGAGGTCAGCGGCGCCCTTGGCCTTCTCCGGATCCTTCTCATGCGCGGGATCCACGACATGATGGCGGATGTGATCTTCCAGCAGTTCGGTGGTGAGACCGTTGATCGCGCCCTTCACCGAAGCCACCAGCATCAGCACATCGGCGCAGCCGATCTCCGACTCCAGCGCGCGCTCGACGGCCTCGAGTTGACCCTTGATGCGCCGGACGCGGCCGATGAGCTTCGACTTGTGCTTGATCGTGTGTGACATCAAAATAAGATAAGGGGGTACCCTATATTAGTCAATGCTCGGTCGCTTCGAGCATGGGAAAGCGACCGTGGGAGAGCGCGGCCTGAGCCGAGTGTGTCCGGACTGAGGCGAGTGTCCTCAGTCCTGATCTGGTCGAACGTCAGGGATGACCGGCCAGCCGCAGCTTTGCGCCTGCGTCCTCATCATCGTGGCGAGCGACGAGCCTCAATAGCAGGGCGGATAAGGATAGTAGCCGCAAGCCCTGCGGGTGCCATACGCTCCGTAAGCCGCTGCTCCCGCTGCCGCGCCGTAGTAGGCGCGCCGATGCACGCGTCGATTGACGCCGGCCACGCTCATCGGCGTGAGTGGTCGTCCAACTCTCGCCTCGGCACTGTTAAGCGATACGGATAGGACTTTCGACGGCGCGTATTGGAGCGACATCGGAGCTGCCGTGAACAGCGCAGCAGTCACGATCAATCCAAGAAGCCTGACGCGTTTTGTCATGTCGTTCTCTCCCAGCAAGCGATCATCACAACGTGACATGGCGCGGCATGTCTCACCGTTGATCTGAATCAATGGGAAATGCCGCAGTGAATGCGCCGGCCGATTTTTCCGAAATTCGGATTTGTCGCGAGGCGATGACGCAATGACGGGGTTGGAGCCTCGCCTGCATCGACTCACTTGAGTGCCGCGCGGCATGGCCTGCCAATATGGTCGCGCATCTCGCACTATGAAATCAAAGATTGTAGTCTGTCATCTTTGCGAGGGTATCTTGGTAAGCGAACCCGTGTCTTCCCGGTAACGATTGTGCTGCCAAGGCAACACTCACCGTGGATTTAACCCTCATCACCGGTCGTTCGCATCACCGCCGCTTTTTAGCCACACCCGAACATGAATAAAATCACTTGAATGTTTCAAGGGCTGGCTGGGCCCTTTGCAGGCAACAGGAAACGCAAGGTCGATTCAAATCTTGGGTCTGATGTTCCCGGTCTGACAAGGGTTCGCCAAGGAAACTATCGCGATGGACGCCAAGGCCAACATCAAGCAGAGGCTGCCGAGCCGTCACGTGACGGAAGGTCCTGCGCGCGCCCCCCATCGTTCCTACTTCTATGCCATGGGTCTGACCACCGAGCAGATCCACCAGCCCTTCGTCGGCGTCGCCTCGTGCTGGAACGAGGCCGCGCCCTGCAACATCGCCCTGATGCGCCAGGCGCAGGCGGTGAAGAAGGGCGTCGCATCCGCCGGCGGCACGCCGCGCGAATTCTGCACCATCACCGTCACCGACGGCATCGCCATGGGCCATGACGGCATGCGCTCGTCGCTGCCGTCGCGCGAATGCATCGCCGACTCCGTCGAACTGACCGTGCGCGGTCACGCCTACGACGCCCTCGTCGGGCTCGCCGGCTGCGACAAGTCGCTGCCGGGCATGATGATGGCGATGGTCCGTCTCAACGTGCCCTCGATCTTCATCTATGGCGGCTCGATCCTGCCCGGCAATTTCCGCGGCCAGCAGGTCACCGTGCAGGATATGTTCGAGGCCGTCGGCAAGCACTCGGTCGGCGCCATGTCGGACGAGGACCTCGACGAAATCGAGCGCGTGGCATGCCCCTCGGCGGGCGCCTGCGGCGCGCAGTTCACGGCCAACACCATGGCGACCGTCTCGGAAGCCATTGGCTTGGCGCTGCCTTACTCGGCCGGTGCCCCGGCCCCCTATGAAATCCGCGATGCCTTCTGCATGACCGCGGGCGAGAAGGTGATGGACCTGATCGCCTCCAACATCCGGCCGCGCGATATCGTCACGCGCAAGGCTCTGGAGAATGCGGCCGCCGTTGTCGCGGCTTCCGGCGGCTCCACCAATGCTGCACTGCACTTGCCGGCGATCGCGCACGAGGCCGGAATCAAGTTCGACCTGTTCGACGTCGCCGAAATCTTCAAAAAGACACCTTATGTCGCGGATTTGAAGCCGGGTGGCCGTTATGTCGCCAAAGACATGTTTGAAGTAGGTGGCATACCGCTTCTGATGAAGACGCTGCTCGACAACGGATTTCTCCACGGCGACTGCATTACGGTCACCGGTCGAACGATCGCCGAAAACCTCAAAAGCGTTAAATGGAATCCGCACCAGGACGTGGTGCACCCGGCAGACAAGCCCATCACCGTCACGGGCGGTGTGGTCGGTCTGAAGGGCAATTTGGCGCCAGAAGGTGCGATCGTGAAAGTCGCGGGAATGTCCAACCTCAGGTTTACCGGTCCGGCCAGGTGCTTCGACCGGGAGGAGGAT
>JAEWHT010000383.1 GCA_023387695.1 Pseudomonadota bacterium | reverse complement strand
CGGCATCCATGTCTTCGTCAATTCACTGGCCTCGACCGATCCGGTCGGCAAGGCGGAGGTGCGCCTGGTCGCCCGCAACAACGAGATCCTGGCGACGCGCAAGACCGACGATTCCGGCCACGTGCTGTTCGAGACGGGCCTCGCGCGCGGCGAGGGCGGTCTGTCGCCAGCGATGCTGACGGTCACGGGCGAGAAGACCGACTACGCCTTCCTCAGTCTGAAGACATCGGCCTTCGATCTGTCGGACCGCGGCGTCGCGGGTCGCGCGGTGCCTGCCGGCGCGGACGCCTTCGTCTACGCCGAGCGCGGCGTCTATCGCTCCAACGAGACCGTCTATCTCACCGCGCTGCTGCGCGACGGGCAGGGCAATGCCGTCAACGGTGGGCCGCTGACGCTGGTGATCGAGCGTCCCGACGGCGTTGAATTCCGCCGCGCCGTCCTGGCCGACCAGGGTGCCGGCGGCCGCACGCTGTCCGTGCCGCTGAATTCGGCTGTGCCGACCGGGACCTGGCGGGTGCGCGCCTTCACGGATCCGAAGGGATCGTCGGTCGGCGAGACCACCTTCATGGTCGAGGACTACGTCCCCGATCGGATCGAATTCGACTTGTCCGCCAAGGACAAACTGATCAAAGCTAACGCTCCTGTGGAGCTTAAGGCAGACGGCCATTTCCTCTATGGCGCGCCGGCTTCGGGCCTTAGCCTCGAAGGCGACATGCTGATCGCACCCGCGAGCGAGCGTCCGGGCTTTAGCGGATACAAGTTCGGCGTCGATGACGAGCAGACCACCTCGAACGAACGCACGCCGCTGGAAAACCTGCCTGAGGCCGATGCGAACGGCGTTGCGACCTTCCCGGTGACGCTGGACAAGCAGCCGGCTTCAACGCGTCCGCAGGAAGCACAGATCTTCGTCCGCATGGTTGAGACCGGTGGCCGCGCCGTCGAGCGCAAGCTGGTGCTGCCGGTCGCGCCGGCGACCGCGCTGATCGGAATCAAGCCGCTATTCGGCGACAAGAACGTCGCGGAGGGTGACAAGGCCGAGTTCGACGTCGTGTTCGTTTCGCCCGAGGGCAAGACGCTTCCCCGCGACGGCCTGCGCTATGAGCTCCTCAAGATGGAGTCGCGCTACCAATGGTATCGCCAGAACAATTACTGGGAGTACGAGCCGGTCAAGTCGACCTCGCGCGTTTCTGATGGTGACGTCACCATCGCCGCCGACAGGCCGTCCCGCATCTCGCTCGCGCCGCGCCCCGGTCGCTACCGTCTCGATGTGAAGTCGAACGATGCCGACGGTCCCGTGACCTCGGTGCAGTTCGACGTTGGCTGGTATTCCGACGGCAGCGCCGATACGCCGGACCTGCTGGAGACCTCGATCGACAAGCCGCAATACGCCTCCGGCGACACCATGACGGTGTCGGTGAACGTCCGCTCCGCCGGCAAGCTGACCGTCAACGTGGTCGGCGATCGCCTGCTGACCACGCAGACCGTCGACGTCAAGGAAGGCACCGCGCAGGTGAATATCCCGGTCGGCAAGGACTGGGGCACGGGCGCCTATGTGGTGGCGACGCTGCGCCGTCCGCTCGACGCCGCCGCACAGCGCATGCCTGGTCGCGCGATTGGCCTGAAATGGTTCGGCATCGACAAGCAGGCCCGCACGCTGCAGGTCAAGCTTTCCCCGCCGGATCTGATCCGGCCAAATTCGATGCTGAAGATCCCGGTCAAGCTCGACGGGCTCAATCCCGGCGAGGACGCCAAGGTGGTGATCGCTGCAGTCGATGTCGGCATCCTCAATCTCACCAATTACAAACCGCCGGCGCCGGACGATTACTATCTCGGCCAGCGCCAGCTGAGCGCGGAGATTCGCGACCTCTACGGGCAACTGATCGACGGCATGTCGGGCACGCGCGGCCAGATCAAGTCCGGTGGTGACGCAGGTGCTGCCGAGCTGCAGGGCTCGCCGCCCGCGCAGAAACCTCTCGCGCTCTATTCCGGCATCGTCACCGTCGGCGCCGATGGCACGGCGGAAGTGAGCTTCGATATTCCGGAGTTCGCCGGTACCGCCCGCGTGATGGCAGTGGCGTGGACCGCGACCAAACTTGGCCGCGCCAACAGCGACGTCGTCATCCGCGATCCCGTTGTGTTGACGACGACGCTGCCGCGCTTCCTGCTCAACGGCGACCACGGCACCGTCAATCTCGAGATCGACAATGTCGAGGGCCAGGCTGGCGACTACGTCATCAATGTGAAAACGGGGGGGCCGGTGAAGATGACCGGTAATCCCGCGACCACGGTCAAGCTTGCGGCCAAGCAGCGCAACTCGTTCGCGCTGGCGGTCGATGCGACCGCGGCCGGGCCGGCGACGTTCGATGTCGACATCAAGGGACCGAACGGCCTGACGCTGGCGCGCCATTACGCGCTCGACGTCAAGGCGGCCACGCAAGTCCTGGCGCGGCGGTCGATCCGCACGCTGGCGAAGGGCGAGAGCCTGACGTTGACCTCGGACATGTTCTCGGACCTGGTGCCGGGCACCGGCAGCGTCTCGGTCTCGGCGAGCCTGTCCACCGCGCTCGATGCGGCGACGATCCTGAAAGCGCTGGATCGTTATCCCTATGGCTGCTCGGAGCAGATCACGAGCCGCGCGATGCCGTTGCTCTACGTCAACGACCTCGCGGCCGGGGCGCATCTCGCCATGGATATCGAGGTCGACCAGCGCATCCGCGACGCCATTGAACGTCTCCTGGCGCGCCAGGGCTCTAACGGCTCGTTCGGCCTGTGGTCAGCGGGCGGTGACGATGCATGGCTCGATGCGTATGTGACTGATTTCCTCACCCGCGCCCGTGAAAAGGGCTTTGTGGTGCCGGACATTCTGTTCAAGAACGCGCTCGACCGTATCCGTAACTCCGTCGTCAACGGCAACGAGCCGGAGAAAGATGGCGGCCGCGATCTCGCTTACGGCCTCTACGTGCTCGCACGTAACGGTGCAGCGCCGATCGGCGATCTCCGCTATCTCGCGGATACCAAGCTGAACAACCTCGCGACCCCAATTGCGAAGTCGCAGCTTGCGGCGGCGCTCGCCTTGGTTGGCGATCGCAACCGCGCGGAGCGAGTCTATGGCGCCGCGCTCGACAGCCTCGCGCCGAAACCGGTGCTGGAGTTCGGTCGCAGCGACTACGGCTCGCAGCTTCGCGACGCCGCGGCGCTCGTCTCGCTCGCGAGCGAAGGCAATGCGCCGAAGGCGACGCTGACGCAGGCCGTCGCGCGGGTTGAGACCGCGCGCGGGCTCACGCCCTACACCTCCACGCAGGAGAATGCGTGGCTGGTGCTGGCGGCGCGGGCGCTGGCCAAGGAGAACCTTTCGATCGAGGTCGACGGCCAGCCGGTCAAGACCGCGCTCTACCGCAGCTACAAGGCCGACACGCTGAGCGGCAAGCCGCTGAAGATCACCAACACCGGCGATGCGCCAGTGCAGACGGTGATCTCGGTGTCGGGCTCGCCTGTAACGCCTGAGCCGGCGGCGTCGGCCGGCTTCAAGATTGAGCGGAACTACTTCACGCTCGATGGCAAGCCGGCCGATGTCAGCAAGGTCAAGCAGAACGATCGCTTCGCCGTGGTGTTGAAGATTACGGAGGCGAAGCCCGAGTACGGCCACATCATGGTGTCCGACTATCTGCCCGCGGGCCTGGAGATCGACAATCCAAAGCTGGTGTCGTCGGGCGACAGTGGCACGCTCGACTGGATCGAGGATGGTGCGGAGCCCACGAATACCGAGTTTCGCGACGACCGCTTTACCGCGGCTGTTGACCGGGTCTCGGATTCCAAGGCGGTCTTTACGGTCGCCTATGTCGTGCGCGTGGTCTCGCCCGGCAAATACGTGCTGCCGCAGGCCTATGTCGAGGACATGTACAATCCCTCGCGCTATGGCCGCACCGGCACGGGCACTGTTGAGGTGCGGGCGGCGAAGTGAGTGGTGAGATGAGCGAGGCTCTGAGTAAGAACGTGGATGGCCGGGACAAGCCCGGCCATGACGGAGAGCGGGGCAGAGGGCGTCGTGTCCTCTCTGCCGCCGCGCTCGCGTTCATCCTTGCCATCATTGGCTTCGTCGGCTGGGTCTATTCCCTCGGACCGCTCCCGCTCGAGGAAGCGCGGCGCGTGTCGACCACCATCGTGGATCGCAACGGCAAGCTGCTGCGCGCTTATGCGATGGCCGACGGCCGCTGGCGTCTGCCGGTCGACGCCAAGGCCAATGTCGATCCGACCTATCTCAAGCTGCTGTTCGCCTATGAAGACCAGCGCTTCTATGTCCATGACGGCATCGATCCGTTGGCGCTCGGGCGCGCGGCGTTGCAGCTCTCGACGCGCGGCCACATCGTATCAGGCGGTTCGACCATCTCGATGCAGCTTGCGCGGTTGATGGAGCCGCGGCGGCAGCGCTCGCTCTACGCCAAACTGCACCAGATGGTGCGTGCCATCGAGCTGGAGCGGACGCTGAGCAAGGATGAGATCCTCAATCTCTATCTCGCGCTCGCTCCCTATGGCGGCAATCTCGAAGGCATCCGCGCCGCCTCGATCGCCTATCTCGGCAAGGAACCGAAGCGGCTGTCGCTGGCGGAGGCTGCGCTATTGGTCGCGCTGCCGCAATCGCCGGAGACACGAAGGCTCGACCGCTATCCGGTGGCCGCGCGCGTCGCCCGCAATCGTGTGCTCGATCGGATGGTCGAAGAGCATGTGGTCAGCGTTGACGATGCCAGGCAGGCCAAAGCCGAGCCGGTACCAACCCTGTGCAAGCCGATGCCGATCCTGGCGCCGCATGCGTCCGACAGCGCATTGGCGACGGTCAAGGACGCGCCGATCATCAAGCTGACGCTGGATTACAATCTGCAGAAGGTGCTGGAGCCTTTGGCACGCGACCGCGCCATTGCGCTGGGGCCGAACATTTCTGTCGGCATCATCGTGGTCGACAATGAGAGCGGCGATGTGCTCGCGCGGGTCGGCTCGGCCGATTATTTCGACGACAGCCGGGCAGGGCAGGTCGACATGACCCGTGCTATCCGCTCGCCAGGCTCGACACTCAAACCGTTCATCTATGGCCTCGCCTTCGAGGACGGGTTCGTTCATCCCGACAGCCTGATCGACGACCGCCCGGTGCGGTTCGGCTCCTACGCGCCGGAAAATTTCGACATGACATTCCAGGGCACGGTGCCGGTGAAGAAGGCGCTGCAATTGTCTCTGAACGTGCCGGCGATCGTCTTGCTGGATCGTGTCGGCTCAAGCCGGCTGGCCTCGCGGCTGCGGCAAGCCGGCGGCAATCTGGTGCTGCCCAAGGACGAGGCACCCGGGCTCGCGATGGGCCTCGGCGGCGTCGGCGTGACGCTTCAGGACCTCGCGCAGCTTTATGCAGGTTTCGCGCGGCTCGGAACCACGAAGCCGTTGCGCGAGGTCATGGCGACCAAGGATGACCGCGAGCCGCTGCGGCTCCTGGACCCCGTTGCGGCCTGGCAGGTCGGCAATGTCCTTCTCGGAACCCCGCCGCCGGAGAATGCCGCGCACAACCGCATCGCCTTCAAGACCGGCACCTCCTACGGCTATCGCGACGCCTGGTCGGTCGGGTTCGACGGCCGGATGACCATCGGCGTCTGGGTTGGCCGCCCCGATGGCGCGCCGGTTCCCGGGCTGATCGGCCGCGTTGCCGCCGCGCCGATCCTGTTCGATGCTTTCGCGCGGACCGGCAAGACATTGACCCCGCTGCCGAAGCCGCCGAAGGGAACCCTTGTGGCGAGCAACGCGAAGTTGCCATTGCCGCTGAAGCGGTTCCGTCCCGTGGGAGAATTGGTCCGAACCGGCGGCGAGCAGGCGCTCCACATTCAGTTCCCGCTCAATGGTTCCCGGATCGACGTGGATCGATCGGGTGGGACCGAGGCCGCCGCCATGCCCGTCAAGGTCGCCGGTGGCGTGTTGCCGATGACTGTCATGGTCAACGGTACGGCGTCCGGCGAGATCGACGGACGGCGCCAGCGCCTGATTGATCCGCCCGGCCCCGGCTTTGCACGACTGACCGTAATCGACGCCACGGGCGCCGCGGACACAGTTGTCATTCGAATTCAATGAGAACGGCTTAAGCGGTTGTGGCGATGGCGGTTTCAGCGTAAGCGGAACCAATGGCCGAGACCTATCCGACTCCCCGTTTTGGAGCGCCCCGAGAGCCGAAAACGCCCGTGAATCCGGGCAGCCGGCTCGTGCTGATGCTCGACTTCGTCACGGCCAGCCACGCCCGTGCCGTGAGCTTCCTCGTGCTGTGCGCGCTGCTGCTGTTCCTGCCCGGCTTCTTCACCATTCCGCCGGTCGATCGCGACGAGGCGCGCTTTGCCCAGGCAACCAAGCAGATGGTCGAGAGCGGCGACTATGTCGACATCCGCTTCCAAGAAGACGTGCGCTACAAAAAGCCGGTCGGCATCTACTGGTTGCAATCCGCAGCCGTCGAAGTCGCCACAGCGCTGAAGCTGCCGAAGGCCGAGCTCAGAATCTGGGTCTATCGGTTGCCGTCGTTGATCGGTGCGATTGGCGCAGTGCTGATGACCTACTGGACGGCGCTCGGCTTTGTGACGCGGCGCGCGGCTGTGCTCGCTGCATTGCTGATGTCCGCCTCCGTACTGCTCGGTGTCGAAGCACGTCTCGCGAAGACCGACGCCATGTTGCTGTTCTGCGTGGTCGCCGCGATGGGCGCGATGGGGCGGGCGTACCTGTCCTGGCAGCGCGCCGAGGACGAGACCCATCCGCCCTGGAGCTGGCCCGCGATCTTCTGGACGGCGCTTGCGGCCGGCATCCTGATCAAGGGTCCGCTGATCCTGATGTTTGCAGGCCTGACCATCGTCGCGCTGGCGATCCAGGATCGCGATTCCTCCTGGCTATGGAAACTGCGTCCCGTCTGGGGCCTGATGTGGATGCTGGTGCTGGTGCTGCCCTGGTTCGTCGCGATTTTCTGGCGCGCGGGCGATGCCTTCTTTGCCGACTCCGTTGGCGGCGACATGCTAAGCAAGCTCAGCGCGCAGGAGTCCCATGGCGCACCGCCCGGGGTTTACCTGGCGCTGTTCTGGGTCACGTTCTGGCCCGGCGCGCCGCTCGCGGCGATGGCGACGCCAGCGGTGTGGCGGGCGCGGCGCGAGCCCGGCGCGCAATTCCTGCTGGCCTGGCTGATCCCGTCCTGGATCGTGTTCGAGGCGGTGCTGACCAAGCTGCCGCATTACGTGCTGCCGCTCTATCCCGCGATCGCCATTCTCACCGTCGGCGCGTTGGAGCGAAACGTGCTGTCGCGCTCATGGCTGGCGCGCGGTTCGGCCTGGTGGTTCGCGATCCCCGCAGGCGGCTCGATGATTGCCGTGGTCGGCGCGGTGATGCTGACGCGGCAGCCGGCCTTCGTAGCCTGGCCGTTCATCGCGGCTTCCCTGATCTTCGGCCTGTTTGCCTGGTGGCTCTACGACACCAACCGCGCCGAACGCTCGGTACTCAATGCGCTCGTTGCTGCGCTGATGCTGGCGGTGGTGGTCTATGGCATCGTGCTGCCGTCACTGACGCCGCTGTTTCCGAGCATCGAGATTGCACGCGCGTTGCGCAGCGTCACCTGCGTCGGACCCAGGGCGGCCTCGGCAGGTTATGCCGAGCCGAGCCTCGTTTTCCTGACGGGTACCCAGACGCTCCTGACCGACGGGTCTGGAGCTGCCGATTTCCTCAGGCAGGGAAGCTGCCGGTTTGCGCTGATCGAGCAGCGCTCGGAGCGCAGCTTCGTGCAGCGCGCCGAGGCGATCGGGCTGCGCTACAAGGTCGGCGCGCGCATCGACGGCTATAATTTCTCGCAAGGGCGCGCGATCTCGATCTCGATCTTCCGCT
>JAEWHT010000370.1 GCA_023387695.1 Pseudomonadota bacterium | reverse complement strand
ATCAATTCAACCACGCTTCTTGAAGCGTTGGCCTCCGGCGTCGTGCCGTTGATCCTCGATGTCAGCGGTTTCGGGACGTATTATCCGGATGTCGCGGGCGCGGGCGCCGGGGTCGAAGTCAAGGGATTCGCCGAGGCGCGCTCGGCACTGGAGCGGCTGGTCGACGACGACGAGTACTGCGGATCATTTGCTCGCGCTCTCGAGCGAGAGCAGCAGCAGCTGTTCGAGCGCTATGGAGACTTGGCGCTGGCTGCCATCGTCGCCGAGATCGAACACGGGTCCAGCCGACGGCCCAAGACGGCATGATCCGTCGGTCGTGCTGGAAGCACCGGATTTGCAAGCTCCGTATAGCTTCTGTATAGCTTTGCGGCCCGTCATCTGCGGGCCGAATTGGATCCGCAAATGACTGCGATGATTGAAGACGATACCGGCCCGCTGGTGCAGGTCCAGCATGACGGACAACTGCTGGCCGTCATCGTGCGCAGCGAGTTCCGTAATCCAGGTATCACCTTTTTCACCAACGACGAGTTGTCGCAGCAGATGGGCTTCATGCGACATCCGACCGGCAAGGTGATCGAGCCGCACGTACACAATCACATCTCCCGCAGCGTCAACTATACTCAGGAGGCGCTGTTCATCCGCAGTGGAAAAATCAGGGTCGATTTCTATTCCGACGCTCAGCTCTATCTGTTCAGTCACGTGCTGCGTTCTGGCGACGTCGTGCTGTTGATCTCCGGCGGCCACGGTTTCGAGATCCTCGAGGAAGTGGAGATGATCGAGGTAAAGCAGGGGCCGTATGCGGGAAATCGCGACAAGACGCGCTTTGTGGGAATTCCTGCGGACCGGTTGTGTGGTCCGGACGGTCGCGGGACGGATGCTGCCGGTTCCGCGGCAGCCACCGCTCCGCGCTGATTCAGAATTCGAGAAGGGTCCATGATACCAGTATCTGAACCATTGTTGGCCGGAGCAGAGGCGAGGTACGTCGCCGATTGCATTCAGACCGGCTGGGTTTCCTCCGAGGGACGCTATCTCGTTGCGTTCGAACAGGCGTGGGCGAAGTATTGCGGCGCCGAGTTCGGGGTCGCCGTCTCCAACGGAACGACCGCTCTGCAGATCGCGGTCGCAGCGCTCGATCTGGAGCCCGGTTCGGAGATCATCCTGCCATCCTTCACGATCATCTCCTGCTCGCTGGCGATCGTCGAAGCCGGCTGCGTGCCGGTCCTCGTCGATGTCGACCCCGAGACATGGGGACTCGATCTCGATCAGGTCGAGGCGAAGATCACCAGCAAGACTCGTGCGATCATGCCGGTGCATATGTTCGGCCATCCCGTCGACATGCCGCGCCTGATGAAGATCGCGACCAAGCACAATCTGAAGGTCATCGAGGATGCGGCCGAGGCCCACGGCGCTGAGGTCGATGGCCGCAGGGTGGGCGGGATCGGGCATCTTTCGACCTTCAGCTTCTATGCGAACAAGATCATCACCACGGGCGAGGGCGGCATGGTGCTGACCAGCGACGAGGAGCTGGCCAAACGGCTTCGGTCGCTTCGCAATCTCTGCTTCAAGCCCGAACGGCGCTTTTTCCACACCGAGCTCGGACACAATTATCGTCTGACCAACGTACAGGCAGCGATTGGTTTGGCGCAGTTGGAGCGGATCGACGATCATCTGGCCAAGAAGCGCTGGATGGCCGAGAGCTATGCGGAACGGCTGCGCGATCTGAAGCAGCTTCGGTTGCCGATCGAGCTTTCGGGCTACAAGAGCGTCTTCTGGATGTACAGCATCGTGCTCAGCGACGACGTGCCGTTCGATGCGGTAGAGTTCGCCAAACGCCTGCAGCAACTGGGCGTGCAGACCCGCCCGCTCTTCCTGGGCATGCATGAGCAGCCGGTGTTTCATGAGCGAGGTCTGCATCTGAATGAGCGCTATCCGGTCACCGAACGGCTGGCGCGACGCGGGCTCTATCTGCCGTCGGGCCTCACGCTCACGATCGAGCAGATCGACGCGGTCAGCGACGCCGTGCACAAAGTCCTGGCATGACCGGCGTATTTAACGAGGCCTATGCGTCCGCCTACGATGCCATGTATGCGGACAAGAGTAATGCCGCGGAATGCGACGCGGTGGTCGGCTTGTTCCGCAAATGCGGCGATGGGAATATTTCGCGCATTCTCGACCTCGGTTGCGGTACCGGCAGGCACGCGACTGAATTCGCCGAGCGAGGCTTCGACGTGCTCGGTGTTGACTTCTCCGAGGCCATGCTGACGCGGGCGCGAGAGCGCGGGGCACCGGGCAAGGGAAAGCTGGATTTCGCGCAGGGCGATGCGAGAAGCTATCGATCTGCCAAGCCGCTCGATGCCGTGCTCATGAATTTCAACGTCCTCGGCTACATGAGCAGCAATCAGGACTTTACCGCTGCGCTCGCCACCGCGAGGGCGAACCTGCGCACGGGCGGTGTCTTCGTGGCCGACTTCTGGTACGGGCCGGCCGTGGTGATTGATCCGCCCGGCGAACGGCTGCGTGAAATCACCGCCGGCGACAGCAAGATCTTGCGCTACTCGCGCGGCACGCACGCGCCGGATCGGCAATGCATCGACATCGCCATCCGCGTCATCGAGGTACAGCAGGGACGAATTCTCGCCGATAGCGAGGAGGTCCACACCATGCGCTATTTCTTCCCGCTCGAGCTCGAGCTGGCGTTGCAGTCCCACGGTTTCCGGCTCGCGGCGCTGACCGGCTATCCCGACATCGAGAAGCCGGCGAGCGCGAGCGAGTGGCTGGCGGCCCTCTGCGCGGTCGCTGTCTAGGCTATATCGAGCGCCATCATGAAGATCGGTCTTTGTGTCATCGACATGCCGGCCTCGCTTGGCGGTGGCTACGTGTTTCGTGAAAGCCTGGCGCAGGCGGCGCTGGCGAATCCCGGTCGGCATACGGTCGAATTGGTGAGGGCGCGGCCGCGCCAGCCGAAATACGACCAGAGCTCGATCGGCGCTTCGCTCGGCAAAGCGCTGCAGCGAGGGGGCGTCGCTTCCGTTCTCAATCCTGCTAATCTCAAGGCCGGTGCCCGCAAGGTGGCGCGCAAGGTGCTTCGACCGGGCGGCGGTGCAGGCTCCGTCGAACCGCAGGTTCGTTCCTATGTTGATTGGGCCATTGAGCAGAAATTGACCTGGCCAAATCCGGATGTCGTGCGTGATTTCGACGCCGATATCCGCGATCGGAATTTCGATCTGCTTTGGTTCAACAACATCGAGCCGATTCACGTCGGCGTTCCCTATATTTACAATGTGTTCGATCTGCAGCACCGAGTGCAGCCGTGGTTTCCCGAAGTCAGCGACAAGGGGCAATACCGGCTCCGCGAAGGTAGCTATTCGGAAGCCGTGCGCCGTGCCGCCTTCGTTGTCACCGCGTCCGAGGAAACCAGGGAACAGGTGACCCTTTTCTATGGCGTGCCACCCGACCGGATCCGCGTGATCCCATTCCCGACGCCGCAGCCGGCGACCGATGCGGCCGCTGTACCGCCGAAGATCAGCGAGGCGGAGCTGCGCGCAAAGCACGGAATCAAGGGACCTTATCTGTTCTATCCGGCACAGTTCTGGCCGCACAAGAACCACATAAACCTTGTACGCGGGCTGAAGGTGTTGGGCGAGACGTACGGGCTCGAGTATTCCATGGTCTTCACGGGGGCCGACCATGGCAATGCGGAGTTCGTCAAGGCGGAGGCCCGCTCGCTCGGCTTGGCCGACAAGGTTCATTTCGTCGGCTTCGTGTCCTCCGACGAGGTTGCCGCGCTCTACCGTCATGCCTTCGCCATGACGTACGTGACCTTCTTTGGGCCGGACAATCTGCCGCCGCTGGAAGCGTTCGCGTTCGGATGCCCGGTCGTGCTGTCCGACATCCCCGGCATCGAAAAGCTGTTCGAGGATGCTGTCGTGCCGGTCAACCATCGTGATCCCTCCTCGATCGCGGCCGGCGTCAAGAGGCTGGTTGACGATCCCGCGGGGTGCGCGCAACGCGTGGCGAAGGGGAAGCTCATTGCCGCTCGCAATTCAATGCCGAATTACGTCACGCAAGTTCAGGCATTGTTCGATGAATTTGAATCGGTCCGTCGCTGCTGGCCGTAGGGCCATCGCGTTGAGGTGAGTGAAACCACTATGCGCGTCATGATCATCAGTACTGACTACGGCCCGTTTCTGCGGACGCTGTACAATCCGGGTCAGTCCTTGCTTGGCCGGCTGCTGGGCCGTAAATCCGCGTTGCAGAGTGCGTCGTACAAGCAGCAGATTGATGCGCGCAACGCCACACTATTTGCCGGCTCGGATTTCTATTCACGGAATTTTATCGCGCTCGGGCACGAGGCCGCGGAATTCCACGTCAACAACGGCGCTCTTCAGTCGGCCTGGCTCCGGGAGCGAGGGCAGCAAGTCGGACCGCGTCCTGCCATTGCGAGCCCGCTGCGTTCGCCCATCGAGCCGAGCAACATCGATCTCGAGGAGATCATCGTGCGCCAGGCGCGCGAGATGAAGCCCGACGTCATCCTCAACCAGGCGGTGAGCGAAGTCGAAAGCCGTGTGCTGGAGCGCCTCGAGCCTTATTGCAAATTGATCGTGGGCCAGATCGCTTCACCTTATCCGGAGAATGAACGGTATACGGCCTACGATCTGATGATTTCCTCGTTGCCAAATTTCGTGAACTATTACCGCAAGCGCGGGCTGGCCGCCGAACCGAACCTGCTGGGATTTGAACCTGGAGTTCTGGACGAGGTAAAGATCGCTGAACGCGACGTGCCGCTGTCGTTCGTCGGTAGCATCACGTCGGATCATGGCTCGCGCTACGAACTGGTCAACCGGCTGGTGCGCGCGACCGACATCCAGATTTGGGGGCGCCTGGTATCGGTCCCCTCGATGTCGCCGATAATGCAGCGATATCGGGGCGAGGCTTGGGGCCGCGGCATGTTCGGCGTGCTGGGCCGCTCGAAAATCACCATCAACCAGCACATCGACATCGCCGAAAACTACGCCAACAACATGCGCCTGTTCGAGGCAACCGGCATGGGCGCGTTGCTCATCACTGATTGGAAGGACAACATTGCCGATCTTTTTGAGCCCGGCAAGGAAGTGGTCTGCTACAAATCGATCGACGAGTGCATCGAGCTGATCGACTACTACTCTCGCCACGAGGCGGAGCGTGCTGCAATCGCGGCGGCTGGACAGCGCCGCACCCTGCAAAGCCATTCTTACGCGCAAGTGGTTGCGGACCAGGTCCGTATCTTCGAGCGATATCTGGCGGCCAAGGCCGCATAGCGGCTCAACCAGGTTACGATGGCGTGAGGGCAGACTTCAACGGCGTCCATCGCCTGCGACGCCGGGCCATATATCGGCTAAATCTGGGATGATCGCTACGGCGCGCCCGGAAAACTCTCGATCCTGAAATGATTGCTACAACAAGCGGTCCTTCGCGCTAATCACCCGGTGGGTGAGCTATGGCGCGACCACGCCTGCTCGCCGCTGTAGTGCTGCCTGACGCTCAAGCATTTGGGAAGAAAAGGAACATCGATGTCACGCCGAGGTATCGTGTTGGCTGGGGGAACGGGTTCACGTCTCTTTCCGATGACAGCGGCGGTGAGCAAGCAGTTGCTTCCAATCTATGACAAGCCGATGATCTATTACTCGCTCTCGACGCTGATGCTGAGCGATATTCGCGAGGTCTTGCTCATCTCGACGCCACGCGACATTCCCTTGTTCCGCGAACTCCTGGGTGATGGATCGCGTCTGGGTATTCGTCTCGAATATGGCGTTCAGCAAGAGCCGTCCGGGCTGGCCGAGGCGTTTCTGATCGGCGAGAGTTTTCTTGATGGTGCTGCCAGTGCGTTGGTCTTGGGCGACAACGTCTTCTATGGCGAAGGCTTTTCGGATCACTTGAGTAGCGCCGGCCGGCGGGACGCCGGCGCGACCATCTTCAGCTATCCGGTGCAAAATCCGCGCGACTTCGGCGTCGTGGTCTTCGATGAGCATGGTCGCGCGACCGACATCGAGGAAAAGCCGGAAAAGCCAAAATCAAATTCCGCAGTGGTTGGTCTCTATTTCTACGACGACCGAGCGCCGCGCTTCGCGCGGACTCTGAAGCCTTCGGCGCGCGGCGAGCTGGAAATCACGGACTTGAACCGGCGCTACCTCGAGACGCGCGAGCTGTACGTCGAGCAGCTTGGTCGAGGCTTTGCGTGGCTCGACACCGGAACCTGCGCTTCGATGCTCGATGCGACGAATTTCGTTGCCACATTGCAGAGGCGGCAGGGGCTGCGGATCGCATGCCTCGAGGAGATCGCGTTCCGCAAGGGCTGGATCACCAAAACGGAGCTCGCAAGCGCGGCGGCTCGATTTGGCGCTAGTGAATATGGTGCCTATCTGCGCGAGTTGCCTTTGCTCGTGTGAGCCTCGCATGAGGTCAGAGCGCGGCACCATGCCGCGAGAATGTATCCCGCATCGCAGAGGCCGCATGGACGCGCGAGAAGCGCCTCGCCGCGGCGCTGTCTTCAAGCGGGCTCTCGGCGAAGTGCCAATCCCAAGCCAGTAACATTGAATCAGCAACCCTCGGTAATCGGTCCAGAAATGCAAGCCACCGTCGTTCCATTGGCGAGCCCTCGTCGAGATATCGCGCGATATGAGGACGATCTCATCGAGGTCATGCGTCGCGTTATCGCTTCGGGCAGCTACATTCTTGGCCCTGAGCTTGATACATTCGAGAAGGCGCTTGCACACTCGATCGGGACGGAGGCGGCCACCGGTGTCGGCAGTGGCACCGATGCCCTGATTTTTGCAATGCAGGCTGCGGGCATCACCCGCGGAGATGAGGTCATCGTTCCCTCACATACGGCCGGTCCAAGCGTTGCCGCGATCAACGCGCTGTCTGCCACACCCGTATTCGTCGATGTCGAGTTCGATACCGCCTGCATCGATGTGAACTGCGTTGCGGCCGCGATCGGTCCGCGAACCAAGGCGATCCTTGCGGTTCACCTCTATGGTCATCCGGCCCGGATCGGCGAATTGGTCCGATTGGCTGCGGACCACGGGATTTCGCTCATCGAGGATTGCGCTCAGGCGCAAGGCGCGCGCATGTCGGACAGGCCGGTCGGCTCCTTCGGCCGGTTTAGCTGCTTCTCGTTCTACCCGACCAAGAATCTGGGTGCGATCGGAGACGCCGGCGCGGTTTTGGGCTCTGCCGATGGCGTGGGCCTGGTCCGTCAATTGCGGGCCTATGGCTGGCGAGAGCCGCAGTTTGCGGAAATTGCCGGTGGACGGTGCTCGCGCCTCGACGAATTGCAGGCCGGCTTTCTGAACGTGCGGCTGAAGGGCCTGGATGATGATGTTCGTGCTCGTCGCGAGATCGCGCGCGCCTACAACGAGCGTCTAGCCGGTTTGCCGATCGCGCTGCCCGTCGAACACCAGGGGGCCTATCACGCCTACCATTTGTTCGTCATCAAGTCGGACCGCCGCGACGCGTTGAAGGAGCATCTGGCGAAGTCGGGAGTGATGACCGGGATCCACTACCCATTTCCGGCGCATCGCCAGCCCGGGCTTGCCGCCGGCGGCCGCGTCGCTGGACCGCTGGATGTGACGGACAGGCTGCAGAAGCAGATTCTCAGTCTCCCGATCTTCGCTACGATGTCGGTCGATGAAATGGACCGAGTCGCGGACGCAATGCGCGAATTCTTTGGGAAGTAGTCATGTCGAATGCCTTGAGCAGGGTCACGCGAGGAAGCGCCAAGGTAGTTGGTGACGATCGTGGCAGGTTGGGCGTGGTCGACCTGGTCGAGCACGCGCCCTTCGTGCCGGTGCGCATTTTCTGGATCTCGGACGTTCCGGCTGGAAAGGTGCGGGGAGGGCACGCGCACAAGGTATGCAGCCAATTCCTCGTTTGTCTCCACGGCAAGGTCCAGGTCGACGCCTTCGACGGAACGGCCGACGAGCGCTTTGTGCTCGAAGCTGGTGACTTCATCAATCTCGGCCCGGGAATCTTCGCGACCGAAGAGTTCGTCGAATCAGGCTCGCTGCTGCTCGTCGTCTGTGATCGCCCCTATGAGGCGGACGATTACATCCACGACCGGAATGCTCTGAAGCCTGATTGACTGGGCATCGATCGGGCACTTTACCTACTTCAAGCAACCGCGATCGGTTGGGCTGTTTGACCGATCGCGGTTTTGGTGTTCCCGGTATCCTGATTAATGACGCTCAGTCGCTCATCTTCTTCCACATCCAGGTGGATATCCTCTCGCGTCATTTGGCCGCCAAATTGCGCAGATCCGACCTGCTTACGGCTATGTCAGGCTAAGAATGCGAATAGCGATTGTCGATAATTATTACCGGCGTTTTCTCGCGCAGCACTACGCAGATCATCCGTCGCTGGCTTCCGAGAGTTTTGAGCAGCAGAAACAATCGCTGATCGAGGCGCGTTTCGGCACGTCGGATTTTTATTCCAAGCATCTGACGGACCTCGGCTGCGAAGTCGTCGATCTCATTCCGAACTGTCGCGAGTTGCAGGTTTCGTGGGCACGCGAGCATGGAATTTGGGTTAGCCCGTTTCCGGTGCCGCACCGGTTTTATCGTGTTCCGGTGGCTGGAAATATTCTCGCCGTGCTACCGGGCTTTCTGAGCATCGCCAAGGCCCAGATCCGCGCGCTCAAGCCGGATGTCTTGTTCTGCCATGATTTGACGTTCTTCCCGGCGCAGGCGTTGCGGGAGCTTAAGCAGGATGTCAGGCTCATCGTCGGGCAAATTGCTTCGCCCTTGCCGCCTGTGTCATTCCTCTCTGGCTTCGACCTGATCTTTACTTCGTTTCCGCATTTTGTGCCGCGGCTCGAAGCGCTCGGGATCGCCTCCAGGTATCTGAAGTTGGCGTTTGAGCCCGGTATCGCTGACGCGTTTCACGGCGTTGAGCGAGACATTCCAGTGTCCTTTGTCGGTGGAATGGGGCATGGCCATCGGCAGGCGATTCCGCTGCTCGAGCATTTGGCCCGCCACACACCGATCCGGTTTTTCGGCTATGGCGCTTCCGAGCTTCCAGCGACTTCGCCGATCAGGGAAAAGTATCAGGGCGAGGCGTGGGCGCTCGACATGTACAAAGTTCTTGCCAGGAGCCGGATGACGATCAATCGGCACATTGCTGTCGCCGAAAACCACGCCAACAATATGCGGATGTACGAGGCGACGGGCATGGGGGCAATGCTGCTCACCGATCAAAAAGATGACCTCGCCGAAATGTTCGAGCCCGGCAGGGAGGTCGAGACCTATCGGGATCGGGACGAGGCCGTCGAGAAGATCAACGCGCTCCTGTCGGACGGCGCGCGTCTCGACAGCATTGCGGCGGCGGGACACGCCCGAACGCTGCGGGACCATACATTCAAGGATCGTATGAGAGAGATCCTTGCGGTGCTGAACGAGCGGCTGCGTCAGGCCTGAAGCGTCAGACGGCTCTGCGCCGAGACTTGAGCCGGGCCAGCTGTTCGGCAAATTGCCGGTGGCCGGCATCGAGCTCATTCGCAAAGTGCTTCAGTCGAGCCTGCCCCTTTTGCCGCAGCGAGCTGCGCACATCGTCGGATTCGATCTGCATGATCGCATCGGCAAGCGAGCGGGCGCTGTCATAGTCGAACAACAACGCAGCGTCGCCCACGAAACTCCTGAAGGCTTCCGGATATATGACGGGGGTCCCGACGGTCCAAGCCTCGAGCGGCGGCAGATTGGTTGGACCGAAATAGCTCGGCATCACAAGCGCGCTTGCGCCGCGATAAAGTGCTCCGAGCTCGGTCGAATCGACAAACCCGATGTCGGATACCTGGTCCTCGATGCGATAACGCGCAACAAGATCGCCAATGTGCTTTCGGGTACCGCGGTCCGATCCACACAGCACGATGCGCCGTTTGATCCCCTGATCGCGCAGCAACGCGACTGCATCGATCAAGGTGATATGATTCTTGTGGGACCAGAACTGAGCCGGATAGAACAGGTATCCCGGTTGCAGACGGTATTTTTCGAGAACGGCCGAGTCCGCCGCGATATCGTCGGCAACGGGCCGGCTTACGAAATTCGAGGGCGAAAGCGGAAGGCAAATCGCCCGGCTTGGTGCCATCGCATAGCAGCGGGCAAGATCGCCGATGAGCTCTGGACTGTTGGTAAGCACCAACGCCGCCTTGGTGCAGGCGCTACGAAACAACAATTCGCGTGTCTCGAACGAGCCGAACTCGCGAACCTCGTCGAACTCCGGCGCGTCGCGGTGACACAAGTCGAAGACCGTCATGATGAAGGGAAGCTTGTAGAGCAGGAAGTGCCAGGTCGATGTCGTTGTGAAATAGACGACATCGATGCCTTTTTTCATCAGCTTGATTTCAAGCGGCGGGCGAAGCCGCAAGCCACGTTGGAGTGCGTCGAATACTCCGGAAAACTTCAGAAGCAGAAAGAGCCGGTCGATCATTCCAAGCTTGAGGAGTTCGGCCTGGATGGCAAATCCCGCGAGCACCTCGGCATTACGCGCGTGTGCGGTAAATACGGTGATCTCCGTGCCGGTGGCGGAGGCCCAGTCGCGAAACCAAAGCAGGTCGTTCAACGACTGCTGAAATCCGCCGCCGACCTCCAGATGCTGTTCGAGAATAATACCGAACCGAATCCGCTTGCCGGGGCCCGGTTCGTGCCGGTCGTCGATGGCAGCCTGCGTACTATCCGGCATTGATTGGTTTGCCACGGCGCCTGCCCGCGCACGGCAGATCAGTCCGAACTCGAATTAAATTGTTTTGCGCACCTTGATCGAAGTTTCTATAGCACGAAGCTGCCGGGCGCAACGCGTAGCCGTATGTGCGCGGAATGCCAGTCAAGAGGCCGCGGGTCCATCGAAGGAAGATGAGTGAGCGCTACTAATCTCAGCCGCAGGAGCAGGCTTTGGCAGGGGTGGTCGGCGAACGGTTTCCAGATGCTGCTCGGCGTTGGTCAGCAGGTCGTGCTGATCCCGATATTCCTTCATTTCTGGACCAGTGCGACGCTTGCGGCGTGGTTGACCATCTACGCCGCCGGCAATCTGATCCTGATTTCGGATTGCGGGCTCCATGTGCACGCGATCAACCGCTTTCTGGCATTTCGCTCCGGTGTCGATTGCGACGGCCGCTCGGCAAATTTCTATCGTGCCATGATGCGGGTCTACCTCATGCTCACCGCAGCGCTCGTGGTGCTCGTGCTGGCGGCCATTTTAATCTTTCCACCGGCCGCCAGCCTTGGCTTCGTGGCCATTCCTCAGTTCAACCTGGCATTCGGCACGATGAGTGTGGGTGTACTGCTCACGGTGCCGGCCAATTTGGCGGTAGCTCTCTATCGCGCGCGCGGCCATTACGGTCGTGCGGTTCGATTGCAGTGCCTGGCCATGCTGTTGATGCAACTCAGTCAGCTGGCGGTGATTGCCTGGTCCGGTAGTCTTCTCGCGGTCGTGCTGGCCTATGTGTTAGTTCAGATCGCCGTCGCCCTCTATGTTGTCGTGGTTGATGCTCCTCATTTGTTTCCGTTTTTGCGCGGCGCGTGTGTGGGCGAACGCTCGCCGCGCTGGGCGATGGAGCAATTCCGGATGGCTCTTCCCTTCGGCGCTGCCGGTGCCACCGAATTGGCGTTGGCGAATGCGCCGGTGCTGCTGGTGGGCACACTGGTGTCCGACCATGTGGCAATCGCACAATGGGGACTGACCCGCGTCGTGGCCGGGCTTCTTCGGGCTCTCTGCGTTCAGGCGACGTTGCCGCTCGCGGCGGAGCTCGGTCGCGATTATGCGATTGGCGCCAAGGATCAGTTGCGCAGCCTTTACGCACGAGGCTCGATGTTGATTTGCCTGCTCGCCGCGGTGGTCGCTTCCGGCCTGTTGGCTTTCTGGTCGGATTTTTTCGCGCTGTGGACCCGCGGTGCTGTGCCCTATGATCCGTTGCTGACAGCGACGCTGATGGTCGGTACCGTCGTCGCTTCGCCATCAATCCTGGCGACGAGCTATGCCAATTTTAGTGGTCGCGGAACTTTGCTGGCGTTGATCAAAAGTCTCCAGCTTGGCTTGTTTCTGTTGCTGTCCTTGTCGTTGATTCCCTCACTTGGACCATTGGGCGCCGCGCTTGCCGTGGTTTGCAGTGACATGCTTTTTCCGCTCGGGTGGCTGACCGTCGACATCATGCGTCAGACGCTGAAGCGGCCAGTCCGGCATATCGCGGTCTTGGCCGCGTCGATCGCGGTGATCACGCCGGCTGGATGGGGATTGGGCGGCATGATCCGCTGGGCAATGCCGGGGACGGGGCTGGTACATTTTGTCACCGAGTGCGGGCTCTGGCTTTTGATCGTCGCGTCGGCTGGCAGCTTTCTGCTGAATGACAGTCTCCGCGAGAAGCTTGCCGCCGCAATTCCAGGTTAGCTTGGGCGAGAGTTCAATTGGCGACATCGTGCGGAAACTCCGCCGAAACGGGCCGGTTTAGCGCTGAAGAGGCGTTCTGTCGGCTATGCCCTCTCATCACGCGGTCAAAATTGGATGGCTCCGATTAAGTTCTTGATCTTCCATAGAAGTCTTGAATATAGACGTGCCGATCGCCTCGGCGGTATCTGATGGTCAGCGGGCTAACTGGTGGTATGGATCTGAGATGAAGGAACGGGTTGCTCTCATCACCGGCGTGACGGGTCAGGACGGCGCTTATCTTGCCGAGCATCTCTTGTCGCTCGGCTATGTCGTGCACGGCATCAAGCGGCGCTCGTCCTCGTTCAACACCGCGCGCGTCGATCATCTCTACCAGGATCCGCATCTCGGCGATGTGCCGTTCCTGATGCATTACGGCGACATGACGGATTCGACCAATCTGATCCGTCTGATGCAGCAGATCCGGCCGACCGAGATCTACAATCTCGCCGCCCAAAGCCACGTCGCCGTCAGCTTCGAGAGCCCGGAATACACCGCCAATGCGGACGGCATTGGCGTGCTGCGTTTGCTGGAAGCGATCCGCATCCTCGGCATGGAGAAGGAGACGCGGTTCTACCAGGCCTCGACGTCGGAGCTCTACGGCCTCGTGCAGGAGGTCCCGCAGAAGGAGACGACGCCGTTCTATCCGCGCTCGCCCTACGGCGTCGCCAAGCTCTACGGCTACTGGATCACGGTGAACTACCGCGAAGCCTACGGTATGTTTGCGAGCAACGGCATCTTGTTCAACCACGAGAGCCCTATCCGCGGCGAGACCTTCGTCACCCGCAAGATCACCCGCAGCGTGGCGCGCATCGAGCTCGGGCTCGAGGAGACGCTCTATCTCGGCAATCTCGAGGCCAAGCGCGATTGGGGCCATGCCAAGGATTACGTCGAGGGCATGCACATGATCCTGCAGGCAGACAAGCCCGATGATTTCGTGCTCGCCACCGGCGAGACGCGCTCGGTGCGCGAGATGGTCGAACTGTCGTTTGCGCAGGTCGGCCGCCGCATCGAATGGCGCGGTGCCGGCGTCGACGAGACCGGCGTCGATGCCAAGAGCGGCAAGACGGTGGTGAAGATTGATCCGAGCTATTTCCGTCCGACCGAGGTCGATCTTCTGATCGGTGACGCGAGCAAGGCGCGCCAGGTGCTCGGCTGGAAGCCGAAGCGAACCTTTACGCAGCTCGTCGAAGAGATGATGGCGAGCGATCTGGTCGAGGCTAAACGGGACATTGTGAATGGCAAGCGTACCGTTTGAGCTGAACGGCAAGAGCGTCTACGTCGCCGGCCATCGCGGCATGGTTGGCGGTGCAATCGTGCGCCGACTGGCGCGGGAAGATGTGAAGCTCGTCACCGTCGACCGGCGCGAGGTCGATCTCTGCAACCAGGCCCAGGTGTTCGAGTGGTTTGCGAAGGTGCGGCCGCAGGTGATCTTCCTCGCCGCGGCAAAGGTCGGCGGCATCGTCGCCAACAACACGCTGCGCGCCGAGTTCATCTACGACAACATCGCGATCGCCGCGAATGTGATCCAGGCCGCGCATCAGAACGGCGCCGAGAAGCTGATGTTCCTGGGATCGTCCTGCATCTATCCGAAGCTGGCGCCGCAGCCCTTGCGGGAAGACTCGGTTCTGACCGGTCCGCTGGAGCCGACCAACGAGCCTTATGCCATTGCCAAGATCGCCGGCATCAAGATGGCGGAGGCCTATCGCAGCCAGTATGGCAGCGATTTCATCAGCGTGATGCCGACCAATCTCTACGGCCCCGGCGACAATTATCACCCTGAGCTGAGCCACGTTGTTGCGGCCTTGATCCGCCGCTTCCACGAGGCGAAGCTGTCGGGCGCCAAAAGCGTTGCGGTCTGGGGCACTGGCACGCCGCGGCGCGAGTTCCTTTATGTCGACGACATGGCCGATGCCTGCGTGCACCTGATGAAGACCTATTCAGGCAGCGACCTCATCAACATCGGCACCGGCGAGGACATCGCCATCGCCGAGTTCGCGCGCGTGGTCGGCGAGATCGTCGGCTATCACGGCGAGATCACCTACGACACCTCGCGCCCCGACGGCACGCCGCGCAAGCTGCTCGACGTCAGCCGTCTCGACAAGCTCGGCTGGCGCGCGACGACGTCGCTGAAAGACGGCCTGAAGCGCGCCTACGAGGCGTATCGCCGGTCGGTCGAACAGTCCTGAGTGAGGGAACGGGCAGAGCGGTCACCGCTCGTCCGCAATCACCTTGCCGTCATTCGGCAATGCACCCGGGCTGACCAGCTCGATGCCGCCACCGAGCTTCGTCACTGCACGCAAGGTGCCGGCGATCTCCTCCCGCAGCGCCTCGCTTGCGGCCGCAGTTTCCACCTTCAGCGTCATCGCATCGGCCTCGCCCTGGCGGGTGACGACGAGGCGCAGTCGTCCCAGTGCCGGATGACGCTTGCCGATCTCGGCGATCTGCTCGGGACGGACGAACATGCCCTTGACCTTGGTGGTCTGGTCGGCGCGGCCCATCCAGCCTTTGATCCGCATGTTGGTGCGGCCGCATTTGCTCGGTCCCGGCAGTGCTGCCGTGAGATCGCCGAGCGCAAGGCGGATCCAGGGATGATGCGGATCGAGCGAGGTTACCACGATCTCGCCGACGTCGCCCGGCGCAACGGGATCGCCGGTGCCGGGCTTGACGATCTCCATGAGCAGATCCTCGTTGACGACCATGCCATCGCGCGCCTCGGTCTCGAACGCGATGAGGCCGAGATCGGCGGTACCGAAGGCCTGGTAGGCGTCGATGCCGCGCGCCTTGATCTCGGCCTGCAGCGACGGCGGAAAGGCTGCGCCCGAGACCAGCGCGCGCTTGATCGAGGAAACGTCGCGGCCTGCGGTCGCGGCAGCATCGAGCAGGATCTTGAGGAAATCGGGCGTGCCGCTGTAGCCGACCGGACGATAGGCCTCGATCAGCTCGAATTGCTGCTCCACATTGCCCGGACCTGCCGGGATCACGGCGCAGCCGAGCGCACGCGCCGACGAGTCGAAGATGAAGCCGCCTGGGGTGAGGTGGTAGCTGAAGGTATTGAGGACGATGTCTTCGGGGCGGAAGCCGGCCGCAAACAGCGCCCGCGCGCCGCGCCAGGGATCGGCCTGCCGCCCCTCCGGCTCGAAGATCGGGCCCGGGGAGGTGAACAGACGGGCGAATGAGCCCGGGGCAGCTGTCACGAAGCCGCCAAAGGGCGCTGAGGCCTTGTGCAGGGCCGGCAGTTCCGACTTGCGCAGCACCGGCAAGGCCGCCAGCGCCGCCCTGGAGGTTACGCTGGACGGATCCACGTCCTTGAGGCGCTCGGTATAGGCCGGCGCCGCCATGGCACTCCGCAGCACGTCCGGCAGACGGGCGAACAAATCGGCCTCGCGCGCCACGTGCGCGCGCGTCTCGAGGGCGTCGTAATGGGCGGTCATGACAGATCTTTCCGGGTTGGCATCCGTTGCGCGCCGCCGCTCGCATGGGTATCAGACGACCAATGACGGGGCGTGGAGAGGACGCGATGGCGGACGAGAGCATCATTCCGGCGGAAGAGGCGGCGGGCGTCGTCGCGCGCCTGAAGCGCCGCATGATCGAGGACGCGATCCCGCTGTGGTCGACCGTCGGTTGGGACCATGAGACGGGCGGTTTCGTCGACCGGCTGAACCGCGACGGCACGGCGGATACGGCCGCGCCGCGGCGGGTGTTGGTGCAGGCCCGCCAGATCTATTGCTACGCCAAGGCGGCGCAGATGGGCTGGTATCCGCAAGGCCGCGCTATCGCGCTGAAGGGGCTCGAGCACCTCCTGGCCAAGGCAAAGGGGCCCGACGGCAAGCCCGGCTATGTGCACCGGCTGGCGCCGGACGGCTCCGTGCTGGACGCGCGGCGCGATGCCTACGACCACGCCTTCATCCTGTTTGCGCTGGCGACCGTCTATGCGCTCGACAAGGATGCGCAAATTCGCGCCGAGATCGACGCGCTGCTTGCTTTCCTCGATGGCCATTTGCGCTCGCCGCATGGCGGCGTGCACGAAGGCCTGCCGGTGACGCTGCCGCGCCGGCAGAACCCGCACATGCATCTGTTCGAGGCTATGATTGCGTGCTTCGACGCGACCCACGATCTGTCGTTCCAGAACCGCGCCGGTGAATTCTTCGCGCTGTTCCTCGCCAATCTCTACGACAAGCAGAAGCGGATCCTCACCGAGTATTTCGAGGAGGACTGGTCGAAGATCGAGCCTGTCAGCGTCGAGCCGGGCCATCAGGCGGAATGGGCCTGGCTGTTGAAAGGCTTTGAACGCATCACCGGCTGCCCGACCGGAACGCGGCGTGCCGAGCTGCTGGCGACTGCGCTGCGCTATCGCGACGCCACGGGCTGCGTGGTCGACGAGGGCGACGATGTCGGCAATATCCGCCGCAGCACGCGCCGGCTGTGGCCGCAGACCGAGATCGCGAAGGCGTGGATCGCGCAAGCCGAGTCCGGCGAGGCGGGTGCGGCGGACGAAGCGCGCGCGTCGCTGGTGCGGCTCGAACGGCATTACCTCAGCCATCCCGTGCGGGGCGGCTGGTACGACCAGTTCGACAGCAACGGCAATTCGCTGGTCGACACCATTCCTGCGTCGTCGTTCTATCATGTGCTCTGTGCAGTCACTGAAGCCGAGCAGGTCCTCGAAGGTTAAAGCCACCTTTTGCGCCGCTTGAAACTTTTGAGGTTCTTGAAGCTCTTGCGCTGGTCGCCGGCGCCGCCGAGGTAGAACTCCTTGACGTCCTCGTTGTCGCGCAGCTCGTCCGCGGTGCCGTCGAGTACGACCTTGCCCTGCTCCATGATGTAGCCATGGCTCGCCACCGACAGCGCGGCGCGTGCATTCTGCTCGACCAGCAAGATGGTGACGCCGAGGTCGCGATTGATCTTCTGGATGATCGCGAACACCTCCTTCACCAACAGCGGCGAGAGGCCCATCGACGGCTCGTCCATCAAAATCATCTTCGGGCGCGCCATCAGCGCACGGCCGATCGCGAGCATCTGCTGTTCGCCGCCGGAGAGATAACCGGCTAGTCCCGTGCGCTCCTTCAGGCGCGGGAAATAGTTGAAGACCATGTCGAGGTCGACATCGACCTCGCGATCTCGACGGGTGAAGGCGCCGAGCCTGAGATTTTCGAGCGATGTCATGTCGGCGACGATGCGCCGGCCCTCCATCACCTGGAAGATGCCGCGGCGGACGATCTTGTCGGGATCGACGCCGGCGATCGGCTCGCCCTCGAACAGGATCTCGCCGCGCGTGACCTCGCCGTCCTCGGTCTTGAGCAGCCCCGAGATCGCTTTCAGCGTCGTCGACTTGCCGGCACCGTTGGCGCCCAGCAGCGCCACGATCGCGCCTTTGGGCACGTCGAGGCTGAGGCCGCGCAGCACCAGGATGACGTCGTCATAGACGACCTCGATGTTGCGCACGGCAAGGAGGGGCGGCGCAGGGACGACGCTGGGCGAGGTGCGCGATGCTTCGAAGGTGTCAGTCATGCCCAATCAATCTCCGCTGTCGTCGCCCGGCTTGACCGGGCGATCCAGTATTCCAGAGACGCCTGAGGTTCATGGAGGAGCCGCGGCGTACTGGATCCCCCGCTTTCGCGGGGGATGACGGTTGTGCGTGTAAAAACGGATCGGCTCACCACCCAAACCATTCCGGCTTGCGCGGCAGCTCGACCGACTTGACCTTCTCGAGCTTGATCGTGCCCTTGCCCATGAGGTCGTTGATGTCGCCATCGGTCGCGCCCGACACCTTCGTGCGATACAGATCGACCTTCATGGTCCCGCGATGGTCCTTCTCGGTCCAAGTCGAGGGATTGCACACGCCTTCCATACCGGCTGGCACCCAATCCTTCTTCTGGTAGAAGCCCTTGGCGACATTCTCGCCGGTGGCGCCGCCGTTTTTGGCGGCCCAGTCCAGCGCTTCCTTCATGTAGAGCGCCGAGCAGACAGCTGCGATGTAATGCACGGGGCGATAGACCTTGCCGGTCGGATCCGACATCTTCGAGATTTCGACGATGGTCTTCATGCCCGGCGCATCGCCGCCCCAACCGACCGCCGTGCGCAGCGGAAACACCACGCCATCGGCGGCGTCGCCGGCAGCCTTGGCACCGTTCTCATCCATGCCCCAGACATTGCCGAGGAACTGAACGTCCACGTTCGCCGCCTTGCAGGCCTTCAGCACCGACACGTTGGATTGCGGCGTGTTGCCGAGATAGGCGTAGTTCGCACCTGAGCTCTTCAGGCTCAGGCACTGGCTGCTGTAGTCGCCGGGGCTCAGCGCGAAGACGAGCGGCGGCAGCACTTCGAAGCCGAGCTCGGTGGCGAGCGCCTCGCCGGCAGCCTTCGGCGCGTTCGGGTAGGGATGGTTGGCGCCCATGTGGACGTATTTCGGCTTGCCCGGCTTGCCCTTGGCCTTCCAATCGTCGGCCGCCCACATCAGCATCGCGCGCAGCGCGTCCGAATAGGTCGGGCCGTAGAAGAAATTGTAGGGCGCGGGCTTGGCCTTGCCGCTGGTGCCTTCAGGGTCCGACAGCGCAGCCGCGTAGGAGCCGGACATGTCGGGAATTTTGTCCTGGGCGAGGAAGCCGGTCAGCGCTTCGGTATCTGCCGTGCCCCAGCCCATGATGGCTGCGACCTTGTTGTCCGGCGCGGACCACTTCTTGTAAAGCGCGATCGCCTTCGGCACCTGGTAGCCGTAGTCATTGGTATCGACGTTGAGCTGCTTGCCGCCGACGCCGCCATTCTTGTTGACCCAGGCGAAAGTGTCGGCGACGGCCTGGCCGAACGGCGTGCCGACGTCGGCGGTGCCGCCCGAACGGTCCTCGAGATGGCCGATCGCGATCTGCGCTTGCGCGCTTGCCGAAAATGCGGCGATCGCCAGAGCGAGCGAGGCGGTGCTCAAAAGGGCTTTTGTCTTCATTGGTCGTCTCCTCCTGTTATTGGTTGTTGAATTGGCCCGCGCTCAATACGAGAACGGGTAGAGTTTCCAATAGGCCTTGATCTGCCGCCAGCGATGCGCGAGGCCATCAGGCTCGAACATCAGAAACACGATGATGATGAGCCCGATTGCGATCTCGCGCAGGAATGTGAGGTTGTTGTTGAGCGCCAGCGCGTGGTCGATCGCGCCGCCCTTCAGCTGCAGGCTGATCCATTCCATCGACTCCGGCAGCAGCACCACGAAGGCGGTGCCCATCAGCGTGCCCATGATCGAACCGGTGCCGCCGATGATGATCATGGCGAGGAACAGGATCGAGCGCTCGATGCCGAAACCTTCCTGCGATACCACGAGCTGGTAGTGCGCAAAGAGCGCGCCGGCGATGCCAGCGAAAAAGGCGGCGAGCCCGAACGACAATGTGCGGTATTTGGTGAGGTTGATGCCCATGATCTCCGCGGAAAGATAATGGTCGCGGATCGCCACCAGCGCGCGGCCATCACGCGTGCGCATCAGATTGGTGACGAGAATGTAGCTCGCCAGCACATAGGCCAGCACAACATAGAAATATTGCCGGTCGCCGCGTAGCGTGTAGCCGAAGATCGAGAAGGGTTCGGCGCTCGCCGGCACGGAGCCGCCGGAAAACCATTCGGCGCGGGAGAAGAAGTCGAGCAGGATGTATTGCGCGGCCAGCGTCGCGATGACGAGATAGAGCCCCTTCAACCGTGCCGCCGGGATGCCGAAGATCAGCCCCACCATCGCGGTGACGACGCCCGCGAGCGGTATCGCGAAGAACACCGGGATATGTGCGTTGTTGGAAATGTAGGCGGAGGAGAACGCGCCGAGCAGGAAGAAGGCGGCATGGCCGATCGAGATCTGGCCGGTGAAGCCGACCAGGATGTTCAGCCCCAGCGCCGCGATCGAGAAGATGCCGATCTGGATCAGGATGCTGAGCCAGTATCCGCCGATGAATTGCGGCACGAGGCAGAGCAGCAGCACGCCGAGAATGGCGAAGTTGCGGCTGGTGGTGGTCGGGAAGATGGTGGTGTCGGCCGCGTAAGAGGTGCGGAAATCACCAGCAGGGATGAGGGAGGGGCCGGCCATGGATCAGATCCGCTCGATGTCGTGGGTGCCGAACAGGCCGTAAGGCTTGATCATCAGCACGATGATGAGGACGTAGAACGGTGCGATCTCGTAGAGATTGCCCCAGTGCAGGTATTGGCTGTCGACATATTGCGCGATGTTCTCGAGCAGGCCGATGATGATGCCGCCAAGCACCGCGCCGCCGACGGAATCGAGGCCGCCGAGGATCGCAGCCGGAAATACCTTGATGCCGTAGGCGGCAAGGCCAGAGGAGACGCCGTTCACCACGGCGACGACGACGCCCGCGACCGCCGAGACGGTGGCTGAGATCGCCCAGGCCATCGCAAACACGCTCTTGACGGAAATGCCGAGCGACTGCGCCACTTGCTGGTTGAATGCAGTAGCCCGCATCGCAAGGCCATACTTCGAGGCGCGGAAGAACCAGGCCATGCCGATCATCATCGCCACCGACACGATCAGGCTCATGACGTAGACGGTCTGGATCTGGAGGCCGAACAGTCCGACGGACTGGCTCTCGAACACACGCGGGAACGTCTGCGGGTTGACGCCGAACATCCATTTCAGCGTCGCTTGCAGCACGGTGGAGAGGCCGATCGTCACCATGATCACCGAGATGATCGGCTCGCCGATCATCGGCCGCAGGATCAGTACCTGGATCGCGATGCCGAACACGAACATGAAGACCAGCGTGATCGGCATGCCGATCCAGAACGGCACCTGGTATTTCGCGAGCAGCGCCCAGCACACCCAGGCGCCGACCAGCAGCAATTCGCCCTGCGCAAAGTTGACGACCTGCGTTGCCTTGTAGATCAGAACAAACGACATCGCGACCACGCCATAGAGCGTGCCGACCACGAGACCGTTGACCAGAAGCTGGATGAGGAAGGCGGTGTTCATACGTTGGTGCTCGCTGACAAATCCGGCGCGCTCTTTCCCTCTCCCCTTGTGGGAGAGGGTGGCTTCGCGAAGCGAAGACGGGTGAGGAGTTGTCTCGACAGTGACGGTGCGGAGAGAGGACCCCTCACCCGAGCGAGGATATGGTTGGCTGTGGAGATGCCCTCTCCCACAAGGGGAGAGGGCGCATCGACTGGCAGCGCGTTCTTGGCTGAAATCAAATTCACTCCGCGGCCTCCGCCATGGGGCCACGTTCGCCGAGGTCCACGACGCGCAACGTGGTGCGCACGCGTTGCGTGGTGCCGTCCTGGAAGCGGATCACGGTGTCTACGGGGATGTCGGAATCGCCGCGATAGATGGCGTCGATGATGCCTTCGTACTTCTCGTTGATGACGCCGCGGCGCACTTTTCGCGTACGGGTGAGCTCGCCATCGTCGGCGTCGAGCTCCTTGTAGAGCAGGAGGAAGCGCGAAATGCGTTGTGCCGGCGGCAAGGTGGCGTTGACGGTCTCGACTTCCTTCTGGAGCAGCTTGTAGACCTCCGGCCGTGAGGCGAGGTCGCTATAGGTCGTGAAGGAAAGCCGGTTCTTCTCCGCCCATTTCGAGATGATGGAGTAGCGGATGCAGATCATCGCCGCGAGCGCGTCGCGGCCGGCGCCGAGCACCACGGCTTCGGCGATATAGGGCGAGAACTTCAGCTTGTTCTCGATGAATTGCGGTGAGAAGCGCTCGCCGCGCGAGGTCTCCGCGAGATCCTTGATGCGGTCAATGACGACGAGCTGGCGGTTGGTGTTGAAATAACCGGCATCGCCCGACAGCATCCAGCCGTCCCTGATGTCGGCGACGCTCGCTTCCGGGTTCTTGTAGTAGCCGAGGAACATGTTGGGATGCCGCACCACGATCTCGCCGACGCCGTGGACGTCGGCATTGTCGATGCGGATCTCGACATTATCAGCCATCGGTACGCCGGTTGTGTCGGGATCGACCTTGCCCTCTGGATGCAGCGTGTAGGCGCCCAGCAGCTCGGTTTGGCCATAGAGCGTGCGCAGCGGCACGCCCATGGCCTGGAAGAACTTGAACGTATCAGGCCCGAGTGCCGCGCCGCCGGTCGCCGCCGATCGCAGCCGCGTGAAACCGAGCCGATCGCGCAACGCGCGGAACAGGATCGCGTTCGCAAAGCCGGAGCGCTTGCCCTCCTCGAGTGCGGCGAGGCCCGACTTCATGCCGATATCGAACAGGCGCTGCTTGAACGGCGTTGCGTCCATCACCTTGGCGCGAACGTCGGCGGCGATGGATTCCCAGACGCGCGGTGCAAAGAGCACAAATGTCGGCGCGATCTCGCGCAGATCGTTCATCATGGTGTCGGGCTCTTCGACGAAGTTGATCTTCATCCGGCAGAGCAGGCCTTTGCCGAGCACATAGACCTGTTCCATGATCCAGGGCAGCGGCAGCACCGAGACGTATTCGTCGTCGGGGCCTTTGGGGTCGAAGGCGAGATAGGTCGCGCAATGGCCGAGTACGCGGCCGGCAGCAAGCATCGCAAGCTTCGGATGTGAGGTCGTGCCCGAGGTGGTGCAGAGAATGGCGACATCCTCGCCCTTGGTGGCATCGACGAGCTTGTCGTAAAGTTCCGGCTCGCGCGTCGCCCGGGCACGGCCGAGTTCGGCGAATTTCTCCGCCGACATCAGTCGCGGGTCGTCATATTTCCGCATGCCGCGCGGATCGGAATAGATGATGTGCTTCAGCTTCGGCACGCGCTCGGCCAGCGCCAGAAGCTTGTCGACCTGCTCTTCGTCCTCGGCGAAGACGAGTTGCGCCTCGCCGTAATTGAGGAGGTAGGAAGCCTCTTCATCCAGCACGTCGCGATAGAGCCCGAGGCTCAATCCGCCGATCGCATGCGCGGCCACTTCCGCCGCGACCCAGTCCGGCCGGTTATCACCGATGATGCCGATGACGTCGCCGCGGCCAAGGCCGAGTTCGATCAGGCCAAGCGCGAAGTCGCGCACGCGCGTCTGGTAATCGTTCCAGGTGAAGGGGCGCCAGAGGCCGAGATCTTTTTCGCGCAACGCGATCTCGTTGCCGTGCTCCTTCGCGTTGAGCCGGAGCATCTTCGGATAGGTGTCGGCCTGGGCGACGCGGGCTGCGTAATCCATCATGCCGCGCTCTCCTGCGCCGGCGGCGCATCATCAGGGTCGACCAGTGCCTCGTCTTCTTCGCCGAGATAGGCGCGCTTGACGTGGGGATCGGCAAGCACTGCGGCCGGATCGCCCTCGGCGATCTTGCGGCCGAAATCCAGCACCATGACGCGGTGGGAGATGTCCATCACCACGCCCATGTCGTGCTCGATCATAACCACCGTCATCCCGAACTCCTCGTTCAGGTCGACGATGTAGCGGGCCATGTCCTCCTTCTCTTCGAAGTTCATGCCGGCCATCGGCTCGTCGAGAAGGATAAGGCGTGGCTCCAGCGCCATGGCGCGGGCGAGCTCGACGCGCTTGCGCAGGCCGTAGGGGAGGGTGCCGGCGGTCGCCTTGCGCACCGACTGGAGGTCGAGGAAGTCGATGATCTCCTCGACCTTGCGGCGATGCTCGAGCTCTTCCCTGCGGGCGCCGGTGAGCCAGTACAGCGAGCCCGTGAGGAAATTGTTCTTTAGGAGGTGATGGCGGCCGACCATGATGTTGTCGAGCACGCTCATATGGTGGAAGAGCGCGAGATTCTGGAAGGTGCGGCCGATGCCGAGCTTGGGGCGCGCGTTCGGCGTCAGGCCGGTGATGTCGCGGCCCTGGTAGAACAGCTGGCCTTCGGTCGGCTTATAGCGACCGGAAATACAATTCACGATCGAGGTCTTGCCGGCGCCGTTGGGGCCGATGATCGAGAACAGCTCGCCCTCGTTGATGGCGAAGCTGACGTCGGTCAGCGCGCGCACGCCGCCGAACCGCAAGGACACGCCGCGCACTTCGAGACTGGTAGCCACCAAACAAATCCCTCCCGCTGATGGCGCATTCAGTGGCGCTCTTCGTCGGTTCCTCTCGGCGATCCTAGTACGGCTATGCCGATGAGACCATGCAGCACATGGTCCCGACCGGAGCCGTGCCACTTTCTTACCCGTTTGGGATCAAAAGCCGCATCACACGAATAGGGGAAAGCGCTATTATGAAATGTCTCCGGCCTGACAATTCTGCGACAAAGTTTTTCGGGCGGCTGTGGCCTCCATCTTTCGTAGGATGGTGGTGAGAATGATCATGTTGCAATGCAACAGAAGGATGGAGTGACGAACCGGTGCGGCTGGCCTCTCGATCATGATTTCAGAGGATCAACTGAAGCGCGTCGCCGCCTGGTCGCGCGAGCTCACACCAGCGGAGATCGAGGTCGCCCGCGCCGGGATCACGGAGCGATCCTATGGTACCGGCGAGACGGTGTTCATGCGTGGCGATAAATTCGACTATTGGGCAGGCATGGTGAGCGGCCTCGCCAAGATGGGCGGGGTGTCGCGCGACGGCAAGGAGACCAGTCTTGCCGGGCTGACGGCGGGCGCCTGGTACGGCGAGGGGAGCGTGCTCAAGAACGAGCCGCGCCGCTACGATGTGGTCGCGCTGCGCGACAGCCGCGTCGCGTTGATGGAGCGTTCGGCCTTCATGTGGCTGTTCGAGAACAGCGTCGGCTTCAACCGCTTCCTGGTGCGTCAGCTCAACGAGCGGCTCGGCCAGTTCATCGGCATGCTCGAGGTCAACCGTACGCTCGATGCGACCTCTCGGCTCGCCCGCAGCATCGCCTCGCTGTTCAACCCGATCCTCTATCCGGAATCGACGGCGCATCTGGAGATTACCCAGGAGGAGATCGGTGCGCTCTCGGGCATGTCGCGCCAGAACGCCAACCGCGCGCTGAACCGGCTGGAGAAAGAGGGATTGCTGCGGCTGGAGTACGGCGGCGTCACCATCCTCAACGTCGAGCGGCTGCGCGGCTATGGGGATTAACGCGCGTTGGCGGGCGCGTGCACAGGCCAGAGGTCGGCGCGCCAGCGGATGGCGATCGCCAGCATCGCGATGAAGCCCGCGACGGCATAGAGCGAGCCCGTCGCGGAATAGCCGATGACGTCGATCAGGCTTCCGGCCGCGAGCAATCCGATCGGCAGGCCATAGATCACCATCATGCGCACGCCCATCACGCGGCCGCGCAGATGTGCGCTGGCCGTCTTCATGAGGATCACGGCAGCGGAAATCATCGACATGCTTTGGGCAATGCCGGCTACGACGAGGCAAGCCATGGCGACCGGCATGGTCCTGATTTCGACGAACACCAGCAGCAGCACGTACCAAGCCAGTGTGGCACCGATCAGGAGCCGGGCGATGCGCAGGCCGCTGACCAGGCTGAGCGTGACGGAGCCGATCAGCGAGCCCAGGGCGAAGCTCGCCGAGAGATAACCGAGGCCGGTCTGGTCTGTATGAAAGATGTCGCGCGCGATGTAAGGCAGCAATCCATTCGTCAGCGGAAACGCGGTGAGATTGGCAAGGAATGCGACGCAAAGTGCTGCCAGCATCGCCGGCCCGTTCCAGGAATAGACGATGCCTTCCTTGAGATCGCGCAGCAGCCGCGAGCCCGAATGGCTCTCGACCGTGCGATGCTCGGCGGACTTCGCCGGGCGCGTCAGGCACAGCATCAGGATCGCAGCTGCAAAATAAAGGAAGGCGATGACCGCGTAGACTTTGCCGATGCCGAAGGTCGCGAACAGTCCAGCTCCCGTCAGCGCCCCGGCGATGCGCGCGCTGTCCTGGGTCGTGCGCGACAGGCTGATCGCTCCCACCAGCAATTCGCCCGGCATGATGTCGGCGAGAAGCGCGCTGCGAAGGCCGAGATCCGAGGAACGGATCAGGCCCATGATCGTCACGATGATCATCACCTTGAGCGGCGCCAGATGACCGGTCAGCGCCAACACCATGATGGTCGAGGCGAGGACCGTGTAGGTGAGGCGCAGCATGACAAGAAGGTCGCGGTGACCGATGCGGTCGCCGACCATCCCGAGCACGGGGGCGACCAGCGTTCCGATATATTGCAGCGAGGCGAGAATGGTCAGCAGCAGCACCGAGCCGGTCTCGACCAGGATGTACCAGCCGAGCACCAGCGTCTCGATTTCGAACGCCCAGGAGGTGAGCAGATCGGACGGCCACTGGAAACGATAGTTGCGGATGCGGAATGGTGCGAGCGCCGAACGCCGTGTGGTTGCGCTCACAACGCGATGACGCGTGTCACAGCGATTCCCTGCCTTTGTGGTTTCTTCTTACTGGCTGGCAAACTAGCGCTGACGGTTTGCGTGTCAATCGCAGCCGTCGCGCATCGCCTCTGCGCTCTGCTCCTATCTCGCGGTAGCTTGCGGCTTTCGCTCCGCGAGGGCTGCAGCCATCGCCGAGATCAGCGGACGCATGAAATAGGCTTCGTCGGCAGGTGAGATGTCCGTGCGCAGGCCGTGTGCGGCGAGTTCGCCGGAGACGGCCGGACCGACCGAAGCGATCAGTGTCCGTTCGAATCCTGCGCGCAGCTTAGCTTCGCTACCATGTGCTTTGGCTGCCTCGACCAGCCGGCGGACTTGACCGAGATTCGTGAGCGCGATCGAGTCGATTCGTCCCTCGGCCATGTCGTCGATGGCGGCGACGATGTTGGCATCTGCAGCCTTGGAATCATAGGCATAGGGCAGAACGGTATCGACCTCGGCGCCTTGTAAGGCGAGTGCGCTAGTCAACGCGCCATGATCCTTGTCCGGATAAAGCTGGAGGCCGAGGCGGTGTCCCCTGAGGTCGAGCTTGCCCAGCATCTCGATCACGCCCTCGGTGGTTGGCTTCTCCGTGGTCTGCTGCGCCTCGAGGCCATTCTCGCGCAGCGCCTTGCCGGGCTTCGGTCCGCGGGTGAATTTTCGCGATTTGCCCAGCGCCGCGACAAAGGCCTGGTCGAGCCCGCGAGCGCGCGCCAGCTTCATGATCCGCCGGAGGCCTTCGCCGGTCATCAAAACGAGGTCGTCGAACGGCTTGTCGATGGCGCGTCGGATCCAGGCCTCGACCGGGGCGGGGTCCGGCGCATCCTGGATGGTGAACATCGGGCATTGCACGACCTCGGCGCCTTGCTCGGCCAGAAGCTTTGAAAACTGCGCCTCCTCGCGGGTTTCCAGGATCAGGATGCGGGTGCCGTTCAAGCGGTCGGCCATGGGCGTACTCCCAGTCAAATTCGCAATCGTTCATTCATCCTGCCCCCGTCGTCGGGATTGGCGCAAGGGCAGCCTCGGTGCTAGAGCAGGACGCAAATCGCGGATCGTTCCGCTAGCCTGCACAAACCTTCATCAAGAGCCATCTCTTCAGCAGCCATGCCCTATCATCAATACGTTCTGACCCTGTCCTGTCCGGATCGTCCCGGCATCGTCTCGGCCGTGTCGACCTTCCTGGCGAATTCCGGACAGAACATTCTCGATGCCCAGCAGTTCGACGACGTCGAGACCAAGAAATTCTTCATGCGCGTGGTCTTCACTGCGGCCGATCTCGCCGTGGAACTGTCTGCGCTGCAGACCGGCTTTGCCGCGATCGCCGAGCGCTTCGGCATGGACTGGCAGATGCGCGACCGTGCCGCGCATCGCAAGGTGATGCTGCTGGTGTCGAAGTCCGACCATTGCCTGGTCGACATCCTCTATCGCTGGCGCACCGGCGAATTGCCGATGACGCTCGCCGCGATTGTCTCCAACCATCCGCGCGAGGTCTATGACGGGCTCGATTTCGGCAGCATCCCGTTCCACTATCTGCCGGTCACCAAGGAGACCAAGCGCGAGCAGGAGGCGCAGATCCTGGATCTCGTCGCCAAGACCGGAACCGATCTCGTGGTGCTCGCTCGCTATATGCAGATCCTGTCGGATGATCTGTCGGCCAAGCTATCCGGCCGCTGCATCAACATCCATCATTCGTTCCTGCCGGGCTTCAAGGGTGCAAAGCCCTATCACCAGGCCCACGAGCGCGGCGTGAAGCTGATCGGCGCCACCGCCCATTACGTCACGCGCGATCTCGACGAAGGTCCGATCATCGATCAGGACGTCGAGCGCATCAGCCATCGCGATACGCCTGAGGATCTCGTCCGCAAGGGCCGTGACATCGAGCGTCGCGTGCTGGCGCGCGCGATCCGCTACCACCTCGACGATCGTGTCATTCTCAACGGCCGCAAGACCGTGGTGTTTGTGGACTAGCGGATCGCGTCGCCCGACGTCGATCCGGTCGCGCCCTTCTGCGCCTGCTCTTCCTTTTCGCGATCGGTCGCCGGCAGCAGCCGCTTGCGCTCGCGCTCCTTCATGTAGGCGTCGTATTGCGGCGTGCCCGGCCGCGGCGGCGCGTCCGCCGGCAGGCCGCCGGCCCATTGCGGGACGTAGTCTCCCATGCCGGCCGAAAGCTTCTCGTTCACGGTGCCGCAGCCGGACAGGCCCGCCGAGAGCACGACGAGAAGCAGGAGAGAATGGGAACGCATGGACATCGTAAGGGCGCCGGGATCGGAACGGGTGGTCGGACGCCGGATAACCAGCGGTCAGGTACGGTAGCCTTCAACTCGGTAAAATTGGCTTATTCGAGATAGGTATTTAAATACCTAAATCAATGGCCGCGCTCCTTGGCCGATGTCCGAATTCTGCAAATGAATGGCGAAATTCTCCATCCACCCGGATGGCCGCATTCCTAGACTGCGGACGATCGGCTCGCGACAATCTGGCTTGGTCGGCGGCGGGGCTTTTTCGTTGACAGGTCCATTTTATTTGTACATTCGTACAAATGAAAGTGGATGGGCTCGAGGTGCTCGGGTTACCCCGGCGTAACCGCGACATCGCTTTCCACGCTTGTTAACGGAACGCGCGGCTTGCGCCGAATGGTCGCCAAACGTCCGATTGACAATGAGGGCGCGAAAGACGCCATGTGACGCGCGATATCGCTCGTGCGTGCGGTAAGGTGAGGCAAGGACCGGGGCAACCGGTCCAGCGCACAAGAGATCAGGAATGAAGGGGAGGGACATCTGATGTTCGAACGTAAATGGTTTTCTCAGGCAGCCGCGGTTGCCTTCGTCACGGGACTTGCGGCCTTAGCGCCGGCCAAGGCGGAAGACACCGTCAAGGTCGGCCTGATCCTGCCGATGACCGGCGGCCAGGCCTCGACCGGCAAGCAGATCGAGAACGCGATCAAGTTGTACATGAAGCAGAACGGCGACACGGTCGCCGGCAAGAAGATCGAGATCATCCTCAAGGACGACGCCGCGATCCCGGACAAGACCAAGACCGCCGCGCAGGAGTTGATCGTCAACGACAAGGTCAACTTCATCGCAGGCTTCGGCGTGACGCCGGCGGCATTGGCGGCGGCACCCCTCGCAACGCAAGCCAAGATTCCGGAAATCGTGATGGCGGCGGGTACCTCGATCATCACCGAGCGCTCGCCCTATATCGTGCGCACGAGCTTCACGCTTGCGCAGTCCTCCACCATCATCGGCGACTGGGCGGCGCAGAACGGCATCAAGAAGGTGGCGACGCTGACCTCCGACTACGCGCCGGGCAACGATGCGCTGAACTTCTTCAAGCAGAACTTCACCGCCGGTGGCGGCGAGGTGGTTGAAGAGGTCAAGGTGCCGCTGCAGAATCCCGACTTCGCGCCGTTCCTCCAGCGCATGAAGGATGCCAAGCCCGACGCGATCTTCGTGTTCGTGCCGGCGGGCCAGGGCGGCAACTTCATGAAGCAATATGCCGAGCGCGGCCTCGACAAGGCCGGCATCAAGGTGATCGGGCCGGGCGACGTCACCGACGACGATCTCCTCAACAACATGGGCGATGCCGTCATCGGCACCGTGACCGCGCATCTGTATTCCGCGGCCCATCCCTCGCAGATGAACAAGGACTTCGTCGCCGCGTACAAGAAGGACTTCAACAGCCGTCCGGGCTTCATGGCGGTCAGCGGCTATGACGGAATCCACCTCATATACGAGGCGCTGAAGAAGACCAACGGCGATACCGACGGCACCAAGCTGGTCGAAGCCATGAAGGGGATGAAGTGGGAAAGCCCGCGCGGCCCGATCTCGATCGATCCCGAGACCCGCGACATCATCCAGAATATCTACATCCGCAGGGTCGCAAGGTCGAAGACTGATGGCGAACTCTACAATATCGAGTTCCAGGTCTTCGAAGCCGTCAAGGACCTCGGCAAGACGAAGAAGTGACCCGCGAAAGCGGGTCATCCCGGAGCGCGCTTGGCGCGCATCCGGGATCCAGACATCGTTGAGACGAAATTCCGGGGTCAGCGCATCCGCGCTACCCCGGTTTGACGAACGCCCAGGACCGATCGACCTTCGATGACCTCAATTCTCACCAACCTGTTCGATGGCGTTGCCTACGGCATGCTGCTGTTCGTGCTCGCCTGCGGGCTCGCGGTCACGCTCGGCCTGATGAACTTCGTCAATCTCGCTCATGGTGCCTTCGCAATGGCCGGCGGCTATGTCTGCATGCTGTTGGTGAACCAGCATGGCTGGCCGTTCTTCGCGGCGCTGCCGCTTGCTTTCGTCTCGTCCGCGGTGATCGGCATCGTGCTCGAGCGCACGCTCTATCGTCACCTCTATACGCGCAGTCATCTCGACCAGGTGTTGTTCACGATCGGCCTGACCTTCATGTCGGTCGCGGCCGTGGACTACATCCAAGGCTCATCGCGTGTGTTCATCAATTTGCCGGCTGCGCTTGAGGGCCAGTTCGACCTGTTCGGCGTCGGCATCGGCCGCTACCGGCTGATGATCATCGTGATCTGCGGCCTGCTCACCATCGCTCTGCAGATGGTGTTGGCGAAGACGCGCTTCGGCAGCCGCTTGCGCGCCGCCGTCGATGATCCCCGCGCCGCCAGCGGCCTCGGCATCAACGTGCCGCAGGTGTTCGCCTTCACGTTCGCTTTTGGATGTGGCCTCGCAGGTCTTGGCGGTGCGCTGAGCGCCGAGATCCTCGGCCTCGATCCGTACTTCCCGCTGAAGTTCATGATCTACTTCCTGATCGTGGTCACGGTCGGCGGCTCCTCCTCGATCACCGGACCGTTTTTGGCTTCGCTCCTGCTCGGCATCGGCGACGTCGCCGGCAAATATTACGTGCCGAAGATGGGACCCTTCGTAATCTACACCATGATGATCGTGATCCTGATCTGGCGCCCGAACGGCCTGTTCGGCCGCACGGCTGCGCGTTGAGTTTGCCGATGAGCGCTTCGTCCGACGTCGGTTTTCACGCCCAGCGACATGCGCGCTGGCACTATGGCGAGGCGATCTTCTGGGTCGTCGTGCTCGCCTGCGGCTTCCTGTTTCCCACGCGCTATCTGATCATGACCGACATCCTGCGGCTGGCGCTGTTTGCGATGTCGCTCGATCTCATCCTCGGCTATGCCGGCATCGTGTCGCTCGGCCACGCTGCCTTCTTCGGCGTCGGCGCCTATGCAGCTGGCTTGCTGGCGCTGCACGGCATCATCAATGAGCCGGTGCTGGCGCTGATTGCGGCGGGCCTTGCCGCGATGATGCTGGGCTTTGCCACCAGCTTCCTGGTGATCCGCGGCGTCGACTTGACCCGCCTGATGGTCACGCTCGGCATCGCGTTGCTGCTGGAGGCGCTCGCCGAGCGCTTCTCCAATATCACCGGTGGCACCGACGGCCTGCAGGGCATCGAGATGCAGCCGATCTTCGGCCAGATCCCGTTCGACATGTTCGGCAAGGCCGGCTTCTTCTATTCGCTGGCTGTGCTGTTCGTGCTGTTCCTGCTGGCGCGCCGTATCGTGCATTCGCCGTTCGGCCTGTCGCTGCGCGCGATCAAGAACAACCCGCTGCGTGCGGCTGCCATCGGCATCCCCGTCAATCGTCGCCTGATCGCGATCTATACGCTCGCGGCGTTCTATGCCGGCATTGCGGGCGCGCTGTTCACGCAGACCACGGCGATCGCCTCGCTCGACGTGTTTGCCTTCGATCGCTCCGCCGATTTGATGCTGGTGCTCGTCATCGGCGGCACCGGCTATCTCTATGGCGGGCTGATCGGCGCGGTGATCTTCCGCATGCTTCAGGAAGTGTTCTCCACCATCACTCCACAATATTGGCAGTTCTGGATCGGCCTCGTGCTGGTCGTGATCGTGCTGGTCGGCCGCCAGCGACTGCACTACGGCGTGCTGTTTCTGCCGAACCTCCTGATCAAGCAGATTGCGGGGCGCAAGGCGGTCGTGACCGTTCCGGAGAGCGAGACATGACCATCGCGCTCGAAACCCAGAATCTCGAAAAGACCTTTGGCGGCCTGCGCGTCACGCGCGATTTGTCGCTGAAGATCGAACAGGGCGCCCGCCATGCGTTGATCGGCCCCAACGGCGCCGGCAAGACCACGGTGATCAACCAGTTGACCGGCGTGCTCAAGCCGAATTCGGGCCGCATCCTGCTCGAGGGGCAGGACATCACCGATCTGCCGGTGCACACGCGCGTACTGCGCGGCCTGTCGCGCACCTTCCAGATCAACCAGCTCTACCCGGATCTCACCCCGCTCGAAACCATTGGCCTCGCCGTCTCCGAGCGTCTCGGCCATGGCGGCGATTGGTGGCGGCGGATGGGCACTCGTAGCGACGTCAATGGCGAGATCGCCGACCTCCTCACGCGCTTCCATCTGCTCGACGCTATGAATGAACAGACCGTGACGCTGCCTTACGGCAAGCAGCGCCTGCTGGAGATCGCGGTTGCGATCGCAGCCAAGCCGCGCGTGCTGTTGCTCGACGAGCCGGCCGCGGGCGTGCCGGAGAGCGAGCGTCACGACATTCTCGCGGTCGTAGGCAGCCTGCCGCGCGACGTCACCGTGCTGCTGATCGAGCACGACATGGACCTCGTGTTCTCCTTTGCCGACCGCATCTCGGTGCTGGTCTCCGGCGCGTTGCTGACGGAAGGTTCGCCCGAGCAGGTCGCGCGTGATCCGCAGGTGAAGGCGGTCTATCTCGGCGAGGAGGCGGTCAATGTCTGACCTGCTCGCAGTCGACTCGCTTCGTGCCGGCTACGGCGAGGCCGTGGTGCTGCCCAACATGTCCCTGCGCCTCGCCGAAGGACAGGTGCTGGCACTGCTCGGGCGCAATGGTACCGGCAAGACCACGCTGATCAATTCCATCGTCGGCGTCACCCGTCGTTTCTCCGGCTCCGTGGTACTCGCCGGCACCGACGTTACAACGATGCGGCCTGACCAGCGGGCGCGCTCCGGCATCGGTTGGGTGCCGCAGGAGCGCAACATCTTCCGCTCGCTGACCGTGGAAGAGAACATGACCGCGGTGGCGCAGCCCGGACCCTGGACCGTCGACAAGGTCTATGAAATGTTCCCGCGGCTGAAGGAACGACGGAGCAATTTCGGTAACCAGCTCTCCGGCGGTGAGCAGCAAATGCTGGCGATCGGCCGCGCGCTGACCCTCAATCCGAAGGTCCTGCTGCTGGACGAGCCGACCGAGGGTCTGGCGCCCATCATCGTCGAGGAGCTTCTGAAGGCGATCGGGGCCATCACCCGGGCCGGCGGCATTTGCTCGATCATCGTCGAGCAGAATGCCCAAAAGATTCTCGGGCTTGCCGACCGCGTTGTGATATTGGAACGCGGAACGATCGTCCACGACGCCCCGAGCGCCGCGCTGAAGGCCAACCCGTCGGTCCTGGAGCGCCACCTCGGGGTCGCAGGGGCGGCGGCCCACTAAGAATATTCTCGGGAGTAAGAAATGCAGCGAACCAAAGCCCCCTTCCGCGCCGACGAAGTCGGCAGCCTCCTGCGCCCCGCCAAGATCAAGGAAGCCCGCGTCAGGCTCGAGAAGGGCGAGATCTCGGCCGATGATCTCCGCAAGATCGAGGACATGGAGATCGAGAAGGTCGTGCACAAGCAGGCCTCGGTCGGCCTGAAGCTCGCGACCGACGGCGAATTCCGTCGCTCCTGGTGGCATTTCGACTTCCTGGCCAAGCTCACCGGCTGCGAGCTGTATCACCCCGATTCCGGCATCCAGTTCGCGGGCGTGCAGACCCGCCACGATTCAGTGCGCGTGATCGGCAAGCTCGATTTCCCCGATAACCACCCGATGCTGGATCACTTCCGCTTCCTCAAGAAGAACGCCGACCAGGCACACGTCACCGCCAAGATGACGATCCCGTCGCCAGCCGTGCTGCACTTCCGTGGCGGCCGCAAGGCGATCTCCAAGGACGTCTATCCCGATCTCGACGTCTTCTACGAAGATCTCGGCAAGACCTACCGCAAGGCCGTGAAGGCGTTCTATGACGCCGGCTGCCGTTATCTCCAGTTCGACGACACCGTGTGGGCCTATCTCTGTTCCCCGGACGAATTGCAGAAGGCGCGTGAGCGCGGCGACAACCCCGAAGGTCTGCAGCAGATCTACGCCCGAATCATCAACTACGCGCTGGCCGAGAAGCCGGCCGACATGGTGGTGACCACGCATGTCTGCCGCGGCAATTTCCGTTCGACCTGGATCTCCTCGGGTGGCTACGAGCCGGTGGCGGAGACCATGCTGGCCGGCACCAATTACGACGGCTACTTCCTGGAATACGATAGCGACCGTGCCGGTGGCTTCGAGCCGCTGCGCTTCCTGCCCAAGGGCAACAAGGTCGTCGTGGTCGGTGTCATTACCTCGAAGTTCGGCGAGCTCGAGAAGAAGGACGACATCAAGCGTCGTCTGGAAGAAGCATCCAAGTTCGCCCCGTTGGACCAGCTCGCGCTCTCGCCCCAGTGCGGCTTTGCCTCGACTGAAGAGGGTAACATCCTCTCCGAGGAAGAGCAGTGGGCCAAGCTGAGCCTTGCAGTCGAGATCGCGAAGGAAGTCTGGGGCAACTGAACCCTGAAAACTCCGCTGTCATTCCCCGCGAAGGCGGGGAATCCAGTACGCCGCGGCTTCTCGGTGAATCGCCGGCGTCCCGGAGTACTGGATCGCCCGGTGAAGCCGGGCGACGACACCTGAGTGTGTGGCAGATTGCGCGGCGCTGCCCAATTGCAGCGCGCAAGTCGCCTCACTTCTCCGCCAGATAGACCTCGCCCAGCAGCGACGAGTTCGACCACGGCACCTGCTTGTTCTTCGTGGTCGAGACCACTTCCGCCCGCACCCGCGTCAGCATCTGCTGCACTTCGAGGCCCGGCGTGCCGAGGTGGCGCGAGAGAGCAGCGGAGAACGGTGAATTGGCGCCTTCGCCATCGAGCGCCACCTGACCCGGCGCGGTCGCGAATGCGATCAGCGTGCCGGCGCCCAGCGTCGCGCCGGATGCAAGGCTTGTTGGTGCTGCGAGGCCCGACGCACCTTCGATGCCGCGATTGGTGCCCGCGGCCGCCACGTGCTGAGCCATTGGATTGTTGCGGCAGGCATCGAAGATCAGGATGTTGGTACGGACCTGGTCGTCGAGGCCCGCCGTGATCGTGTCCATGTCGATCATCGCCTCGGTCATGCTGGCGCCAGGCTTGAGCTCGACATCGACGGGAATGAGATAGTTGCGGCCATCGACCTGCACGCCGTGACCGGCGTAGTAGACGAGAGTGACCTGCGCCCGTGCTGCGTCGCGCAAAAACTCGCGCGTTATCGTCTGCATCGCCGTGCGATCGAGATCGATGCCTTCCGACACGGTGAAGCCGATATCGCGCAAGCTCTTCGCAACCGCGCGGGCGTCGTTTGGCGGATTGGGCAACGCCTTCACATGGGCATAGGCGCCATTGCCGATAACCAGCGCCATGCGATTAAGTCGAACAGCGGGCGCAGGCGAGGGCGCGGGCGATGCGCCCGCCTGCTGTGGCGCAGGGGCCGCTGTGGGTGGCGTCGTCGGTGAGGGCGCTTCGCGCGGGATCGGCGCCGCGGCATCTGTCACCAGAGACAGCCGTACCTTTGCGGTCGCCTGATTGGCCTTGCTGCCGGAGTCCGACGCCACGATTGCGAGGGTGGCCTTATAGTCGTCTCTCGCATGCGCATAGTCGCCCTTGGCCTCGTATGCCAAGGCGCGATGGGTGTAGGCGGAGATCAATACGCTGTTCGGTGGCGTCATGATGTTGACTGGCGGCTTGTCCTTGGCAAGCCGGATCGCCTCGCTGCCATCGGCAATGGCACGATCGAGATCGTTCTTCGCGCGCCAGATGGCGGTTCGGTTGATCAGCGGCTGCGGTAGCGTCGGATCGAGCCGGATTGCCTGGTTGATGTCGGCAAGCGCCCCGTCGAGATCGCCGAGCGCTCCCTTGGCGATGCCACGGTTCTGGTACGAGAAGGCTGATTGCGGATCGGCCTTGATCGCAGCGTCGTAGTCGGCGATCGCCTTGGCATTGTCGCCCTTGTCCCGCCAGGCGTTGCCACGGTTGTGGTAGATGATGCCGGACGGCGGCCCGAGCTTGAGAGCATCGTCGAAGTCGCTGATGGCGATGTCGTTTTCGCCTTTGTCGTAATAGGCCGATCCGCGCAAATTGTAGGCCGCCTGGCTCGGCTGGAGCCGGATCGCTTCGGTGATGTCGGCGATGACCTTGGCGTAGTCGCCCTTCTTGTTCCAGCCTACCGCGCGCCAGAAATAGACCGTCGCGAGCTGCTCGCCCTTGAACACCTTCAGCGCGATGATCTTGCTGCAGGCGTCGACCATCTGGTCCGCTGGCGTGGTATCGGTTGTGCAGAGCGGCCCGAGCTGGCTGCGCGACTGCGCGGACGCGGGCGTCGCGGCAACAACCGTCGACCACATCAATCCCGTGATCAAAATAGCTGCGACAAACCTGCGGCGCATCAATTCAGCCCCCTGGCAACCGGGGATCGTGCCAGTTCGGATTCGTCGCACGTGCGTGCCTACGGGTTCAACCCGGCAGCGTGGCGTGGCTTCCATGGCCTGCTTGATCCAGAACAAAGAAGGTAACGGGCGGCAAGTCTATCCATCCTTGGAAATGGAGCTTGTAAATGCTGGATGGGACGCCTGATATCAATTTATCGACCGCGCCGAAGCTCCATAGCCGCTCCCAGGACCACGGACGTGTCAGATGGCGCGAGTTTGCCGGACATGACGGCGCGCGCGAATGCTTTCTGATCGTCGAGCCGGATCCGGCCCTGAACTTCGAAGAACAGCTCCAATCGGTTGAGATGCAGTATGCCGGCGCCATCGCGGCGGCAAATCTTTCTCCGGATAGCGCCGTTTTCCGCCGCATCTTCCTAAGCGATGTGATCAATCAGCAACCGTCGGTGCAGAATACCGCCATCGGCCGGGTTGACGGCACAACGGCGGTATCGATCGTCGGACAACCGCCGACGGGAGGCGCCAAGATCGCGATGCTTGCCTACCATCTGGCGAGCGACAGCCCACTGACCAAGCGCCGCCTTTCCAGCCACGATCTTCTGGTCGAGCATCACGGCTTCAGGCATCTGTGGAGCACCCAGCTTTGCGCCCAGGCGAGGGATCATTTCGTCGACCCAGCCGAACAGACCAGTCGGATATTCGGCGAGCTCGTCCAATCACTTGAAAGGGCTGATGCGACCCTCAGGGATCATTGCGTCCGTACCTGGCTCTATCTCAAGGATGTCGACGTGTTCTACCAGGGCATGGTGGACGAACGTCGGAGCCTGTTCGAGGCACAGGGCCTGACGGCGGATAGTCACTATATCGCGAGTACGGGCATCGAAGGCGCCTGTGGCGATCGGTTTGACGTGGTGAGCATGGACGCTTACTCCGCCCTCGACACGAGCCCACGCCAGATCGAGTACCTGAAGAGCCTGACGCAGCTTAGCTCAACCAACAAATATGGCGTCACCTTCGAGCGCGGAACCAAGGTCGCCTACGCCGACCGCGCGCATCTCTACATCTCGGGGACCGCTGCCATCGATGCTGATGGTCGGGTGGTCCATCCGGGGGATGTCATCAAGCAGCTGGAGCGTGCGCTGGTGAATGTCGATGCGCTGCTGCTGGCGGGCAATTCGTGTTCCAAGGACCTGATGTATCTCCTGGTCTACCTCCGCGATGTTTCCGACCACGGCCGGGTGGACTCTTATCTGGCACGCCGATTTCCGAACCTGCCTGTCGTCATCCTGCACGCGGCCGTGTGCCGGCCCGAATGGCTCATCGAGGTAGAAGGAGAGGCGATCGCCCCGCATCACGATATCGCGTTACCGCAGTTCTAGCAGTCGAGGATTCCGCCGATGTCTCAAGCTCCGAAATCGGCTGCCGACATCGCAGCCGAGATGCGGCTGTTCTCGATCCGGAAGTTTTCCGTACTGGTGGATGACAGCACGGATGAAACCATGCTCGCTGCAATTCCACAGTCGGGTGTGGAAGGTTACTACTCCTTCACGCTCGCTGTGGAGGGCAGGACCTTCCGTGGACATCCCGCTCGGCTGTTGCCCGCACAGGCGCAAGCGCCTGTGAGCGATGCCTGGTTGGTGGCAACCAACTCGAAAGCCGGGTACGCCCTCAATCAATTTCTACGGCAGCGTGGCTGTCAGGATGCGATCGTGTTCACGCTTGGTAAGGCCAACGTGTCGGCGATGTACTCCTACCTGGATTTTTTCCATGGCGAGTCCGCAACGGTCGTCTACATCACCAATACTTTCGAGCGCGGGTACAAGATTCATTTTCCAATCGCGGTTCGCTATCTGCTGCGGTCGCAATCGGGCGAGGTCGCTCAATCCGGTCAATGGCTGATCGCGCCGAACGAAACGATCGTGGTCGACAGCCGCAAGATGGGGCTTGCGCCTCCCTTTGTCGGTTATCTCGAGATCTTCACCGACATTCGCCACCTCAATGGTGAGGTGACACCGTTCTTGCATTTCAACTGCGATTACATCAACTCCGACGGCGTCACGACGATCCACCAGTCGGGCTTCAAGCCTTGGCCGGCCGGCTCGCGCTTCGTGCGTGGCCTGGTACCGACTGATGGACGCAGTGAGCTCACGGTATCGCTGTTGAACAAGCCGAACGAGACGCCTGTCGTCTGCCAGGCAGAGCTTCGCTTCACCAGGAATGGCGAACGGTTGACTGCGACACGGGAGCTGCCGTCGATTGGCAGGGACAAGATGCGGTTCGTCAACATCAACAAAGTATTTGCTGATGAACTGGCGGCCGGCGCGGAAGGAGCCGATGTCGTCATCATTCCTGATCAGCCGCTACACCGGCCTAATTTTTATCTGCACCCTCGCGGGCGTGAATGGTCGTGGACGGCAGTCGAGCACGGTGCGGCGCTGACGGAGCGCCTTCTGCCGCAAAGCCGGTTACATCAACTCGAGAACCTGGGCGTGCGTCCCTGGATATGTGCGTTTCCCATCCTGGCCGAGGCGTTCGAGATTGATACGGAGGTGCTGTATTTTCAGGACGGCGAAGCGCACCTGCACAACTTCACGTTTGATATTCACAATGAGACCGGGCGGCTGCTTTGCAGCGAGCAAATGCATCTCGAATTCGGGCAGCGGGTCAACGTCTCGCAGTGGGTGAGCGAGCGGTCGCTTCGGCTCGATGGCGGACTGTTGAAGATCTCGCCAGGCGCTGACATCGCTCGGGTCCCGAACTCGTTCAGCCTGCTGGAGAGCTTCAAGCCGCGCCGGAATCCGCATGGCTCGGTGGTTATCTGCGGCGGCGGAATACCCAACGTCCCGTTCGAGTGCGAACGTGCATGGATGTGGAATCACCCGATGGTTCCGACGGTGCATACCGAGCAATTCGGCAAGGCCGTTGTCGACGACGAGTTCGACACGCTCGTCAGTTTGACCAACGCCAGCGCATCGACCGATTACACGACAGCGGCGGTGCTCGATCTCGATGTTTACGCAGCCAACGGGGAGATGGCGCGTTTCCGCAAAGTGATCCCACCCGACTCGAGCATCACGTTGTCGATTGGCGATCTGGTTCGCGACTCCGATTTGCCGAAGCAGGGCATCTATGCGCTTTGGATCTATTGCCGCGACTTGAGCATCCAGGCCTTCCATATTCTGCAGCGC
>JAEWHT010000254.1 GCA_023387695.1 Pseudomonadota bacterium | reverse complement strand
CGCCTTGGTGAATTCGGGGTCGTTCTTCTCTTCGCCCTTGTGGAAGCGGGTGTTTTCCAGACAGAGGATGTCGCCATCCCCGAGCGCCGCCACAGCCGTGGCGGCGGGTTCGCCGATGCAATCATCGGCGAAGGCGACGGGCTTCTTCACGACCTTCGACAGCGCTTCCGCAACCGGCTTCAGCGAGTCCTTGGCATCGCGTCCCTTCGGCCGGCCGAAATGCGCGAGCAGGATGACCTTGCCGCCCTTGTCCGAGATTTCGGTGATGGTCGGCGCAACGCGCTCGAGCCGGGTCGCGTCGGTGACGCGGCCATTGTCCATGGGCACGTTGAGGTCGACGCGCAGCAGTACGCGTTTGCCCTTCACGTCAACGTCGTCGAGGGTGCGGAATTTGTTGGTCATCGGACGCTTCCTTGTCCCGGGCGCATTGCGGCGCGCAGCGCTGCTGTGCAGAACCGGGACCCACATTGCAGCGAGTCCCGCGGTCGGATGGGTCCCGCCTCTGCGTCGCACCGTTTCACGCTGCGACGCGTCCGGGACACGAGAGCGGCGTTAGATCACCTTCGCCATGGCGACGGCGGTGTCGGCCATGCGGTTCGAGAAGCCCCACTCGTTGTCGTACCAGGACATCACGCGCACCAGTGTGCCGTTCTGCACCTTGGTCTGGTCCTCGTGGAAGGTCGAGGAGTGCGGGTCGTGGTTGAAGTCGATCGAGACGTTCGGCGCGGTGGTGTAGCCGAGCACGCCCTTGAGCTGCTGCTCGGAGGCGCGCTTCATCGCCGCGTTGATTTCCTTCACGTCGGTGGCGCGCTTGGCGACGATCTTGAGGTCGACGACCGAGACGTTCGGGGTGGGCACGCGGATCGCGACACCGTCGAGCTTGCCCTTCAGCTCGGGCAGCACCAGACCGATCGCCTTGGCGGCGCCGGTCGAGGTCGGGATCATCGACATCGCAGCCGCGCGGCCGCGGTAGAGATCCTTGTGCAGGGTGTCGAGCGTCGGCTGGTCGCCGGTGTAGGCGTGGATCGTGGTCATGAAGCCGGTCTCGATGCCGACGAGATCGTTCAGCACCTTCGCAACCGGCGCGAGGCAGTTGGTGGTGCAGGAGCCGTTGGAGACGACCAGGTGATCCTTGGTCAGCGTCTCGTGGTTGACGCCGAAGACGATGGTGGCATCGGCGCCGTCAGCCGGCGCGGAGACCAGCACGCGCTTGGCGCCGGCGGTCAGATGCGCGGAGGCCTTGTCCTTGGCGGTGAAGATGCCGGTGCATTCCAGCGCGATGTCGACGCCGAGATCCTTCCAGGGCAGCTTCGAGGGATCGCGCTCGGCGGTCACCTTGATCTTGCCGCTGCCGAGATTGATGGAGTCGCCATCGACGGTCACGGTGCCGGGGAAGCGGCCATGGACGCTGTCGAAACGAAGCAGGTGGGCGTTGGTCTCGACCGGGCCGAGATCGTTGATGCCGACGACCTCGATGTCCTTGCGGCCGGACTCCGCGATAGCCCGCAGGACGTTGCGGCCGATGCGACCAAAACCGTTAATTCCAACGCGGACTGCCATGTTTCGTCTCCTTCAATGACCGTTGTCATCCCGCACAACGCGCGGATAGCGCGCCTGCGAGGGTTTTTTAGGGGCGGACGCCCGGTTCAGCCGGGCGGTGCTTGATCATATGAGAGATGTCGTAGTCCTTTTTTCGGGCAAGCTCAACACTCAGGAAACGCGCTTCACCACAGCGTTAACTGCCGCCTCGGCGGTAATGCCGAAATGCTTGTAAAGATCCTTCGCCGGCGCGCTGGCGCCGAACGAATGCATGCCGATAAATTCGCCATCCTGGCCGATGACGGCATCCCAGCCCCAGCGCACGGCGGCCTCGATCGCGACCTTCACTGGCGCGTTGCCGATGATGGCGGCGCGCTTGGCCTCTGGTTGCGCTAACAAGAGCTCGAGCGAGGGCACCGAGACCACCCGCGTCGGAACGCCGCGCTCGGCAAGCAGCTTCTGGGCAGCCACCGCAATCTCGACCTCGGAGCCGGAGGCGAACAGCGTCGCCTTGGCTTCGCCCTGGGCTGCGACCAGCTCGTAGGCGCCGGCCTGGCAGGCGTTCTCGTTGGCGGTGGTGCGGAGCTGCGGCAGGTTCTGGCGGGTCAGCGCCAGCGTGGTCGGACCGTCGATACGATTGAGCGCAAGCTCCCAGCACTCGGCGACCTCGATCGCGTCGCAGGGACGGAACACGCGCATGTTCGGAATGGCGCGAAGCGCTGCGAGATGCTCGACCGGCTGATGGGTCGGGCCGTCTTCGCCAAGGCCGATGGAATCGTGCGTCATCACATAGACGACGCCGGAGCCCATCAGCGCGGCAAGGCGCATCGCGGGACGTGCGTAGTCGGTGAACACGAGGAAGGTCGCACCGTTCGGCGCAAAACCACCATGCAGGAAAATGCCGTTCATGGCCGCCGCCATGCCGTGCTCACGGATGCCGTAGTGGATGAAGCGGCCCTTCGGCGTCTTGGCGGAGAACGCCGTCGCCGACTTCGCCTTGTTGTTGTTGGAGCCGGTGAGATCCGCGGAGCCTGCGAGGAATTCCATCGGCATCGCGCCGGCGATGACTTCGATCACCGCTTCCGAGGACTTGCGGGTTGCCGCAGTCATCGGCTTTTCCAGAAGCTCCTTCTTGTAGGCCTTCACGGCCTTGGCGAGCGAAGCCGGACGCTCGTGGCGCAGGCGGCGTTCGAACTCGGCGCGCTTGCGGCTGCCGAGCTCACCAAGCCGGCCTTCCCATTCCTGTCGTGCGGCAGCACCGCGGGAGCCGGCTGCGCGCCAGGCCTTCAGCACGTCATCCGGCACCGAGAACGGCTCGAGCGAGATGCCGAGATTTTCCTTGGCGGCCTTGAGCTCGTCGGCGCCGAGCGCTTCGCCATGCGCCTTCGCGGTGCCGGCCTTGTGCGGCGCGCCGAAGCCGATGGTGGTGCGGCAGGCGATCAGCGTCGGCTTGTTGGATTTTTGCGCGCGGGTGATGGCCGCTGCGATGGCAGCCTGGTCATGACCGTCGATCTTCTCGGCGGCCCAGCCCGCGGACTTGAAGCGCTTCACTTGGTCCACGGAGTCGGAGATCGAGGTCGGACCGTCGATCGAAATGCCGTTGTCGTCGTAGAGCACGATCAGCTTGCCGAGCTTCCAGTGGCCGGCCATCGCGATCGCTTCCTGCGACACGCCTTCCATCAAATCGCCGTCGGAGGCGAGCACGTAGGTGTGGTGGTCGACGATCTTCTTGCCGAACTCGGCGGCGAGCATCTTCTCGGCGAGCGCCATGCCGACCGCAGTCGAGATGCCCTGGCCGAGCGGACCCGTGGTGGTCTCGATGCCCTTGGTGTGGAAGTTCTCGGGATGACCCGGCGTCAGCGAGCCGAGCTGTCGGAAATTCTTGATCTGGTCGAGCGTCATCGCGGCATTGCCGGTCAAATACAGCAGTGCGTAGAGCAGCATCGAGCCGTGACCGGCCGAGAGCACGAAGCGGTCGCGATCGGGCCAGTCGGTTGCGGCGGCGTCGTATTTCAGGAATTGCGTGAACAGCACCGTCGCGATGTCGGCGGCGCCCATCGGCAGACCGGGATGGCCCGACTTCGCCTTCTCGACGGCATCCATGGCGAGGCCGCGGATCGCGTTGGCCATGCGGTTGTGATCGACCTGCGTCATGTCTGAAATCCGTCTGAAATGAGGCGCTTGGCGACGGTTCGCCCGCGCGGAAAGGAGCCTTTCGGCCGCTGAAGGTCGCGGCTGGGATAGCACCTCGGTTCCCTGAGTCCAAGGCAATCAAACGTCGGTTTGGCCGTAAAAGTTGCTTATCAGTGCATAGTTTCGCGGCGGCGTTGCGCTTGGCTAGCTTGTTACGTAAATTTCTGCTTCTAACCGCTTGCCGAACCGAGTCTTTTGCCGGCCGGCAAGCCCAGAGGTAAACGGCCAAGGTAAAGTTCAAGGGCAAGGCCCACAGGTTCCGCCGCTGACTGCATGAACGATCGCGTTTCCAAAAGCTCTGCCATGACGGAGTCGTCCGCCGTCGAGATCGAGATCGCGACCCGCAGACTCACGGCGGCGCTCGACGCGCTCGAAAGCGCGGTCGAACGGCGACGCGATGCCGATCGCGACGAGAACGAGCTGGCGACGCGAATCCAGGCGCTGGGCGCAGATCGCTCGCGACTTGCCGATGAGCTCGACGGCGCGCTGGTGAAGGCGCGCAAGCTCGAGCGCACCAACCGCGAGATCTCCGATCGGCTGGATTCCGCCATCATCACGATACGTTCGGTGCTCGATACCGGAGAGGACGGATGAGCCACATCAACGTCACCATCAACGCCCGGCAATACCGCATGGCCTGCGAGGAAGGCCAGGAGGTGCGGCTGCTCAAGCTCGCCGAAAGCCTGGAGACGCGGATTCAGTCGCTGCGCGGAAAATTCGGCGAGATCGGCGACGCCCGCCTCACCGTGATGGCGGCGCTGACGGTCTGCGACGAACTGATCGACGCCGGCAACCGCATCCGCACCATGGAGCAGGAGCTGACGGAATTGCGGGATTTCCGCAACGCCGCCGTCGAGCGCGCCCGGATCACCCAGACCGCCGTGGTCAACGCCCTGAACTCCGCCGCCGAACGCATCGAGAAGTCGACCCAGGTCCTGAACCGGACCGTCGGCAACGGGATCGCGATCGGCTGACCGTGGACGGCCGCCCGCCGGGCTGGCGATTCGTCAGTATCGTTGTTACATTGCCCGGGCGAGGCTGCGACGTGCGTCAGGAGCCATATATCCCCGGGGCCTTATCGATCCTTTAGGGAACTGTCCCTGGCCGGGCCCGTGGGCCCGGACATATGGTGCCCACCTACTTTCGTAGGGAACTCCGGGATCGAGTGCTTCAA
>JAEWHT010000341.1 GCA_023387695.1 Pseudomonadota bacterium | reverse complement strand
CGCCTACGCGTTTGGCGATTGCCTCGTGAACTCGCTCTATGCGGTCTACGAGAACGCGGCCGAAGGCTTTGCCGAACGTTATCTTGACATGCTCGCCGCCGGCGGCACCAAGCACTATTCGGAGCTGCTGCGTCCCTTCGGGCTCGATGCCAAGGACCCGAAATTCTGGGACGGCGGGCTCTCCGTCATCGCGGGGATGATCGACGAACTCGAGGCGATGGGCTGAGGGCGCAACTGCCCGGATTTCGGGCAGGACGACTACGAAGCATTCGTTGAACCGTGGTTCAGCGAATGCTGTTTCGCGCATGGGATCCACGATAATCGGGATTCCAAATGAGCCTATTTGCTGGAAAACCGCGCTTCGGTGCCGTTGCCCTGCCCGAAGGTTTAAGGTATCCCAACCGAAGAATTCGACTTTCGACTGGGGACATCATCATGGCTGACCATAGCGAAGTGGCTTACACCACGGCCGACGGCAACGACTACGTTGCCCACGAGCAGACCTACGAGGGCTTCATCAAGCTCGTAAAGTACGGCACGGCCTCGGTCGCGCTCATCGTCATTCTGATGGCGATCTTCCTTACCTAATTCGTCTTTGGCGGCTGCCTACATCTGCGGCGGCAGCCGCCCACAAAATTTGCAAACAAGCCGGTTCCAAAGCCGGTATGCAACGTTGCGGGAGTAACGCTAAGTTTTTGCGCGCGCGCTTTCCCGCGTCGCCGGAGGGCCTATGAAGATCGCCGTTGCCAAGGAAATCGATCCGTCGGAGCCGCGTGTTGCGGTTTCGCCCGATACGGTGAAGAAGTTCAAGGCGCTGGGCGCCGAGATCGCCATCGAGCCGGGCGCCGGCCTCAAATCGGGCCTGCCCGATTCCGAGTTCACCGCCGTGGGGGCCACCGTCAGCGCCGATGCGCTCAAGGATGCTGACATCATCATCAAGGTGAAGCGTCCGGAGGCTTCCGAGCTGTCGCAATACAAGCGCGGCGCGCTCGTCATCGCCATCATGGATCCCTACGGCAACGAGGCCGCGCTGAAGACGATCGCCGATGCCGGCGTCTCCGCCTTCGCGATGGAATTGATGCCGCGCATCACGCGCGCGCAGGTGATGGACGTGCTGTCCTCGCAGGCGAACCTTGCCGGCTACCGCGCCGTGATCGAGGGCGCCGAGGCCTTCGGTCGCGCCTTCCCGATGATGATGACCGCAGCCGGTACCGTGCCCGCCGCAAAGGTGTTCGTGATGGGCGTCGGTGTTGCCGGCCTGCAGGCGATCGCGACCGCGCGCCGCCTCGGCGCCATCGTCACCGCGACCGACGTGCGCCCCGCCACGAAGGAGCAGGTTGAATCGCTCGGCGCAAAATTCCTCGCCGTCGAGCGCGGCGGCAACGTCGAGGGCGCCAAGCCGGGCGAGGTTGTCGACCTCGATGGCATCAAGATCGTCGGTTACACCAATGTCGCCGGCCGCGTCGCGGCCTCGGCCTCAAGCCTCTACGCGCGCAATCTGTTCTCCTTCATCGAGACCATGGTCGACAAGAAAGAGAAGAAGCTCGCGGTCAACTGGGACGACGAACTCGTCAAGGCCACTGCGCTGACCAAGGACGGCGCTGTGATCCACCCGAACTTCCAGCCCAAGTCGGCTTAATTGGGCGTAAGGAGAGCCGCCATGGAACATGCTGCACAGATCGTCGACCCCTTCATCTTCCGGCTGTCGATCTTCGTCCTCGCCGTCTTCGTCGGTTATTTCGTGGTGTGGTCGGTCACCCCGGCGCTGCACACGCCGCTGATGAGCGTCACCAACGCGATCTCCTCCGTCATCGTGGTCGGCGCGCTGCTGGCCGGCGGCGTCGCCAACGTCTCGAGCGGTTCGGGCTGGGCGCGCGCCTTCGGCTTCGTCGCGCTGATCTTTGCCTGCGTAAACATCTTCGGCGGCTTCCTTGTCACCCAGCGCATGCTGGCGATGTACAAGAAGAAGTCGAAGTAAGCGGCCACCTCGGGCTGATGGGATCAATGGGGACCTGAGATGAGCGCTAACCTCTCTGCATTCTTGTATCTCGTGGCGGGGGTGCTTTTCATCCTGTCGCTGCGCGGACTTTCGAGCCCTGCGTCGTCGCGCCAGGGCAATCTGTTCGGCATGATCGGCATGGCGATCGCGGTCGCCACCACGCTCGCCAATCATCCGCCGGCTGACGGTCTCGCCTGGGTGCTGGTGATTGTCGGCATCGCGATCGGTGGCGCCATCGGCGCGGTGATCGCCCGCCGCGTGCCGATGACCTCGATGCCGGAACTCGTCGCTGCCTTCCACTCGCTGGTCGGTATGGCCGCGGTGCTGGTCGCTGCCGGCGCGTTCTACGCGCCCGAGGCCTTCGACATCGGCACGCCCGGCAACATCCATTCGCAGAGCCTGGTCGAGATGTCGCTCGGCGTCGCCATCGGCGCGCTGACCTTCACCGGCTCGGTGATCGCGTTCCTGAAATTGTCTGCGCGCATGAGCGGTGCGCCGATCATCCTGCCGTTCCGCCACATCATCAACATCGGTCTTGCGATCGCGCTCGTCGTCTTCATCGTCGGGCTGGTGATGTCCGGCAGCGCCTTCGACTTCTGGATGATCGTCATCCTGGCGCTGGCGCTCGGCGTGCTCATGATCATCCCGATCGGCGGCGCCGACATGCCGGTCGTGATCTCGATGCTCAACTCCTACTCGGGCTGGGCTGCGGCCGGCATCGGCTTCACGCTCGGCAATTCCGCGCTGATCATCACCGGCGCGCTGGTCGGCTCCTCCGGTGCGATCCTGTCCTACATCATGTGTCATGCGATGAACCGGTCCTTCATATCGGTCATCCTCGGCGGCTTCGGTGGTGAGACCGCAGCAGCCGGCGGCGGAGCAGGCGGCGAGCAGAAGCCTGCCAAGCTCGGCTCTGCTGACGATGCGGCCTTCATCATGAAGAATGCGCAGAAGGTCATCATCGTGCCCGGCTACGGCATGGCGGTGGCGCAGGCCCAGCACGCACTGCGCGAAATGGGCGACATCCTGAAGAAGGAAGGCGTCGAGGTGAAGTACGCCATTCACCCGGTCGCGGGCCGCATGCCCGGCCACATGAACGTGCTGCTGGCGGAAGCCAACGTGCCCTATGACGAGGTGTTCGAGCTCGAGGACATCAACTCCGAATTCGCGCAGGCCGACATCGCCTTCGTGATCGGCGCCAACGACGTCACCAACCCGGCCGCCGAAGAGGACAAGACTTCGCCGATCTACGGCATGCCGGTGCTACAGGTCTGGAAAGCCGGCACGGTGATGTTCATCAAGCGCTCGCTGGCGTCGGGTTATGCCGGTATCGACAATCCGCTGTTCTACCGCGACAACACCATGATGCTGCTCGGCGACGCCAAGAAGGTCACCGAGAACATCGTCAAGGCGATGTAGGACGGCCTGGCGGACAGCGGTACCCACCATGACAATCGCGCTATGACGATCCTGAAATGGATCGTCATCGTGCTGGCCGCGGGCTATCTCGCCGGTCTGGTCCTGCTCTACGCCAAGCAGCGCGACATGCTGTTTCCGATTCCGCCGGTGGGAAGGACCGCGCCGGCTGCGGCAGGTTTCCTGCAAGCGGAAGAGCACGTGCTGACCACCTCGGACGGCGAGAAGGTCATCGTCTGGCATGTGCCCGCGCAACCGGGCCGTCCCGTGATCCTGTTCTTCCACGGCAACGGCGATTTTCTCGCCGGACGGGTCAGCCGCTTCAAGGCCATCACTGCTGATGGCACCGGACTCGTTGCGCTGTCCTATCGCGGCTATGCCGGATCGAGCGGCGCGCCGAGCGAACAGGGCCTGCTGCAGGACGCCGCGGCGGCCTACGCTTTCACGACGGCGCGCTATGCGGCGGACCGGATCGTCGTGTGGGGTTTTTCGCTCGGCACCGGCGTAGCGGTCGCGATGGCTGCGGAACATCCGGTGCAGAAACTGATTCTCGAGGCGCCCTATACATCTACCGTGGACGTTGCGGGGGCGATGCTGAGGATCGTGCCGGTGCGCCTGTTGATGCGCGATCAGTTTCGCTCCGACGAACGCATTCGCCGCGTCAGAGCGCCGCTCCTGATCATGCATGGCTCGGATGACCCGGCGATTCCGGTGGTCTTCGGGGAACGGCTGTTCGCGCTCGCGAATGAGCCGAAGCGGTTCGTCCGCATTCCCGGCGGCGGTCACGAAAATCTCGATAATTTCGGCGCCGTCGAGATTGCGCGACGTTTCGTCAATGGCGGTTGAGGGCTGACGCGTGTGATCTTCTCGCGCATAATCGCCCAGATGTCCCCAAAAGGAACCCTGCCGATATGAGCGCACACGGACCGATGCCGCGGTCGTCCTGGATCTTTCCTGCCCTTGCGGTGCTGCTGTTCCTGATCGTCACCGTGACCGGCTACGGCTTCACCCTGTCGGCCGGCGGCGGGCTGTTTGCGATCGTTCTGCTGGTGATCCTGTTCGGCACCGTGTTTGCGGCCGTGCATCATTCCGAGGTGATCGCGGAGCGGATCGGTGAGCCCTATGGCACACTGCTGCTCACGCTCGCGGTGACGATCATCGAGGTCGCGCTGATCACCACCATCATGCTCGGCGACAAGCCCGCGCCGGAGCTTGCGCGCGACACCGTCTTTGCGGTCGTCATGATCGTCTGCAATGGCCTCGTCGGGCTCTGCATCTTCATCGGCGGACTTCGTTACCGCGAGCAGGGATTTCAGCTGTCCGGCGCCAACGTCTATCTCAGCGTGCTGATCGCACTCGCGACGCTGACCCTGATCATGCCCAACTACACGATGACGACGCCGGGGCCGATCTATTCGACACTTCAGCTCGGCTTCGTCGATCTCGTGACCATCGTGCTCTACGGCGTGTTCCTCTACACCCAGATGGTCCTGCACAAGGACTATTTCGTTCACGAGCGGGCCGACGGCGAGGGCGGCGAGGCCCATTTGTCGGGGAAGATGCTGGCGCTCAGCATCGCGCTGCTTCTGATCTCGCTCCTGGCCGTCGTGCTCCTCGCCAAGAAGTTCTCGCTGGTGGTGGATGCCGTCGCTGACAGGATTGGTGCCCCGCCGGCTTTTGCGGGCCTTCTGGTCGCGCTTCTGATCCTGATGCCGGAGGGCGTCTCCGCGATCGCGGCAGCCCGCAAGAACGACCTCCAGAAGAGCATCAATCTGGCGCTTGGATCCTCGCTGGCGACGATCGGCCTGACCATCCCGGCGGTCGGGCTCGCCACCTATGTGATCGACCAGCCGCTGGTGCTGGGCCTCAATCCCCAGAATACGGCCCTGTTGTTCCTGACATTCTTGCTGAGCATGCTGACCTTCGGCACGGGCAGGACCAATGTCCTGTTCGGACTGGTCCATATGGTGGTATTTGCCGTCTACGTGTTCATGGTTTTCGTGCCGTGAGCCGATTCCCCAAGAGAGGTTCGAGATGCTCGCCGCCAGATCCGAGGTTCAGGTCGACAACGAAGAGGTCCGGGTGACCGAATGGCGGCTCGCCCCGGGCAGCGCGACCGGGCATCACACTCACGGGATGGACTATGTGATCGTTCCCGTCGTGGCCGGTGAAATGACCATCGTGGCGCCCGGCGGGGAGCGTTCCAAGGCGCAGCTTTCGGCGGGAAAATCCTACTTCCGCAAGGCCGGCGTCCAACACGACGTACTTAACGAAACCTCAACCGAGATCGTGTTCCTTGAGATAGAGCTGAAGCCGTAAGGCACGCGTAACCTTTGCCATCGATCCGTCGCAGTTGATCCCTTACAATGCCCCAAAGTTCCCGCATCTGATCGCGCGGGGAGTGGCCGAGAAATGCTGAAATACCTCGCTAAAATCTCGATGGATATTTTCCCCTCGGTGCTCGCGACGATCATCGGGGCGTACATCGTTAATCACTACATCAACGCCAGGCCCGCAGCCGACGCGCCGGCCGCCGTGGTGGCGCCTGCCGACGCCGGCAAGAAGCCCGCCGACGTCGCCAATCTCCCGGCCCCCGGCGTCAAGGCCAAGGGCGTTTCCGAGAAGAGCATTTCCGACAAGGCTGCAGCCGAGAAGCCTGCCGATCCCAAATCTGCTGATCCCAAATCTGCGGATTCCAAGGCTGCCGATTCCAAGTCTGGGGATTCTAAGGCTGCAGCTCACGAGAAGGCGGTCGCCAAGTCGACCCCGGCGGCGCCCGCTGCTGCGCCGGTGGTTGAGGCCAATTCAGCCCCGGCTGCGGCGACCCCGGTCGCAGGCCCCGATGCCAACGATCTCGCTCGTGCCGCGATCGAGCGTCTGCGGAAGTCGCCTGAGGGCAGGGCCGCTGAGAAGGCCGCTGAGGCCAAATCTTCGGAGACGAAGCCTGCGGAAGCCAAGCCTGCCGAAAACAAGTCGGTCGAGCGGACGCAGGAGCCGGCGGTGCAGGAAGCCTCCCGTACGCCGGAGGCTCCTCGCATCATCTCCACGGTGCCGTCGACGGTGCGCCCCTTGCCGCCGCCGATCAACGTGTCGACGCCGTCACCGGAGGCCTATGGCAACGGTGGCGCCTCGCAGGCCAATCCGCCCTACACGGCCTCGATCGGCAATGACAACCCGAATCGGCTGACGCCGCCGGCCGATATTCCGGTTCCTGTGATTGCCCCGCCGCTCGACCTGCGCGCCGATGCCGGTGCAACTTCGCCTATGCCGCGTCCCAAGACCAACGTCGCCGACGACGTACTGTCGGGCATGAAGTCGATGTTCCACGCGGTTCTGCCGAAAAGCGCCACCCCCGATTAAGACGGCGCCTGCGCCGTCCCGAGACCGTCGTCAGCCGCCGACGCGGGCCAATCCGCTGCGGGCGGCCTCATCGCGTGGGCGCAGCGTGACGGCCTTGTTGTAGGACGCCGCCGCCTTGGTCTTGTCGCCCAGCCGCTCATAGGCCTGCCCGCGCGTCGTCCAGACCTGGGCGTTGTGGGGATCGGCCTCGGAGGCCTCGTCGAGATCGGCGGCCGCTTCCTTGACCTTGCCGATGGCGAGATAGCTGACGGCGCGGCCGAGCAGCGGTTCGGCTTTCTGCGGATTGAGCCCGCTGGCCGCCCCGAAATCGGCGATCGCAAAATCGTGCTCGTTATTGCTCTGATAGAGCAGGGCGCGCCCGTAGAGCGCCTGTGCATTGTAGGGATCGAGGGCGACCGCGCGATTGAACTCGTCGAGCGCGGCCTGCGTCTCGCCTGATTTCGCCAGGGACTGCGCCTTTGCCGTGTGGGTCTGGGCTTCGGTGACATTGGCAGCGCTGACGGCGTTATCCGGCGCTACTGCTGCGGCCTTTGGCGCTTCCTGCGGCTTGTCCTTATCCGACCCTAGCGAGCCCAGATCGAAGGAGCAGCCGCAAAGAGCGATTCCCGCCAAGATCAGCGCGAGCGGCTGGCGCCAGATCTGGCGTAGCCGCGCCAAGCCGGGCTCGGGGAATCGGGAGACCATCTACGGTTCGCTCGCGCTAGTGCCGCATCTGTAGTGCCCCGTCCCAGAAAAGGCACCGCTCACAAAATAATAACGCGGGCCAAGGGCCCGCGTTATCGAAAACTCAGTTCTGCACGATCGGCAAAATCAGCGCGGTCCGCGCGGACCAGCACCCGGGCCGCTACGGCCACCACGCTCGCCACCGGGGCCAGCGCCGAACACCGGCTTCGGCTTCATCGGCAGCAGGCCTTCGCGCTGCAGCTTCTTGCGGGCCAGCTTGCGCGCGCGGCGCACGGCTTCGGCCTTTTCGCGGGCCTTCTTCTCGGAGGGCTTCTCGTAGTGACCGCGGAGCTTCATCTCGCGGAAAATGCCTTCGCGCTGCATCTTCTTCTTCAGCGCCTTGAGGGCTTGGTCGACATTGTTATCGCGAACGAGAACCTGCACGCGGCATCCTCTTCAGTGGATCGGATTTGAATTCTGGTAAGTCAAAGGGATGGCAAAAAGCACAAGCCCTTAACCTTGAGGGCGCGGATGTATCAGACAAAACCTGAGATGTCCACCGGTGCAGCGGCTTTTCGGACCAAGTTCAGCCATTAAATGCGGCAAAAATGCTCCTGTACGGCCCCGAATTGGGTGGTTTTGGCGCCAAGGACGGGCTGTTCCCGGCCGCGTTGCGCCGGACATCAGAAAATCAGGGGAAACGCTCATGGACATGAAAAAATACGCCGCCGAGGCGATAGGCACGTTCTGGCTCACATTTGCAGGTTGCGGCAGCGCGGTGATCGCGGCGGGCTTTCCGCAGGTTGGCATCGGCCTGGTCGGCGTGTCCCTGGCCTTCGGCCTGAGCGTCGTCACCATGGCCTATGCCATCGGCCACATCTCGGGCTGCCATCTCAACCCGGCCGTCACGGTTGGGCTTGCTGCCGGAGGGCGCTTTCCGGCAGGCCAGATCTTGCCCTACGTGATCGCGCAGGTCTGCGGTGCGATCGTCGCCGCCGAGCTGCTGTATATGATCGCCAGCGGTGCGCCCGGATTCGATGTCACCAAGGGCTTTGCCTCGAACGGCTATGACGCGCATTCGCCCGGCCAGTACGGCATGGTCGCCTGCTTCGTCACCGAGGTGGTGATGACCATGATGTTCCTGTTCGTCATCATGGGCGCAACGCACGGCCGCGCGCCCGCGGGTTTCGCACCGCTCGCGATCGGGCTTGCGCTGGTGATGATCCATCTCGTCAGCATTCCCGTCACCAACACGTCGGTGAACCCGGCGCGCAGCACCGGACCGGCGCTGTTCGTCGGCGGCTGGGCGCTGTCGCAGCTCTGGCTGTTCTGGGTCGCACCGTTGATCGGTGGTACGCTGGGCGGAGTGATCTATCGCTGGCTCAGCGAGGAGCCTTCAGGTGTCGTCGCAGGCGTGAAGACGGCGTAATCAAAAGGAGGGATCGCAGCCTTCGCTGCGGTCCCTCACTTGCTCTTTGAAGGCCTGACTTCGGTGACGTGGCCCATCTTGCGGCCGGGGCGCGGAGCGCCTTTGCCGTAAATATGAACCGTCGCGCCGGGCACGCTCAACCACGATTCGTAATCGTTGATCTCGTCGCCGATCAGATTGGTCATTGTGACGACGTCGCCGTGGCGCACAGGTTTGCCGAGCGGCCAGCCGGCAATGGCGCGGATGTGCTGCTCGAACTGGGAGACGGATGCGCCGTCGAGCGTCCAGTGTCCGGAATTGTGCACGCGCGGGGCGATCTCGTTGACCAGCACCTTCGAGCCGCCGCCATTGGCGAGCACGAACATCTCCACCGCCAGCACGCCGACGTAGTCGAGCGCGGTTGCGATCTTGCCTGCGATGCTGCGCGCCTCTTCGGCGAGCGCATCCGGAATCTGCGCGGGCGCGCGGGAGATTTTCAGAATGTGGTCGCGATGCTCGTTCTCGGTGACGTCGAAGCATTCGACCTGCCCCGTGGCCGAGCGCGCGGCGATCACGGAGATCTCACGCTCGTACGGGATGAACGCTTCCAGGATCGCCGATTTAGTAGCGAGGCTGGTCCACACCTTGGCGATGTCGTCGCCCTCGCGGATAATGGCCTGGCCCTTGCCGTCATAGCCGAAGCGGCGCGTCTTCAGCACCGCGGGCAGGCCGATCTTGACGATGGCTTCGCGCAGCGACGCGACCGAGGTGACGTCGGCGTAAGCGGCAGTGCCGATGCCGAGCCGCGTCACGAAATCCTTCTCGGCCAGGCGGTCCTGGGTGGTCTCGAGAATCTTGCGGTTGGGCAGCACCGGGCGGCGCGCGTCGAGCACCATGGCCGCCGCGGACGGCACGTTCTCGAATTCGTAGGTGATGACGTCGACGTCGTGGGCGAACAGCTCGAGCGCCTCGACGTCGGCATATTCAGCGCAGGTCGCGTTCAGCACGACGTCGAAAGCCGGCGAATCCGGATCGGGCGAGAAGACCTGGCAGCGCAGGCCGAGCCGTGCCGCGGCCATGGCCAGCATTCGCCCGAGTTGTCCGCCGCCGAGGATTCCGATGGTGTCGCCGGGCTTCAGCTTCACCTGCTTTACGTCGGTCACGCCTTGTCCTCCGGGCGCTCGGCAATGGCCTCGGTCTGTGCTTTGCGCCAGGCGGCGAGGCGCTCGGACAGCGCAGGATCGGACAGCGCCAGCACGGCCGCGGCAAGCAGCGCCGCGTTGATCGCGCCGGCCTTGCCGATCGCAAGCGTGCCGACCGGAATGCCGGCGGGCATCTGGACGATCGAGTAGAGCGAATCGATTCCCTTCATCGTCCTGGACTCGACGGGCACGCCGAACACCGGCAGTTCCGTCAGTGACGCGGTCATGCCAGGCAGATGCGCGGCGCCGCCGGCGCCGGCGATGATGACTTTGAAGCCGGCCGCCTTGGCGCCCTTGGCGAAAGCAAACATCCGGTCGGGGGTGCGGTGGGCCGAAACGATGCGGGCTTCGGAAGCGACACCAAGCGCTGTGAGCGTGTCGGCGGCGTGCCGCATCGTCTCCCAGTCCGACTGGCTTCCCATGATGATGGCGATCGGCGCGGTCATGACGTTAATTGTGCTCGGAAAACAGAAAGATAGGCCAGATTAACGGTTCCGGCCGGCGGCTCGCAAGGCGGTGGCAAGGAGAAGGGAATTGACTATCCTGTCTTGGTGAATCCCTGCAAGCCTTCATTGAGTAGGATGCCCATGAAGAAACCAAAAAGGGCGACCGCCGCGAAGGCCAAAAAGGGCCGGAAAGCCAGCGGAAGCCGATCGAAAGCCATGCCCAAGCGGGCCGTGGCGCCGCGCCGCGCGTCAGCTGGCAAGGGCACCAGCAAGGATACTGGCAAGGACGGCAGCAAGGCGGTTATCCGCGGCCTGCGGACCAAGCTGACGCAGGCGCTACGGCGTGTCGCCGAACTCGAGGCGGCGGCCGACACCGATTTTCTGCTGGACATTCCCAACCGGCGCGGCTTCGAGCGCGAGCTTCTTCGCGCCATTGCCTACATGAAGCGCTATCGCGCCAGCGGCGCGCTGATCGTGCTCGACGTTGACCGCTTGAAGCCGATCAACGATTCCTTCGGCCATGCTGCCGGCGACGAGGTGCTGAAGGCGATCGCCAACACGCTGACGCGCCAGATCCGCGCTTCTGATGTCGTCGCTCGTCTTGGTGGCGACGAGTTCGGCCTGTTGTTGTGGAATCTCAGCGAGACCGACGCCAAGGCAAAGGCTGTCATGTTCGAGCAGGCGATCGACGAATTGTCGTTTGTGTTTCGCGGCCAGCATGTGACCGCAGGCGCCTCCGCCGGCGTTGCGTTGCTCGGTGCGCAATCCGACGCAGCTCGCGCGCTGGAGGAAGCCGATGCCGCCATGTATGTGCGCAAGGCACATCGGCGACACGAGCCGCGGATCAGGCTTGTGAGCAGCTAGAGCATGATCCGGAAAAGTGTGCAGCGGTTTTCCGTAGAGATCATGCTCAAACAATAATTCTTTACAGCGTCGCCAGATCTTCGGGCACATTGCCGAATTTGCGCAACAGCGTGGCGTCGCCGAATTCGCCGGTCATCGGATCGCCGCTGCGGCTGAACGCGACCGCGCCGATGTTGCCGGCGCCGCGCGACAGAGCCTCGGCGCGTCGTAGCGCAGCCGTCGAACTCTGGCATTCTTCTGCGGTGCCGGCGACAGGTGAGCCGTCGGCATCGACCAGGAAGGGC
>JAEWHT010000217.1 GCA_023387695.1 Pseudomonadota bacterium | reverse complement strand
GGTCAGATCGAGGCACAGGAACGGCGCAATCAGGGCGGCGGCCCACAGCGGCGACCACTTCCACGCCTTCCAGACCACGACAAAGCCCATCAGGCCGGTGACCACCATGGTGCCGGTCACGGCGATGCCGTAGGCGGACGCCAGCGCACTCGAGGAGCGGAACAGCAGCACCATCATGACCACGGCGACCAGCAGCAGCTGGTTGATGCGCGGGATGAATATCTGGCCGGAATGAGCTTCAGACGTATGGCGAATCTCGAAGCGCGGCAGCAGCCCGAGTTGAATCGCCTGCCGCGTCAGCGAATAGGCACCGGTGATGACGGCCTGGCTCGCAATGACGGTGGCGGCGGTCGCCAGCACGACCATGCTGCCGCGAACAATGCCTTGCGGGAAGAGCTGGAAGAACGGGCTCTCGATCGCACCGGGGTCGCCGAGGACGAGAGCGCCCTGCCCCAGATAGTTCAGTGCCAACGACGGCAGCACGATGAACAGCCAGGCGGTCTGGATCGGCCGCTTGCCGAAATGACCGAGGTCGGCATAGAGCGCCTCGGCGCCGGTGACGGCCAGGAACACGGCACCCAGGGTCACAAACCCGATGATGCCGTGGTGGAACATGAACGACACGGCATAGAACGGGTTCAGCGCGAACAGGATCTGCGGCTGGGCGATGATCGGATGGATCGCCGCGACCGCGATCACCGCGAACCAGACACACATGACGGGGCCGAAGAAGGCCGCGACTCGCGCCGTGCCGCGCGATTGCACGGCGAACAGGAACACCAGGATCAGCACGGTCAGCGGCACAATGTAGGGCTCGAACCGCAGCGTGACGTCCTTCATGCCCTCAAGGGCCGAGAGAACCGAGACCGCCGGCGTGATCACGGCGTCGCCGTAGAACAGCGCACCGGAGATGATCCCTAGCATGACGATGGTCGACCCGCCGGTGCCGACCGCACGCTGGGCCAGCGCCATCAGGGCCAGCGTACCGCCCTCGCCATTGTTGTCGGCGCGCAGGAGGATCACGACGTATTTCAGCGTCACCACGACGATCAGCGCCCACAGGATCAGGGACACCACGCCGAGCACAGCGGCCGACGTCGGCGCGCCTTCTGCGCCGGACGCCGCCATCACCGCCTCGCGGAACGCGTAAAGCGGGCTGGTGCCGATGTCGCCATAGACCACGCCGATGCTGCCGAGCGTCAGCGCGCCGAAGCCGGCGGTGGTGTGGGCATCGCCATGCCCATTGGCCGCCGCCGTTTCCGGGGCGGGAACTGCTACGTCACTTGTCATGGGAGAGCCTGGTGGCCTCTAAAAATGCTTCACTGCACAACGGCTGAAGAGAGCGCGCGGCTTATAGTCCTGCGCTGCCGGCATAGCCTAGCCCGATTCTGGGCCCTTGGCATGCAAAATCCGCATGGGTCCGTCATTGCGTCCCAATTGACACCTCAAATGGTGACCTGGGTTCCGACTTCAACCACGCGGCCGGTCGGAATCTGGAAATAGTCAGTGGCGTCATTCGCCGAGCGGCTGAGCGCGATGAACAGATGATCCTGCCAAAGCGGCATGCCGGCCTGCGCCGACGCCTTCAGTGACCGGCGCGACACGAAGAACGACGTCGACATGATGTCGAACTGCCAGCCCTGCTTACGCGCGATCGCGAGCGCCTTGGGTACGTTCGGCTGCTCCATGAAACCGAAGCGCAGGCGAACCTTGGAAAACTTCTCGCTGATCTTCTCCATCTTGAAGCGCTCGGAGAGATCGACCCGCGGCGTGTGCGCGGTCTCGATGGTCAGGATCACGTTGTGCTCGTGCAGCACCTTGTTGTGCTTGAGATTGTGCAACAGCGCGGTCGGCACAAAGGCGGGATCGCTGGTCAGGAAAACCGCCGTGCCCTTGACGATGTGCGGCGGTCGCTTCTCCAGGCTGCGGATCAGGTCATCCAAGGGCACCTCGATCCGGCGCGTCTTCAGGATCAGAATCCCTGAGCCGCGCCGCCAGGTCCAGATCGTCCCCGCCATCGCCGCACCGAACAGCAGCGGGACCCAGGCGCCTTCAAGCAGCTTCAGCAAATTGGCGCTGAAGAAGGTCATGTCGACCATGACGAAGGGCAGGATCACGACCGCAGCGGTCGCAGCCTTCCAGTTCCACAATTTCCAGATCACCACAAAGCCCATGATGCCGTCGGCGACCATCGTGGTGGAGACCGCGATGCCGTAAGCCGACGCGAGGTTGCTGGGCGTATGGAACAACAACACCAGCAGCATCACCCCAATCAACAGCAGCCGGTTGACGCGCGGCAAATAGATCTGGCCGGCATGGGTCGCGGACGTGTAGCGCACCTCGAAGCGCGGCAAGAGGCCGAGTTGAACCGCCTGATACACCAGCGAATAGGCACCGGTGATCACAGCCTGGCTCGCAATGACAGTGGCTGCAGTCGCCAGGCCAACCAGCGGCAACACCAGATGCTCGGGCACCATGCGATAGAACGAATGCTCGATCGCGCTCGGGTTGGACAGCACCAGCGCCCCCTGCCCGAAATAGTTGATCAGCAGCGACGGCAGCACGAAGAACATCCAGGCCGACTGGATCGGCTTGCGGCCGAAATGGCCGAGGTCGGCGTAGAGCGCCTCGCCCCCGGTCACGGCGAGGAACACGGCGCCGAGCGTCACAAGACCGATCGTGCCGTGCGACAGCAGGAATTGCAGCGCGTAATATGGATTGATCGCGGCCAGCACAGATGGGTCGTCAGCGATATGGATGACGCCCAGCACCGCCAGGACGGCAAACCAGATCACCATCACCGGCCCGAATGCTGAAGCCACCAGCGCGGTGCCCTTGCTCTGGACCGCGAACAGCAGCACCAGGATGAACACCGTGAGCGGCACGACATAGTGCTCGAACGCCGGCGTCGCGAGCTTGAGGCCATCGACCGCCGACAGCACCGAGATCGCCGGCGTGATCATGGAATCGCCGATGAACATGGAGGCACCGACCACGCCGAGCGCGAGCAGGAACCAACTTCGTCGTCCCAGCGCGCGCTGACCGAGCGCCATCAACGACAGCGTGCCGCCCTCCCCGTTATTGTCGGCGCGCAGCAGCAGCAGCACATATTTGGCGGTGACGACGATCAGCAGCGCCCACAGGATCAACGACAGCACGCCGAGCACCATCAGCCGCGTCACCGGCTCGCCATGGGCCGCGCCCCTCACCGCCTCGTGGAACGCGTAGAGAGGCGATGTTCCGATGTCGCCGAAGACGACGCCGATGCTCCCGAGCGTGAGGGACCAAAAGCCCGAGGTGACCGGCCCTTCCTGGGTCTCGGTCGATGTGATGCTCGCCGTCATGCGGGTAAAAAACGCTTCGTCCCTGGAATTGATCCGGCGCCTTTTGACGCTTCCGGTGCGCCTGTCAATCGGCGCACCACAATAGCAGGCGCCGCGGCAGATGCTGTGACGGCGCGGCCACGCTCCCCGCCGACGCAGTCGATTGTCTTAGGTAAAATAGTAGCGCAGGAGATTTAGGGCTTCAAGTTCGGTGGCAGCGGCGGATCTTCGCGCATCAAAGTGATGGTCACGCGGCGGTTCGCGGCCAGCGACGGATCGTCGGGGAACAGCGGCTGGGTGTCGGCTTTGCCGGAGACGGCGAAGACATGCGACGCCGGAAGGCCCTCGCGCTCGAGAATCTGGCGCACGGCGTTGGCTCGATCCGCCGACAGGTCAAAAGCGCCGTAATCGCTGCGGGTCGGCACGAAGCCGGCCGCGGTGTGGCCGGCGATCGAAACGCGCAAGGGCGTCGCCTTGAGCGGAATCGCAAGTTTCTCGATCAGGCGGCGGGTGCGGTCGTAAGGCACCTTGGAGCCGTCCGCGAACATCGAGCGGCCGTCCTGGTCGACGATCTCGAGATTGAGGCCCTGCTTGGTCTCCTCGAACATGATGTGCTTGGACATCTCGGTCAGTTCCGGCATGTCCTGTAACGCCTGGCGCAGCGAGGCTGCGGCGAGCGCAAAATTGCGGTCGACCTTGATCTTCGCGCCGGCCGTCTTGTCCTTGTCCTCCTGATCCGGCGTCGGCGTGTTGGAGGCTTCCTCGGGCTCGATATGATCGACGTTCTTGAGCCGCGCGCGGGTCGGCAGGCCGTCGGATTCGATGATGCCGGCGTAGCGGGCTTCGCTCTGGACACCGAAGGCGTCGCGCATCGAGCCTGCAACGATCTTCAGCTTGTTGGCATCCTGGGTCGAGAACGCGACCAGCATCACGAAGAACGCCAGCAGCAAGGCCATCAGGTCGGCGAACGTCACGAACCAGCCGTGGCCGCCGTGTGCCTCCTCGCGTTTCTTCTTTGCCATTGCTCAGATCCCGGCGTCCGCTGTTACGCCGGAACCGGCTCGCCCTCGGCATGGCGATGCTTCTCGGGCAGATAGGCCAGCAGCATTTCGCGCACCAGGGTCGGGCTCTTGGAGTCGCGGATCATCAGAATGCCGTCGATGATCAGCGTACGATTGGTTTCCTCGTCGATCAGCTTGGTATGCAGCTTGTCGGCGATCGGCAGACAGAGCAGGTTCGCGACCAACGCGCCGTAAAGAGTTGCCAGCAGCGCGGTCGCCATGAACGGGCCGAGTTTCGACGGATCCGACATGTTCGAGAACATCTGCACCATGCCGATCAGCGTTCCGATCATGCCGAACGCAGGGGCGCAGTCACCAACCGCGCGGTAGATCTTGCTGCCTTCATTGAGATGCAGCAGGAAATTGTCGCGATCGCGCTCCAGATTGTCCCTGATGAAATCGAGGTCGTAGCCGTCAGCGACGTAGCGGATGCCCTTGGCAAGGAAAGGTTCGTCGGTCTCGACCTTTTCGAGGCCAACCGGGCCCTGCTTACGGGCGATCTCGGCGATGCGGGCGAGTTCGTCCACCAGGTCGTGCGCCGAGAGCCGGCTCATCGTGAAGGCGAACTTCATGCCGAGCGGCAGGCCGTGCGCGAGCACTGAGAGCGGAAAACGGATCATGGTCGCTGCGCCGGAACCGCCGAAGATGATGATCGCAGCATGCTCGCTGATGAACATGTGCAGATCGCCGCCCATCAGCACCATCAGCACGATGACGCCCAAGCCGGCCGCAAGACCAGCGCCCGTCATAATATCCATGGGAGACTCCAACGCGAACGCAACAACGGCCGTCCTGGCCGGTGGCGCGGTCCAACCCCGAACCGCATCGGAAACCCTAGAGCGCCGCCCTTAAAGCCGCGTAAAGGTTAAGTTCATCCGATGCGACGGAGCGGCACAGCGTGCCGAAAGGACGGCGGTTTTGCCGTTCTGCGACATGGATCTCAAGGTTTTGATAACCATAACCGGCGCGGATGCAGATCGGCTCCGATGGCAGATTGTCCTGCCACCGGAGCCTCTCACCGCGAAGGCTGGCGTCAGGGATCAGTTCGCAGCGAAACGCGGTGTCGAGCAGCCGCCGCAAACCCACGGCCAGGACCAGTCGGCGACCTTGCCCTTGTTGGCCTCCACATAGGGGCTCCACGCATTCGGCGGCAGCGCTTTGCTCTTGTGGACGATGCTGAACTGGCCATCGGCCTGGATCTCGCCGATCATCACGGGCTTGGCCATATGATGGTTCGGTCCCATCACCACCTCGAAGCCCGACGGTGACTTCACCTTCTGCCCGATCATTGCCTGGCGCACGGCATCAACATTGGTGCTGCCGGCCTGCTGCACTGCCTGCACCCACATGTGGAACAGGATGTAGGCCGACTCCATCGGGTCGTTGGTGACGCGCTTCGGGTTCTTGGTGTAGGCGCGCCATTTCGCGATGAAGGCCTTGTTCTCCGGCGTGTTGACGGACTGGAAATAGCTCCAGGCAGCCAGATGTCCGACCAGCGGCTTGGTGTCGACGCCCGCAAGCTCTTCCTCGCCGACCGAGAAGGCAATGACTGGAATGTCTGTCGCCTTAACGCCCTGGTTGCCGAGCTCCTTGTAGAACGGCACGTTGGCATCGCCGTTGACGGTGGAAACCACGGCCGTCTTCTTGCCCGCGGTGCCGAACTTCTTGATGGCGGCGACTTCGGTCTGCCAGTCCGAGAAACCGAACGGCGTGTAGTTCTCCATGATGTCTTCGGGCTTGACGCCCTTGCTCTCGAGATAAGCGCGAATAATCTTGTTCGAGGTGCGCGGATAGACGTAGTCGGTGCCCTCGAGCACGAACCGCTTCACCTCGCCACCTTCCTTCGACATCAGATATTGTACGGCCGGGATCGCTTTGTTGTCCGGCACCGAACTGCCGTAGAAGATATTGTAGGAGGCTTCCTCGCCTTCATATTCGAGCGGATAGAACAGCAGCCCGTTCAGCTCCTCGAACACCGGCAACACCGATTTGCGCGACACCGAGGTCCAGCAGCCGAATACGGCCGCGACCTTCTCCTTGGTCAGCAATTCGCGCGCCTTCTCCGCGAACAGCGGCCAGTTGGAGGCAGGATCGACCACCACCGGCTCGATCTTCTTGCCGAGCAGCCCGCCGTGAGCGTTGAGGTCGGCGACTTCCATCAGCATCAGATCCTTCAGGATCGTCTCGCTGATCGCCATGGTGCCGGAAAGTGAGTGAAGGATACCGATCTTGATGCTGTCTTCCTCCGCCTGCGCCGGGGCACCGAAAGCGATCAGAAGCGGGACCGCACAAATCCTGAGGTAGCGTGCAATGGACATCGCGTGAATCTCCTGTTCGAGGATGCGTTCGATTGCGGCGGGCTGCCATATGCAGCCAACCATCGATCGCCTGACGAAACGCTCGCATGCGCACGGCCTCGCACCGAGAGCCGCGTCCTGAAATTGCGATGGCGCCATTTCCGCGAGGCCGACTTCGGCGCGGCTGAATAGAAACTGGACAGCAGACCAGCGAACGGACGTTTCCGCGCCAGGGGTTTGCGCGCGGCTGAGGCAGCGTGAGCGAAGGACTGTCAGCGAAGGGTCCAGTTTCCCCAGCGTGAAGGGGTCCAGTTGAGGACTGGACCACACCAACCGGCTCGTCTGCGACCAAACCGGCGCTGAATCGTCCGGTTTGGACGGAAACTGGACCCATCAAAGGGGGCTTCCGCGCTGGCCTTTGCCTTGCATTGCCCCGGTCATCGCATCTTCAGCCGTTCATCGTGGTGACCTTGATGCAGCTTCTCATCCTGCTGGACAGGACCAGGCGAGAATCCCTCACCGAGCAGCTCGTTGAGCAGATCCGCCTTGCCATCGCGAAGGGCCGCATCGCAGCCGGTGCGCGGCTGCCGTCGTCTCGCAACCTTGCTGACCAGCTCGCCATCTCCCGCAACACCGTTGTTCGCGCCTATGAAAACCTGATCCTTGAAGGTCACGCCGAAGCACGTCCCGCCTCGGGAATCTTCGTGGCGGAACGGGCATCAGCGCCGATGAGCCCGGATCCGGCATCAAGGCCGGCATCCGAGCGGCCGTCGATCGCACCAGTTCCCCCAATGATCGATACCGAGCTCAAGCGTCTCACGGTCCGGAGAGAGCGACGCATGGCGGTCGATTTCGCGCTCGACCAGACCAATCCGGCGGTGTTTCCGCTCAAGACGTGGCGGCGGCTCATGCAAAATCACTTGTCACATGGCGCCGCGTCGCACTTTGCGGCGACACAGGATCCAGCGGGTTCGCCGGAATTGCGCGCCGCGATCGCTCACTACCAGAGCACAGCGCGCGGGCTCGCAGTGGACGCAACGCAGATCATCATCACGAGCGGCCGCATCGAAGGCCTGAACCTGATCGCACGAATGCTGCTGTCCTATGATGCACGCGTGGTGATGGAAGATCCTGGCTATCTCGGCGCATTTCTCTCATTCCGCTCTGCCGGCGCTCGCGTGATCGCCTGCCCCGTCGACGAGAGCGGGCTGGTCACCGAGCTCCTCCCCGAGCGCGGCTGCGCGATGGTCCATGTGACGCCGTCGCATCAGTTCCCCACCGGCGCCCTCCTGTCCGCCCAGCGTCGCAAGTCGCTGGTAGCGTGGGCGCGACGCAACGGCAGCCTGATTGTCGAGGACGGCTTTGGCGACGAGTTTCACGACGAAGGTATGCAGCTTGAACCGCTATCGCTGCAGGCGCCAGACTGTACGCTCTATGTCGGCGACTTCACTGCATCGCTCGGAAGCGGATTGAAGCTCGGCTATCTCATCGTGCCGCAGCGCTACGCGGAGCCCGCGCGCCTGATCAAGACGATG
>JAEWHT010000196.1 GCA_023387695.1 Pseudomonadota bacterium | reverse complement strand
ACTTCTTCTTCTTCGCGACCTTGCGGGTCTTCTTCGCAGTCTTCTTCACTGCGCTCTTCGCCTTCTTCGCCTTCTTCGCTTTCTTGGCCATGTTGCCCTCCGATGTGTGAGATGGCTTTAATCGCTGCATGCATTCGGGGATCGAGTGCACACTCATTCCGAATACACCAACACGACGAAAAAAACATCTTCTCACTTAAGGAAGTGTTGACGACGCGGCGCGCGTGCGCCAGCCGCGCTTGATTTGCCGACACGCGAACACACGCGTTTGCGATTGCAAATGCATCGCGCAGAAGCGACGTCGGCAACATCAGCGATTGCAAGAATACTCTATGCAGCAAGTATTATTCTGCGCGCGCACATCACGCGTGATCAACGCGATGACGCACATCGCAACGCGCGCGATCGCATTGCGGGGGCAAGTCGCGGACTCTGAGTCGCGAGCTTTGGCAACGAAATTATTTTCATGCTTAACAGCGGAAGCGCTCGTCGGAGCGCGTGCAAGTCGCCGTTTTGCGCGAATCGCGCGGCCGGCGATTCGGTGGTGCTGAGCGCCTTTGAGCGGATGACGATTGCCGTCGATGACGCGCGCGAGCGTCGCGTCGCGAGACGAAGCGAGGTGACGAAGCGTGTCCGTCACCTCGTTCGAACGCGCGACGTCAGATGCCGAGCTTGGACTTGAGCAGGTCGTTGACTGCCTGCGGGTTCGCCTTGCCGCCGGATGACTTCATCACTTGGCCGACGAACCATCCGAGCGACTGCGGCTTGTCCTTCACCTGTGCGGCCTTGTCGGGATTGGCCGCGATGATGTCGTCGACCACCTTTTCGATCGCCGAAAGATCCGTGACCTGCTTCATGCCGCGGCTTTCGACCAGCGCGCGCGGGTCGCCGCCTTCTTGCCAGACGATCTCGAACAGATCCTTGGCGATCTTGCCGCTGATCGTACCCTCGCCGATCAAATCGATGATCGCAGCGAGTTGCTCGGACGAAACGGGAGAGCCCGTAATATCACGGCCTTCCTTGTTGAGACGGCCGAACAGCTCGTTGATCACCCAGTTCGCCGCCATCTTGCCGTCGCGGGCGCGGTTGGCCAGCGTGTCGAGCACCGTCTCGTAGAACACCGCGCTCTCGCGCTCGGCCACCAGCACGCTCGCGTCGTATGCCGACAGGCCGAAGTCCGCGACAAAGCGCGTCTTCTTCTGGTCGGGCAGCTCGGGCAGCTTCGCCTTCAGCTCATCGACGAAAGTCTGACTGAACTCCAGCGGCAACAAATCCGGATCGGGGAAGTAGCGATAGTCGTGCGCCTCTTCCTTCGAGCGCATTGAGCGCGTCTCGCCCTTGTTGGGGTCGTAGAGCCGCGTTTCCTGGTCGATCTGGCCGCCGTCCTCGAGGATTTCGATCTGCCGACGCGCTTCGTACTCGATCGCTTGGCCGATGAAGGTGATCGAGTTCATGTTCTTGATCTCGCAGCGGGTGCCGAGCGGCGCGCCCGGCTTACGCACGGAGACGTTGACGTCAGCGCGCAGAGATCCCTTTTCCATGTCACCGTCGCAGGTGCCGAGATAGCGCAGGATCGAGCGCAGCTTGGTCACATAGGCCTTGGCCTGCTCGGCATCGCGGATGTCGGGCTTGGAGACGATCTCCATCAGCGCCACACCAGAGCGGTTGAGATCGACGTAGGACATGGTCGGCGACTGATCGTGCAGCAACTTGCCTGCATCCTGCTCCAGGTGCAGCCGCTCGATGCCGACCGTGACGCTGCGGCCGCCGTCGAGCTCAAGACGCACCTCGCCTTCACCCACCACCGGCGACTTGTACTGGCTGATCTGGTAGCCCTGCGGCAGATCCGGATAGAAATAGTTCTTCCGGTCGAACACCGAACGCAGATTGATCTTCGCGTTGAGACCGAGCCCGGTCCGGACAGCCTGCCTGACGCATTCCTCGTTGATCACGGGCAGCATGCCCGGCATCGCCGCATCGACGAGCGACACGTGCGTGTTCGGATCACCGCCGAACGCGGTCGAGGCGCCGGAGAACAGTTTTGAGTTCGACGTCACCTGGGCGTGGATCTCCATGCCGATGACCATCTCCCAGTCCCCGGTGGCGCCCTTGAGAAGCTTGTGCGTGGCCGTGCTCATGTCGTGCTCCCGAGCAGCGTGGCAGCGATCCGCTCCCACTCCGCTTCCAATGAATCCTTTGCCGCGGGCTTGCCGGCCTGGCGGTACCAGTAGCCGGCATTGCCGAGATCGCCTTCGACGCGGTGCAGATAAGCATGCACCCAGGCGGCGTCGCGGCCATTGTCGTCCTGAACGATCTTGTGCGCCTGGTCCCAGTCGCCTTTCGCAGCCCACCAGAGACCGGCGAGCGGCGCGCTCAATTCCGGCGCTGGCGCCGCGCCGTCGAGGCTTGCGATGAAATCGGCGACATTCACCACCACCTCGCCGGCGTGAAGCGGCCGGCCGCCTGCTCGATCACCTCGCCGAGCGAGAACAGCGTCTCCTCCTCGAAGGGACGGCCGATCAGCTGCAGGCCGAGTGGCAGGCCTTGCGCGTCCTTACCGGCAGGCACGGCAATGCCCGGCAGGCCCGCCATGTTCACGGTCACCGTGAAGATGTCGTTGAGATACATCTCGACAGGATCTGCGCCGCCCTTCTCGCCGATGCCGAAGGCCGCTGACGGCGTCGCCGGTGTGAGGATCGCGTTGACGCCCTTGGCGAAGCAATCCTCAAAATCCTTCTTGATCAGCGTCCGCACCTTCTGGGCGCGCAAATAGTAAGCATCGTAATAGCCGGCCGAGAGCACATAAGTGCCGATCATGACGCGGCGACGCACCTCGGCGCCAAAACCTTCAGCGCGGGTGTTTTCATACTGCTCGATGATATTCCTGCCCTGCTCACGCAGGCCGTAGCGAACGCCGTCATAGCGCGCGAGGTTGGACGACGCCTCCGCCGGCGCCACAATGTAATAAGCCGGCAGCGCATACTTCGTGTGCGGCAACGACACCTCGACGAGCTCGGCGCCGGCCGCCTTCAGCCATTTTGCACCCTCGCTCCAGAGCTTCTCGATCTCGGCCGGCATGCCGTCGAGCCGATACTCCTTGGGAATGCCGATCTTCATGCCCTTCACGGACTTGCCGATCGCGGCCTCGTAATCCGGCACAGCAATGTCGACCGAGGTCGTGTCCTTCGGATCGTGACCGGCCATCGAGCGCAGCAGCATCGCGGCATCGCGCGTCGTACGCGCGATCGGTCCTGCCTGATCCAGCGAGGACGCAAAGGCGACGATGCCCCAGCGCGAGCAGCGGCCATAGGTCGGCTTGATGCCGACGGTCGCGGTGAACGCGGCCGGCTGGCGGATCGAGCCGCCGGTGTCGGTCGCCGTCGCGCCCATGCAGAGCAGCGCAGCCACGGCCGAGGCCGAGCCGCCGGACGAGCCTCCCGGCACCAGCGTGGTGTTGCTTCCCTCCCGCCGCCAGGGATTGCCGACCGGACCAAAACACGAGGTCTCGTTCGCCGAGCCCATCGCAAACTCGTCATTGTTGAGCTTGCCGAGCATCACCGCGCCATCGCGCCACAGCTGCGAGGTGATGGTGGACTCGTAGGTCGGCACGAAATTGCCGAGTATCTTCGAGCACGCCGTGGTGCGTACACCCTTGGTCGCGAAGAGATCCTTGATGCCGAGCGGGATGCCGGCGAGCGGGCCGCCCTCACCCTTGGCGATCTTCTCGTCCACAGCCTTGGCCATGGCGCGCGCCTGGTCGGGCGTCTCCAGCACGAAGGCATTGAGCACGCGCGCTTTCTCTATCGCGCTCAGATGCGCGTCGGTCAGCTCGAGTGACGTGAAAGTCTTGTCGGCGAGACCCTTGCGGGCCTCGGCGAGCGTCAGCGATGTCAAATCGGTCATTTATTGATCGGGCTGCAGAAGAACGGAGACAGGGTCTTGTCGTTGGCCGGGTCGTCTTTCTTGTCGGCCGCATTCGCGGCGGCCTGCATTTCGTCGAGCACGGCATTGACGGCGACGTTGGGATCGGCAGCCTTGCCTTGCCGCTCCATCTTGTCGAGGTAGTTCATGTAGGCCTGATAGGCCTTCTCATCGTCGCAAAGCATGCACATCGCACGGCGTCCTAAGACTCTTTATTTGACGCGTTTTCTTGACGCGAACCGGATTCCACTTCGCTCGAAAACGCTATGCTATTCGACCACCTTCGGCACCAGAAAGAAGTGACCCTCGGTCGCAGGCGCGTTGGCAACGATATCGTCGGCGATCTCGCCGTCATTGACCACGTCTTGCCGCTTCTTCATCTGCATCGGCGTCACCGAGGTCATGGGCTCCACGCCCTCGACATTGACCTCCGAGAGCTGCTCGACAAAGGCGAGCATGGCGTTGAGCTCGCCCTGCAGATGCGGAACCTCGCCCTCGGAAACCGCAATGCGCGCCAAATGCGCGATGCGGCGGACGGTAGCGGCGTCGACGGACATTATATAAGGCCTCTCACGGCAAAACCTATGTGCCGTATAGCAGAGGCCGGTTTTGCGCCGCAACCGGGGCCAGAACTATCCAGCCATCTGGCGGAGGCGGGCTAAGGCCGATTTGGCGAGATCCCGGGTCAATTCGGCCGCGGGAAGCTCCCGGCCCATGCCAATGGCCTGCCCGGCCCAGAGATTGGTGAAATCCACCTTGCCCTGCTTTTCGGCAGCCGCCTTCAGCGGCGCCAGGGCGGTAGCGGCATGGGGAAATGGTGGGGCATCTGGTGAGATCGGCCCGGCCTCGCGCATCAGGCGGTTCTGGACACCACGCGCCGGACGTCCGGTCATCACATCGGTGATCACGGTGGAATCGTCCCCCGCCTCCGCAAGCGCCTTGCGGCCGCCCGCGCTGACCTTGGACTCCGGACAGCGCAGATACGCGCTGCCGATCTGCACGCCGGAAGCACCAAGTGCGAAGGCGGCTGCGATCCCGCGCGCGTCAGCGATGCCGCCCGCCGCGATCACAGGCACCTTCACCGCATCGACAACCTGCGGCACCAGCGCAAAGGTGCCGGGCTGCTCCGCAATCTTTTCGGTCAGGAACATCGCGCGATGGCCGCCGGCCTCGGCGCCCTGCGCGATGACAGCATCAACGCCGCGCTGCTCGAGCCAGACCGCTTCCTTCACCGTCGTGGCCGACGAGATGACGAGACAGCCGGCCGCCTTGACGCGCTTGAGCAGCGCTGGCTCCGGCAAACCGAAATGGAAGCTGACGACCTCCGGCTTCAGCTCCTCGACGACCTCGCAGAAGGCGGCATCAAACGGCGCGCGGTTTGCCGCATTGATCGGCGCCGCTGGATCGAGCCCATGCTCGGTGTAGTAGCCCGTGAGCCGTTGCTTCCACCGCGCTTCCGCCGCCGGCGTGAGTTCGATTGGCATGTGGCAGAAGAAGTTCATGTTCACCGGCGCCTTCACGCGCTGGCGAATGATGTTGACCTGCTCGCGCGCCTTCTCCGGAGACAGCATCGCGCTCGGCAGCGAGCCAAGCCCACCGCCCTCAGCCACCGCGATCACCAGCTCCGCATCCATGACGCCGGCCATCGGCGCCAGCACGATCGGGAATTCGGTCTTGAAGAGGTCGATCAGTCGACGATCGGGCCACATGGTGGGCTTCTCCTGGTTCATGCGAGCGATGCGATGGAGTTGCGTCGACCGGCCAGCAATTGCTCGGCCTCGGACGCAATCCGTTCGACGATCTCGGCCGCCGGTGGAATATCATGGATCAGGCCGACCGCTTCTCCCGCAAACACGGCCGCGATTTCGAAATCGCCCGCCATCTTTGCCGCGGCATAGTCCCTGGCAATCTCGTCCGCGCGCTGCAGCAGCTCGACCTCACGGCCGGTCCAGGTCTTGATGTGGTTGTTGACCAGCGTGCGTGCCGTGAACGGCGCCGGCCAGAACAGTTTTCGCGACCAATCAGGGACGACGCCGCGCACGGTGCCATTGCCGTCGGCGGTGCGAATGCGCTCCTTGGCTTCGGCGGCACCATTGGCCTCGGCGCTTGCATAGAAGCGCGTGCCGATCAGCACGCCGGATGCACCCAACATCATCATCGCCGCCAGACCGCGACCATCGGCAATCCCGCCGGCTGCGACGACAGGCACGCGCCCGGCCGCGAGATCGACGATCGCAGGCACGATATCGACTGTCGTGCGCGATGCGCCGTGGCCGCCCGCCTCCGTTCCCTGCGCGATCAAGATCTCCGCGCCGGCATCGAGCGCCTGCTTCGCCATGTCCTCGTTCTGCACCTGGCAGATCAATCGCGCGCCGCTCGACTTGATGCGCGGCACGAACGGCGCGGGATCGCCGAACGACAGCATCACCGCCTGCGGGCGCGCTTCCAGCGCGATGTCCAGAAGTTCGGGCTGTTTTGCCAAGCTCCAGGTGATGAAGCCGATCCCGAACGGCGCAAAGCCTTTCAGCTCCGCGGCCTCGGCCTGAAGCCGGGCGCGGTCGCCGTAGCCCCCGCCGAGGATGCCAAACCCACCGGCCTCGCTGACGGCGCGCGTCAGCCGGCTGCTGGCGATCGTGTCCATGGGCGCGGACAAGATCGGATGCCTGATCCCGAGAAGCTCTGTCAGCGGCGTGGTGATCGGCATGGGC
>JAEWHT010000069.1 GCA_023387695.1 Pseudomonadota bacterium | reverse complement strand
AGCTGGATGTCGGCGACCTCGCCCAACGGCACCGTGCCGCCGCCCGGAAGCGACACCAGGACGTCCTTGGCGATGGCTTGCGGATCGGAGCGCAAGTCGCGCGGGTAGCGAATGGCGACGGTATACCGTTCGCGGCCTTCGACGGTGGTCGTGACGGGCTCAGCGCCGAGTGCCGTCGATACCACGTCCTGCACGTTGGAGACCATCAGTCCGTAGCGAGAAAGCCGCTCGCGGTTGGGGACGATCTCGAGGTAATAGCCGCCCAAGACCCGTTCGGCGTAGGCGCTGGATGTGCCTGGAACCGATTTGAGAACGGCTTCGACTTGGCGGGCGACGCCATCCATCTCGGCGAGGTCTTTGCCGATGACCTTGACGCCCACCGGCGTCCTGATGCCGGTCGACAGCATGTCGATGCGGGCCTTGATCGGCATCGTCCAGGCATTGGAGACGCCGGGGAACTGCAACGCCTTGTCCATCTCGGCGATGAGGCTGTCGGTCGTGACGCCGGGGCGCCATTCCTCCTTCGGCTTCAAATTGACGATGGTCTCGAACATCTCGGTCGGCGCCGGGTCAGTTGCGGTTTGGGCGCGACCCGCCTTGCCGTAGACCGACGCTACCTCCGGAAACGACTTGATGATGCGGTCCTGCATCTGCAGCAGCTCGGCCGATTTGGTGATCGAGAGCCCCGGCAGCGTCGTCGGCATGAACAGCAGCGTGCCCTCGTTGAGGTTGGGCATGAACTCGCTGCCGACCTTAGTCACCGGCCACACCGACGTCGCGAGCACCGCGCCGGCGATGACGATGGTCAGCGTCTTAGCCTTCAGCACGCCCTTGATCACCGGCCGATAGATGGCGATGAGCGCGCGATTGATCGGGTTCTTGGCTTCGGGAATGATCCGCCCACGCACGAAGACGACCATCAACGCCGGAACCAGGGTCACCGAGAGCACAGCGGCCGAAGCCATGGCGAAGGTCTTGGTGAAAGCCAGAGGTCCGAACAACCTGCCCTCCTGCGCCTCGAGGCTGAAGATCGGTAGGAACGACACCGTGAGGATCAGCAGCGAGAAGAACAGCGCCGGCCCGACCTCAGTCGCGGCTTCGACCAGGATCTCGAGTCGCGGCTTGCCCTTCGGCGCGCGCTCCAGATGCTTGTGTGCGTTCTCTATCATGACGATCGCAGCGTCGATCATCGCGCCGATGGCGATGGCGATGCCGCCAAGGCTCATGATGTTGGAGCCTATTCCGAGCGTCCGCATCGCGAAAAAGGCCATGAGGATGCCGACTGGCAGCATCAGGATTGCAACCAGCGCGCTGCGCAAGTGCAGCAGGAAGATGATGCACACCGCCGCGACGACGAGACTTTCCTCGAGCAGCGTTTGCTTCAGGGTCTCAATGGCGTGGTGGATGAGTTCGGAGCGGTCGTAGACCGGCACCACCTGCGTTCCGGACGGCAATGACGGCGCGATCTCCTTCAGCCGTTCCTTGACGTTGTCGATGACGGTGAGCGCATTAGCGCCCGAGCGCTGCAGCGCGATGCCGCTCGCCACCTCGCCCTCGCCGTTGAGCTCGGCAATGCCGCGCCGTTCGTCGCCGACGATTTCCACGCTCGCGACGTTCTTCAGCAAGACCGGAGTTCCCCCATCGGCCTTGACCACGATGTTCTCGAGGTCCTGCACGCCCTTGAGGTAGCCTCGGCCGCGCACCATGAACTCGTGCTCGGCCAGCTCCAGCGTCCGCCCGCCGACATCGATGTTGTTGCTGCGGATGGCGTCGCGGATCTTATCGAGCGGGATGTTGAAGCTCCTGAGGCGGCTCGGGTCCACCGTCACGCTGTATTGCTTGACGAAGCCGCCGATGCTTGCGACCTCGGCCACGCCTTCGGCCTTGGAAAGCCCGAAGCGGACCTCCCAATCCTGCATCGACCGCAGCTCAGCGAGCGACTTGTCCTTGGATTGCAATGCATACTGATAAACCCAGCCCACGCCGCTGGCGTCGGGGCCGAGCGTAGGTGTGACGCCGGCAGGCAAGCGCTTCGCAGCGGCGTTGAGGTATTCGAGCACGCGCGAACGCGCCCAATAGATGTCGGTGCCGTCCGCAAAGATCACGTAGACGAACGAGACGCCGAAGAACGAGAACCCCCGCACGACTTTGGAGCGCGGCACAGTCAGCATCGAGGTGGTGAGAGGATAGGTGACCTGGTCCTCGACCACCTGCGGCGCTTGCCCCGGATACTCGGTATACACAATGACCTGCGTGTCCGAGAGGTCGGGGATGGCGTCGAGCGGCAGCGTCCTGACCGCCCAGATGCCCGCCACAACGGCGAACGCCGTGGCAATGAACACCAGCATCAGGTTCCGGGCCGACCAGCCGATCAGACGCGCGATCATTGGTTGGCCTCCGGGGTTGACCCAGTCTGGAAGCCTTTCAGTGCGGATTGGAGATTGCTTTCCGAGTCGATCAGGAAGTTGCCGTTGACGACGACACAGTCGCCCTCGGAGACCCCGCTCGTGAGCTCGACGACACCGTCGCCCCGGTGCCCCACCTTCACGTCCCGCGGCTCGTAGCGGCCTTCGCCCAGATCGCGGAGCACGACCTGGCGGTTGCCGCTGTCGATGACGGCGCTGGCCGGCACGATAAGCG
>JAEWHT010000064.1 GCA_023387695.1 Pseudomonadota bacterium | reverse complement strand
GCCGTCGTGCAGGGCGGTGTCGGCGAGAAGGTGATTGCCTCGAAGGCCTACCGGACCACGGTCGAGATGCAAAGCGGCAGCGTGCCCTTTACGTTCGTCGCCGAAGACCTGTCTTATCCGATCCCGTCGGCCGCGGTCGCAGACAATTACATCTTCTATGTCGGCTTCGACCCGCAGGCGCTCTCGCCCGAGCCCAAAGTGCGGAAGAAGAAGTAAGCGAGGTCTCGCGTCCCGGACGCGAAAGACCGCCAAACAAAAAAAGCCGGCGCTCATCGCGCCGGCTTTTTGATGGGTGAGGCGTCTGCCCTCAGTTCAGCTTCTGGCGAACTTCGGTGATGCCCTTGGTCAGCAGGTCGTCGGCAACCTGGCCCTTGACCGACTGCGACAGGATCGTCGAGGCGGCCTGGACGGCAGCTTCAGCGGCTGCGGCGCGGACGTCGGCGACGGCCTGGGCCTCGGCAAGTGCGATCTTGCTCTCGGCGGTCTTGGTGCGGCGGGCGACGAAGTCTTCCATCTTCGCCTTGGCTTCGGTCGCGATGCGCTCGGCTTCGGACTTGGCGCTGGCGATGATGTCGGCAGCCTCGCGCTCGGCCGAAGCGCTGCGCGCCTTGTAGTCGGCCAGCACCTTGGCGGCTTCCTGCTTGAGGCGCGTCGCGTCGTCGAGTTCAGCCTTGATGCGCTCGGCGCGCTTGTCGAGCGCCGACATTGCCGACTTGAAGACCCCGAGATAGGCGAACACGACCATCAGGATCACGAAGGCGATGGCGACCCAGGTTTCAGGATCGAAGAACATATCGACTAACCCTTCAAGGACGCATCAACGGCGGCATTGACCGACGCCGCATCCGGAACGACTCCGGTGAGCTGCTGGACGATGGTGCCGGCCGCATCGGCCGCGATGCCGCGGACGTTGCTCATGGCGGTCGCGCGGGTCGAGGCAATGGTCTTTTCTGCCTCGGCGAGCTTGGTCGCCAGCTGCTCTTCCAGCGCCTTGCGCTCGGCTTCCGCCTGCGCATTCGCCTTGTCGCGGGATTCGTTGCCGATGCCCTGCGCCCGCGAGCGCGCCGCAGCGAGCTCGCCTTCATAGGCCTTCAGCGCCGCCTCGGACTGGTCCTTCAGCGTCTGCGCTTCGGCGAGGTCACCCTCGATCTTGTTCTGACGTGCTTCGATCGCACCGCCGACCTTCGGCAGAGCGAGCTTGGACACGATCACGTAAAGCAGGACGAAGAAGATCGCGAGCGACACCAGCTGCGAAGCAAAGGTGCTGCTCTCGAACGGCGGAAAACCACCGCCGTGACCGCCTTCGGCCTCGGTGTGGGCGCCCGCCGCCGGACTTTTTGCCCCGCCATGACTCTCGGCCATGGAGTACTCCCGTTGCTGTCACGCGCCGCTTCGGATGAAGCGGCGCGAAAGAAGTCGTTCTTTAGAAAACGAACAGCAGAAGCAGCGCGATCAGCAGCGAGAAGATGCCGAGCGCTTCGGTCACGGCGAAGCCGAAGATCAGGTTGCCGAACTGGCCCTGAGCGGCCGAGGGGTTGCGAACGGCTGCGGCGAGGTAGTTGCCGAAGATCACGCCCACGCCGACGCCCGCGCCGCCCATGCCGATGCATGCGATGCCCGCGCCGATAAGTTTTGCTGCTGCCGGATCCATTTTAGACTCCTTGGAAGAAAGATTGGGTTTTGGGTGGAAATTCCCCGGACCGCTTAGTGTCCCGGATGAATGGCGTCGTTGAGGTAGATGCAGGTCAGGATCGCAAACACATAGGCTTGCAGGAACGCGACCAGAATTTCGAGCGCGTACAGCGCGATCGTGAGCGCCAGCGGCAGCACGCCGCCGACCCAGCCGAGAGCGCCGAGCGAGAAGCCCAGCATCGCGACGAAGCCCGCGAACACCTTCAGCGCGATGTGGCCGGCCAGCATGTTGGCGAACAGACGAATGCTGTGCGAGACCGGGCGCAGGAAGAACGACAGGATCTCGATGAACATCACCAGCGGCAGGATGTAGCCGGGGACGCCGTGAGGAACGAAGATCGAGAAGAACTTCAGGCCGTTCTTGGCGACGCCGTAGATCAGCACGGTGAAGAAGACCAGCAGTGCCAGTCCGACCGTGACGATCAGGTGGCTCGAGATCGTGAAGGTGTAGGGGACGATGCCGACCAGGTTCGAGACGCAGATGAACATGAACAGCGAGAAGATCAGCGGGAAGAACTTCATGCCTTCCGCGCCGGCCGTCGAACGGATGGTCGAGGCGACGAATTCGTAGGAGATCTCGGCGACCGACTGCAGGCGGCCCGGAACCAGCTGCGAGCCGCTGGCCAGCATCAGCAGCGAGATGATGGCCACAGCCACCAGCATGTAGAGCGATGAATTGGTGAAGGCGATCGTATGATGGCCGATATGGCCGATCGTGAAGAGAGGCTCGATGTTGAACTGGTGGATCGGATCGATTTTCATCGGCGCGGCATCTCTTGGTCTGCCGGACGAGCCGGCGTGTCTCGGTCTGCCGGCCGGGCCGGCCCGCACCGGCGAAACCGGCGCGATCATTCCTCTCCTGTCGGATTGGCCTTAAGAACCACCGCGCCTGTTCTGACCTGCGCCCGCCGACCTCACCACATTCACCACGCCGGCCACGAAGCCCAGCAGCAGGAACACGATAAATCCGAAAGGCGACGTCGACAGCAAACGGTCGAAACCCCAGCCAATCCCCGCTCCGACAGCGACACCGGCGACCAACTCGGAGGATAACCGAAAACCAAGCGCCATCGCCGAGGCTCTGGCCGCTCCGTCTCCACCGTCACCTGCGGGTTGCTCGGTCTTGACGTGGCGGTCGCGAAATTCGGACAACCGCTGATCAAGATTTCCGAGCCGTTCGGAAAGCGCAGCTTCCTCGGACGGTCTATCGCGATCTCCACTCCCGCTGTGTCCCGTGTCTTGAGCCATGCCACGAAGACCCGAAACGCTGCGGTTGAATGGAAATTACGCCCGCCACCCTCAAAAGCCGCGCGGACCATACTGACCGCTCATAATCAAGTCAAGCCAAGTCACGATCGCGTCGTGATCAGTTATCTATCTGATTTTATTTATGATATCGGCCTGCGCGTCAGCGCTGCACACAGCGTGACGCCGCACCGCAGCAGCTCTCCGCATCATCTGCCGTTACGACCGACATTTCGCCGTGGTCCCGGGATCAAACGGACGACCGGCATCGTTGATCTCGCAGATGCGGTTTTTGACGGCGGATTCGCGTGGGCCGGCGATGCGCCGCCGCCCGCCGGGGTGTAGAATTCTGGTATGTGCCACCTGCGCGGCGTGGCGGAGAGCGCGATGAGACCGGCGAAATCATCCACAACATCATGGTGTGCTGCGGCAATCGTCGCCGTGGCGACGCTCAGCGGCAGCCTGGTGGCCGCGCAATCCGCACCCGACGGCGAAAACGGTCGCTACAGCATGACGCCGATCCCCGAAGGCGTGCTGCGGCTCGACACCCGCACCGGCACGGTCTCGACCTGCAGCAAGAATGGCTCGGGCTGGGCCTGCTACGCCGTGCCCGACGAACGCACCGCGCTCGATGCCGAGATCGGTCGCCTCCAGGTCGAGGTGGAAAAACTGAAGGGGCAGATCGCTGCCGGACCGACCGTATCAGGCAAGATCGACGACGCGCTGCCCAAATCCGACTCCCTGAAGAAACCCGAACCGAAAGTCGCCGAGGGCGATCGCAAGCTCGAGATCCCGCTGCCCAGCGATCAGGACATGGACCGCATGATGTCGTTCCTGGAAAAGGCGTGGCGACGCCTGATCGACATGGCCAATCGCGTGCAGAAGGACGTGTCGGGGAAGATTTGAAGCTGAGTTGAAAGACCTTTCATGACATCAGTCAAATCCGTCACGCGCTCGACGCCATCGTCGGTACAGGCCACCACGATCGTCTCGTCGCTCCTCGCCGTGCAGACAAAGGGCCGCGGCTTTACCGATCTCACGAGCGAAACCGCCAAGTTCATCAACGAGGCGCGCGCCGGCAACGGTGCACTGACGCTGTTCATCCGTCACACCTCGGCGTCACTGACGATCCAGGAGAATGCCGATCCCTCGGTGCTGGTCGATCTCACCACCGCGCTCGCGCGGCTCGCGCCGGAAAATGCGCCGTGGACGCATGATACCGAAGGGCCCGACGACATGCCTGCGCATGTGAAGACGATGCTGACGCAGACGTCGCTGCAGGTGCCGGTGCTGGGCGGCCGGCTAGCGCTCGGCACCTGGCAGGCGATCTATTTGGTCGAGCATCGCGCGCGTCCGCACCACCGCGAAATCGTGCTGCAGTTCATCGGCAGCAATCAGTAAGCACTCAAAAGCAAACCGGCCGCGGATCGCTCCGCGGCCGGTTGTGTTGTCAGCGCCTGAGGCGATCAGGTCTTGGTGATGTCGACGTCCTTCGTCTCGGGGACGAAGAGGAAGCCGATCACGGCCGTGATCGCCGCGAAGCAGACCGGGTACCACAGGCCGGAGTAGATATCGCCGGTCGATGCCGTGATCGCGAAAGCGGTCGCGGGCAGGAGGCCGCCGAACCAGCCGTTGCCGATGTGATAGGGCAGCGACATCGAGGTGTAGCGGATGCGGGTCGGGAACAGTTCGACCAGCATCGCCGCGATCGGGCCGTACACCATGGTGACGTAGAGCACGAGGATGAACAGCAGACCGATGGTCGCCGCCACCTGCGGACGGAAGATGTCGAACGGGTTCGACATCTTGACGATGCCCGCGTCACCCACCTTCGGATAGCCCGCCGCCTGCGTCGCCGCGGTGATCGCCGGGTTCGATGTCTTGGCGTCGGTGTAGGGTACTTCCTTGTCGTTGACGAGGATCTTCACCGCGCCAGCCGGTCCAGCAACCGTAGAGTACTTCACCGACGACTGGGCGAGGAAGGCACGTGCCGTGTCGCAAGGCGCCGTGAAGACGCGCGTGCCGACCGGGTTGAACAGATCGCCGCAGCTTGCGGGATCCGCCACCACCTGCACCTTGACCGTCTCATAGGCCTTTTCCAGCGCCGGGTTGGCGTTGGACGAGATCATCTTGAAGATCGGGAACAGGGTGAGTGCGCCGATCAGGCAGCCTGCCAGGATGATAGGCTTGCGGCCGATCCTGTCGGACAGTGCGCCGAACACCAGGAAGAAGCCGGTGCCGAGCAGCAGCGACCAGGCGATCAGCAGGTTGGCGGTGTAGCCGTCGACCTTCAGGATCGATTGCAGGAAGAACAGCGCGTAGAACTGGCCGGTGTACCAGATCACGGCCTGGCCCATCGTGAGGCCGATCAGCGCCAGGATCACGATCTTGGCGTTGCCCCAGTTGCCGAAAGCTTCCGTCAGCGGCGCCTTGGAGGTCTTGCCTTCCTCCTTCATGCGCTGGAACACCGGCGACTCGTTGAGGCGCATACGGATCCAGACGGAGATGCCGAGCAGGAAGACCGACACCAGGAACGGAATGCGCCAGCCGCCCCAATAAGCGCCCGGAGCGCCGGCAAAGCCGGGCTCGCCGGTCGCGGTGCGGGTGAACAGGATCACCAGCAGCGACAGGAACAGGCCGAGCGTTGCGGTGGTCTGGATGAAGGAGGTGTAGTAGCCGCGTCTGCCGGGCGGTGCATGTTCGGCGACGTAGGTCGCCGCACCACCATATTCGCCACCGAGTGCGAGGCCCTGCAGCAGGCGCAGGCCGATCAGGATGATCGGAGCTGCGATGCCGATCTGCGCGGCGCCGGGCAGCAGGCCGACGATGAAGGTCGACATACCCATGATGAGGATGGTGACGAGGAAGGTATATTTGCGGCCGACGATGTCGCCGATACGGCCGAACACGATCGCGCCGAACGGACGGACCAGGAAGCCCGCCGCAAAGGCCAGCAGCGCGAAGATGTCGCGCGTGGCCTGGTCGAACATCGGCTTGCCGTCGGCGCCGGCGATGGTGAAGAACTGCGTGCCGACGATGCCGGCCAGCGACCCGTAGAGATAAAAGTCGTACCACTCGAAGACAGTGCCGAGCGACGAGGCGAGGATGACGAATCGCTCATCCTTCGTCATGCCGGTCGATCGAGCCGACGTTGCAGCCATTGTAGACATCGTGAATGCGCTCCCCGAATTTCGTTTCCTCGCGTCCCGGCTGTCCGGGCATGCCGGATCAACCTGGGTCTTACCCTCAAGGTAACATCGGCGTGAAACCCCTCCCAATACGACTTTCGGCCGTGCGCACTGACACGCAACTGACGGCGCGGATTTATAGTGCAGCGCCCCGGTCGCCACTTGCGGATTAACCCCTTTCCGGCAAAGGAATAATGCGCCCTTGCATGCCACGGCCGGCCGGGGAAGAATTGACCATCGCGCCGATCCGGATTACTGGCCCTGTGACGAACGACAGCAAGAGATCGATGAGCGCTCCTTCCACCCATCTCGTCATTGCCGATGACCATCCGCTGTTCCGCGATGCGCTGCGGCAGGCGGTGGCGGGCGTGCTGAGCACCGCGAAGATCGACGAGGCCGGATCGTTCGAGGATCTGACCAAGCTGCTGGAGCAGAACTCCGACGTCGATCTGGTCCTGCTCGACCTCTCGATGCCCGGCATCTCCGGCTTCTCCGGCCTGATCTATCTGCGCGCGCAATATCCGGCGATCCCGGTCGTGATCGTCTCGGCCTCCGACGACAGCGGCACGATCCGCCGCTCGCTCGATTTCGGCGCCTCCGGCTTCATCCCGAAGCGGTTCGGCGTCGAGACGCTGCGCGATGCCATCCTCAAGGTGATGGAAGGCGACGTCTGGGTTCCCGCCGACACCGATCTGACGGTGGCCTCCGATCCCGACATGACCAAGCTGCGCGACCGCCTGGTGACGCTGACGCCACAGCAAGTGCGCGTGCTGATGATGCTATCGGAGGGACTGCTCAACAAGCAGATCGCCTACGAGCTTGGCGTCTCCGAAGCGACCATCAAGGCGCACGTCTCGGCGATCCTGCAAAAGCTCGGCGTCGAGAGCCGGACACAGGCGGTGATCGCGGCGGCGAAGATCGCCGGCGGCCAGTGGAAGCAGGGCACGCCCACGGGGTAGGGCGTGTAGCCCGTAGCCCGGATGGAGCGGAGCGCAATCCGGGACGAAAGACCCGATCGTCATTCCGGGG